>NZ_JBHZAL010000046.1:0-43240 GCF_042754245.1 Nocardia sp. NPDC059228 | reverse complement strand
GAACGACCGGCGCTTGCGAGGAGGCATGTGGACATCCTTCCAGCAGGATCATTAGTCCTGCGAATCAGGTGTCCACTATCCGGGGGGAGCCTCAGCCGACCACTTCCGGTCTTCTGGCTGGATCTGCATCTGTACATCCTTCGACACGCCCCACCCCACCATCGCAGTCCGGTCTGAACAACGCGACCCATTTATCTGCTGCCGAGAAGGACTCTCGACCTCGGTTCTTCGTTCAGCCGCCGAACGCACTCAACTGCCGCATAGCGCTCGGTTCTAAACGGCCACGGCTTGCATGTCGTGCAGGACCGTGACCGGTCTGATATCAGAACGGTGTGTCGCGCATTCGTAGGGGCCGGCCGCTAGCCGGTCGGCCCGAGTGCGGCGAGCTCGACGTTGATGTCGACCCCGATGGCGCCGAAGTTGATGTTCTCCGAGTGGTGTTCATTACCTTGGGCTCCGGCGACCCTCGCGCCGCATCCCGCCGCGACACGCTCAGCCACACCGCACCGGGATCAACAGTGCTGCGGTAACTCGACGCCCCACGGTCGGTCTGACCATCTTCAGAACAGGGCATCGCGCATCCCCAGCGGCCGGATGCCCGTAGGAACAGACACCGGCCTCAGCTACCAGATCCCGCCATTGCCCCTTCTTGGCGTATTCGGGTCACACCTCTAGAACGCGCGCGTGTCGCCGTCGGCCTGCACGATCAGCGCGCGGACCGCATTGGTTACCGCCGTGGCCCATTGGAGGTGGCCAGTTATCGCTTCTGGATCTTGACCGCGGTGCCGTACGCGCAGATCTCCTGACCGCCGTCGCCGAAGTCATTGGCGTCGAAGCGCATTGCGAGAACGGCGTGTGCACCGCGTTGCTGAGCGCTGTCGACCAGCCGGTCCCTGGCTTCGATCCGGCTGTCGTAGAGCATCTTCGTCATGCCTTTGAGCTCGCCACCGAACATCGACTTGATGCCGGCTCCAATCTGCGACCCCAGGTGCCGACTGCGCACCGTCAGGCCGACGACATCACCGAGCACCTCGACCACCTCATAGCCCGGAAGATCGTTCATCGTGCTGATGATCATGCCGTTTGTGCCGGTGCTTGCATGGTTATCAACCTCATTGATGGACACGGACATCCCTTCATCGGTGTGCTTGCCCCTTCGATCCTCACCGATCCGGACCGGCTTCCACATCACTCACGGGTCGCGAAACAAGTCGTCCTACGGTCGCGATCCCCCTACGACTCCGGACTCACATCCGACCCTGAGATTCACCCATACCGTTCGGTGCCAATGTGGCACTGCGTCGGAAGGCGAGAAAACCCTCTGGTCAACGGAACCGGTCGGCTCCGAACCGATCGCGCCTGTGTTGCGCAGCAAACACGCCGAACGACCCCTGCGCAAACACGGCAACCCACCACAGTGAGTACGTGTGAAAAACTGCTCATTTCCACGGTTGGGTGCGGGCGAGGCGTCGGGACATGAGCATGATCATCGACCAAGTCACCCATGCTTCGTAGTGGCCTGGCAGGCGTTCGTAGTCGCGAATACATCTGCGGCGCAGGCAGATCCATGCCAGGGAGCGTTCGACGAGCCAGCGGCGTGGTAGGACCACGAAGCCTGTCGTGTTGTTGCTTCGGCGGACGATTTCACGATTTCCAGTGTGATCTGGAGTTTGTGCCGTGCCCAGGTGACCGGGTGGCCGCTGTAGGCGCGCCGTCGGCCTAGACCAGGACGATCACGGAGAACAGTTCCCACAGCGTCTGCAGAGCGGTGCGGGCGCCATCGTCGGTCTTGGACGCTGGCGGCGGTGACGCGACGACCAGCAGCAGCCCGAGGGTGTCGACGATGATGTGGCGTTTGCGCCCGTTGAGCTTCTTGGGCCGCGTCCCAGCCGCGTATGGCGGCGCTGACGGTTTCGGCCGCGCGCAGGGTCTGGGAATCGACGACTGCCGCGGTCGGATCGAAGTCGCGGACTGCGGAGACACGCACCTTGTCGCGCAGGTCGTTGTGCACAGCGGTGACCTCGAGGCCACCTGGGAAACGCCCCCTTGGCGCCGCCACCCGACGCATCGGACCACGACTGCCCTCGCGTATCCGGGTACGGAGCTACTCGTCGGTGATCACGGTGGCGCCGACGAAAACGGCGGCCAGGCGGAGGAGGCGGTATTGCATACCAGGCGCGGCTATCACGCGGTACCTGGCGATATGAGGAAGGCGGCGCAGACGGGACAGATAGACGATATTGAGGGGGTTCGGCAGGGTTACAGCCCGAACATCGACCGTATACGTCCAAGGGCCGGTGCGGTTTCGGGCGTATCGTTTGGCGGCGGCATAGTCGGCGCGAATCAAGCGCAGCCCCACATAGCCCTGCGCACGTACGGAGAATTCCGCCGGGTCGTCGGATTCGGTGATAGTGGCGCTACCCCAGCGCCGGGTGAGGGTCGTCGTGGTCATGATCGGTGATCGTCCTTCTGTGCCAGGTGATTCCGAATTCGGACGCGTGCGCGAGCAAGTGTGGGCCGACCACTTGGGTGGGAGTGTGCACGCCAGGTGGGATCGGTAAGGTCAGAGCATCGGCTACCAGCCGAGCGGTCAACCCGTAGGGATCGGTTCCCGCAGCTACCGCCACGCCCGATCCGGCAGACGTCGACGCCAACGCCTCGATCGTGAACGAACAGCGCCGACGTATGAAGCTCGGTGGGCCGGAAGGTATTCGAGGCAGCGTGAGAAGCGCCCGGAGAAAATCGGTGTCACGGGGGCCAACCAGGCCCAGAAGACAGGAAGCCCAGCCACGGGCCCCGATGGAGAACCGGATGCCGACATTCGCCTCGGGGTAGCGACGCGCAGCCACGACACTCTCGCCACCTGGCCAGTCCTGGTAGTACCGGCCGGCCACAGGCAGGAATGCGGCACCGCCGAGTTCATCGGCCAAGGTCAGGCCGGACAGGGCGGAACCGTTGCTGGGCCAGAAGTTCCGCATGTGATAGTCCACGGTGATGGTCTCCGGACAGCCGGAACTCGCGCGGATGGCTTCCTCCATCACCGTTTCACCCACCGCGAACTCGAATCCGCAGCCCGCCACCACCGGAACCGATGCGGTCGGAAATGCCTTGTACACCGCGGCGATCGAGGAGGGCTCACCGCTCACGTCGAGATAGCCGCAGCCCGCGGCCACAGCGGCCCGCAGGACAGGCACCGCCGTGCCGATCATCCGGGAGGTGGCATTCACCACCCAGCGCGGGCGATGACGCCCCAGCGCTGCCGACACCGACTCCGTCGCGCCGGCATCGACACAGTCATCAGCGACCGATCGGAGGTCCGCGGTCACGACCCCGATTCCGCGGCGGATCAGTTCCGCACGGATCAACCTGCCGGTATAACCGTGGCCCAGAAGCAATACCTCACAACGGGGCGTCATCGCCGGGTTCCGCGGTGAGCGCGACGATCTGGTCGTGGAAGGCGGCCTGGTTCGCAGTCAGCACCGCCACCGTCTGCTGCATCTCCACCAGCGGCGCGATCTCGCCCTCCACATCCATGTCGCCGATCATGAACGCTTCCAGCGCGGCAGCGATGTCGGCATTCACGAACAACTCGCGTGCCGCGGCGTATGTCATGGTCACCACGGTCCGAGGCTGGTCGAGGGTGCCAGGCCGGAGATCGACCGTACCGTCCAGGTGCAACCGTCGCACACCCCAGCGACAGCCGGTGATCTCGAAGTTCACCGCCAACTGCCGGACCTGGTCGGGGATCTCCACCTCAGGGGAACGAGCGTGCAGTGCTGTCACCGCGCTCAGCCATTCGTCGGAGAGGAATTCGTGTTTCACTGTGGCGCACCTCCATTGCGCTGAGCGGCCTTGGCCCGATAGCCCCGGATCGCCGCCGTCACCGCACCGCCTGCCGCGTTGATCAGGGCGGAACGGTTGCCCACCAGGACGTTCTTGGACTCCTCCTGCGCGGTCGTCGCCGCGAAAGCCGGGGCAACCTTGCGGACGAGCAATTCGTACGAGTGCAGCGTCGCCCACTCATCGGCCCAATCATGACCGAGCACCAAAAACGTGCCGAATCCTCCAGAGCTGTGCTGAATTCGATCCAGGAAGGCGGTGACATCGGCGACGTCACCGATCATGCCCAGCCCCGACTCGTTGATCGCGTCGATCATGTCCTCGTCCGCACCGACACTCAGGCCCACCGGCAGGGCCGCCACCCGCTGGAAGTAGTCCAGCCATTCGGCCAACCCGAACGCGACCTCCCGGCGTGCCTCCTCACGCGTGCTGCCGATGTGTATCGGCGCGACACACCGCCATCCGGAGCGGTCGGCAGCGCGCCCCGCCGCGCCCGCTTCGGCCTCGTACACCTTCCAGTGGTTGGCCAGGAACGACGAGCCGGCCTTGGAGGCCACGCTCAGCGACAACAGACCCAGACCCAACTCCCCTGCCAACGCGGGCCCCGATGGGGACAGCATCGAAGCGACCGCCAGTTCCGGCCCGCCGCTGGTATAGGGATGCAGTTGCAGCCGCGCCGAATCCAGCCGGAACCACTCGGTTTCCGCGCTCACAGGCCCGCCCCCGCGGATCAACTCCAATACGTACGGCAGCGCCTCGGTCATCCGAGGCCGCAGGAATGCCGGATCAATTCCCATCATGAGCGCATCGGAGGGCAGTGCCCCGGGCCCGAACCCGAAGAGGGCACGCCCCCGAGTCAGATGGTCGAGTTGCACGATACGGTCGGCCACCAGGAGTGGATGGTGGTAGGGCAGCGATATGACACCCGTCCCGAGCCGGATACTCCGCGTGCGCGCGGCAGCAGCAGCAATCATGATCTCTGGGCTGCCCACGATCTCACTACCGCCGGAATGATGTTCGCCGAACCACACCTCGTCGAAGCCGAGCCCATCGAGGGCCTCGACCAGCCGCAGGTCCCGTTCGAACGCGAAGGCCGCTGTCTCGGAGGTGCTGTGGAACGGCGCGATGAAACTGCCGAACTTCAAAAGCCTCACCTGCTTTCGTAGGACGTCGGGAGGTCGGTGCCGGTCTCGATGCGCCGGCCACGGCGAAACCAGGCCGGGACACCGGTGACCGCGCGGTCCAGTTGCCGACGAAAATCCACGGCCAGCCGACGGTCCACCTCGGCGGCCAGATTGCTGTCTCGCAGCAGGGCCGGATCAAATCCGCATGCCGCCAGGACGGATTCGATCGTCTGCGGACGGTGCAGACTGCGCCCGTCGCGATGAAAGGAATCGAACATGCCCGCGTGGACAGTCTCGGCGAGTACCGGGTTCGCCAAGGCGCACGCCAGCACCGCGCGCATGGCCAGTAGTGCTCGATGATGCCGCGGGTCGATCAACAATTGGCCCGGGTCAGGGCAGAGACCGAGATTCAAGTTGTAGAACGAGATTCCGAGCTGCTCGCCTGTCGACCGCACGGAGTGCTGGTGCGCGAGGTATGCGAACGGGCACCGGTAGTCCACCACCAACTCCAGCTCCGGCGGCGGGCGATCATCCGCAGCGATCAACATGATGCTCATGTGGTGGGCCGCATCCGCCTCAACGACAAGGCCGTCCAAGGTCGCAGACCGTAGGCCAACGGCAAGCCGGTCAGCATCGCACGTGCCAATCCGTAACGGCCGTAGGAGAACATCAACGCCGCGAGCGGTTCGATGATCAACACGCAGTCGGGTGGACCCGCCCACCGCTGAGTGCCGACAATCAGTCGGCCGTTCGCCCGGTGCAGGAATACCGAACCGTGGCGGCGCAGCCGCAGCTCGACACGCGGAACCTGCGCCTCGGGCTGCAGCAGGGCTGCGACCGGGACCACCGCGAGCAGGACCGCGGCGGCCAGCGCATCGGAAGGACGGTAGACGCTGCCGGCGGCGGAGTGGATGTCGAAGCCATGCAGCACCACCTCGGCCACGGCCAATGCGATCAGGGTGTGGGCTCCGATGGGCTTGCCACTGTGCCAGGGCAATTCATCGTTCTCGGGATGGGATTCGGCTTCGTCGCGGAAGCTCCGCCAACTGCCGCCGATCTCGGCGCCGATTTCGGTCAGTGACATGCCCGTGCAGGCAGCGATGCCTTTGGTCGCGTAGTCGTCCGGCGCGTCCAGATCCACGGGGGACGGAGTACCGCGCAGAATATCGGCGTGCAGCCGCAGGCCGTCGAGCAGATGTGCGGCAGTGTCGTGAACTGTCCAGTGACCAACGCATTTTCGGTCCGGATCCTGTCCCGGCAGCAGTGCTTCCAGTCTGTTGATGGCGTCGTCCAGTTCGCGCCACAGCGCCGGGGTCATCATGCGTTCGCCGACGTCTGCAGTCGTGGGCGCATCACGGCCGAGGCCTGCAATCGGAACCACCACTGCATCTCGTTCAACGACAACCGGGCGGCGTCCGCGGAAAGCGGGATGGCCTGTTTCGGGTCGGCCATCGAGGCAGCGCACAGCGTCAGCCCGGCCCGCAGCGTGAATTGATAGACCGGAACCGCTCGGTGAGCGAACACGTTCGCGAACGCCTCGCGTTTCCTGGCATTACGGGACAGCCGCTCGAGCAACAACCGTTCGAACGGCGTTACATCGCCGGTGCGGCCCTGATAGCTCATGAACCCGTAGGTGCGGGACTCATCGCGGTCGCGCCGAATCCACCAGCGGCGTAGTTCCCGATCGAGCGCGCCGGAGACGAAGCCGCGGGTAATACTCTCGCAGAGCTGCTCCGCGTGTCGGAAGGCGTCGGACATGCCCTGTCCGGTGCACGGATCCTTGTACATGGAGGCATCGCCGACCAGCACCCAGCCGGGCCCGGCAGCCTCTCGGAAATACGAGGTGGAACGGCCGACCATCCGCACCCGCGGCCGATACCGGTCCAGAGCGTCCGCGTCGGGAATCGTCTGCGGAGCGGCCCGCAAGGTGGTGTACAGCAGCTTATGCGGGTCGCGTTTGGCCTCGGGCAGCATCTCGAGCGGTGGATTGATGGCCGCCATGTGGCACTCGCCGTTCGACGGCGCCTTGAGAATGATGTCTTCGCCGTTGCGTATGAACGAGATCCGGTCCTCGGGCGGCAGTTCTGTGTTGGGCACATATGCCCACACCACGAACCGGTCGCCGGTCACGGTGTTGTATCGGCGCGCGCCCACAGCGCGTGCCACCGTGGAATTGCGGCCGTCCGCGCCGACCACCAGCGACGCGCGCACCGATCGGGTCGCCCCATCCGGAGTGGTGATGGATACCCCGGTCACGACGCGCCCTGTGGTGGTCAATTCCTGCACCGCGGTGCCGAGTTCGATGTCCGCGCCCGCGGCCTGGGCATAGCGCAGCAGCACCTCGTCGAGCAGGTCACGACGGATGCAGAACGCACCCGGACCATCCCCCGGCCGCAGCGGGAAGTCGCACGATAGGTCGATCCCATTGATACTGACGTTCATTCCGCGCAGCGCCGGCGCGGCGGCTCGCAGCTGAGGTGTCAGACCTTGGCGTGCGAGGATGGCCGCGCCATTGAGCTGCATGATGTGGGTGGACACACTGTCGCTGGGGAATTCGGCCCGGTCCACGAGCAGCACGCTCACCCCGCGTTTGGCGAGGAGCCCGGCCAGCAATGATCCCGCGCATCGAGCGCCGACCACCACCACGTCGTATCCAGAACGCATGGAATTCCCCCATTCTCGGGCTACATAGTCAGGCCGCGCGATCGATGGTGTAGTCGACGAGCCGCCGCAGCGCCTTGTTCGCGGGGCAATCTGGCAGTCGACTCAGCTGCGCCCGAGCCGAGTCGGCGAATTCGGCCAGTCGTCGTCTGGCCATCTCCAGTCCGGCCGAATCGCTCAGCAACGCCAGCGCTTCCGAGACGTCGCTGTCGGACTCGACAGGGCCCGCGAGCAGTTCACGTAGCCGGTCTCGTTCGGGACTGTCGGCGCTGAGCGCATAGAGCACCGGCAGCGTGCGCACTCCCTCACGCAGATCGGTTCCAGGAGTCTTCCCGGATTCGTCTGCGGCGGAGGTGATGTCGATGATGTCATCCGCAATCTGAAATGCGGTGCCCACAGCCGCGCCGAGCCGGTACAGCCGTTCGGTGTCCTCCGCGGATGCACCCGAGTACAGGCCGCCGTAACGGGCAGCGGTAGCGATGAGCGAGCCGGTCTTGTCGTGTACCACCCGCAGGTAGTGTCCGATCGGATCGGAATCCGAGGCCGCACCTGCGGCTTCGCGGGCCTGTCCGTCCACCAGTTCGCCGAAGACACGGGCCATAGCCGCTACTCCGTCCGGACCCAGTCGCGCGCCGAGCCGGGAGGCGCGGGCGAAGAGGTAGTCACCGCCGAATACCGCGATTCGGTTGTCCCATCGGGCATTCGCGCTCGGAGCACCACGCCGGACGGCCGCGCAGTCCATCACATCGTCGTGATAGAGGGTCGCCAGATGCACCAGCTCGACAACGGCCGCGGAGACCACCACCAGGGGGTCCTCCGGATTCGGTCCCAATTGCGCCGCCAACAGAGTGAACAGCGGCCGGAAGCGCTTCCCTCCGGCTCGAATCAGGTGCAATGCCACCTCGGAGAGTATCGGATCATCGTGCACCAGTTCGGTTTCCAGCGCCTGCTCCACGGCGATCAAGCCTGCACGCACGGCTTCCGCGACGCCCAGATCGCCGAGATCTACACCGGCAACGCTGGTTTCGTCATCGAGAGAAAGGTCTTCAGATGCTTGAATGAGTCCCCGCCCGTCCCGCATACAGGATCATGGTAGTGGCTCACAGCACATTTGGTATCCAGAACAAATCAATCGCGATCTCTGCCAGGATGTGTGACACGGCGCGATCGGCTGATCTCGGCGCAGGGGTGTCGTTGTTTCAGGGGAGGGCGAAATGGCCAGTAACACAGAGGTTCTCGTAGTCGGCGCGGGACCGGCGGGAGCCTCGGCGGCCGCCTGGGCAGCGCGGCAAGGCCGGTCGGTGATACTGGCCGACGCGGCACGCTTCCCGCGCGACAAGGCTTGTGGCGACGGTCTGACTCCTCGAGCCATAGCAGAACTCGATCGACTCGGACTCGGTGATTGGCTACGATCGCGCACCCTCAACAAGGGCGTGCGCATCCGCGGGTTCGGACGGGAAAGGCTCGCTCCCTGGCCGTCCGGGGTGTACCCGGCCTTCGGGAGCGCCGTGCCCCGCACTGAACTCGACAACCGCGTGCGCCTCGCCGCCGTAGCGTCAGGAGCCGAGATGATCGAGGGCACGCCAGCGGTCGACGCCACCATCGACGAGGGTCGCGTCACCTCTGTCACGTTCGACACCGATGACGGGCCACGCCGAATCGGGTGCCGCACGCTGATCGTCGCGGATGGTGTGCGCTCACCTCTGGGCAGGCGGCTCGGGCGCGTCTGGCATCGTACGACTGTTTACGGCGTCGCGGCCCGCGCCTACATGAAAACGCCGCGCAGCGAAGACCCTTGGATCACTGTCCAATTCGAGATGCGCGATCAGAATCGCAGCCTGTTGCCCGGCTACGGCTGGGTCTTCCCGCTCGGCACCGGCGAGGTGAACGTGGGAGTGGGCTCGCTGGCCACCGCGAAGCGCCCCTCCCGTATGGCCCTTCGGCCGCTGCTGGAACGCTACGCTGAAGACTTACGCCCGGAATGGGATTTCGACGGTGGCGTGCGGGCACTCACCTCTGCGTTGATTCCCATGGGCGGGGCCGTATCCGGCATAGCCGGACGTAATTGGGCGCTGATCGGCGACGCCGCCGGATGTGTGAACCCACTCGACGGCGAAGGCATCGACTACGGTCTTGAAAGCGGACGACTGGCCGCCGAGCTGCTCGACGAACCGGACCTCACCGATACCTGGCCCGCGATCCTGCGCGCTCGGTACGGCCTGGCGTTCTCGCTGGCACGCCGGGTCGCGGGGATCGCGACCGCGCCTGGCGTGTGGCACGCCGGGCGACCCACGATCCACTTCCAGCGGATGGTAGACGTCATGCTGCGACTCATGGGCAATCTGGTCACCGACGAGGACCGCGATGTGGTGGCACGGCTATGGCGGGCAGGTGGACGAGCGTCGATACGCCTGGATTCCCGGCCGCCGTTCAGCTGAGCAACATCGCGAACTCCCACACCGTCCCCGCGCGAAAGGAGGATCCAATGAATGCTCCCCTATTGGAACTACGCTCCATCCATAAGACATATCAACTGGGCACTCAGGAGATACCCGCGCTCACCGATGTGACGCTCATCGTCACCGCGGGTGAGATGGTGACGATCGAAGCCCCCTCGGGCTCGGGAAAAACCAGCTTGCTCAATATTGTCGGGGCGCTCGACCGTCCGACCTCGGGCGAAGTCCTGTTCCAGGGTCGCCCCGTGCAACGGCTGCGTGACAAGGAACAAGCACTGTTCCGCAGGCGCAGCATCGGATTCGTCTTCCAAGCGTTCAACCTCATTCCCACCTTGTCCGCGTGGGAAAACGTTGCGGTGCCACGCCTGCTGGATGGCGGCTCGTACGCGCAGGCGCGTACCGACGCCGTGGCCCTCTTGGAGCGGGTCGGTCTCGCGGCCCGAGTCGCGCACCGCCCGGCCGAGCTGTCCGGCGGGCAGATTCAACGCGTAGCTGTGGCACGAGCGCTGTCGATGGACCCGCCGCTGGTCATCGCCGACGAGCCCACCGGCAATCTGGACTCCCATTCCGGCCGCGATGTCGTCGCGCTGCTACGCGAAATCGCCACTGATCCAGGCCGGGCGGTGATCATGGCCACCCATGATCCTCGCGCAGCGCAGGCCGCCACACGGCGAATCAGCCTGCTCGACGGGCAGATTCAGCAGGATGAGGTGGCGGAGACGCGCCCGTGACGCTACTGCCCTCGCCGATCCTGCGATTCCACCTCTTGGCCCTGCGCGACAGTCTCACTCACTGGACCCGCACAATAATCCTGGTCGGCATCGTCACCGTCTCGACCACACTGCTGGTCGCGGTGCTCAGCACCTACGGCTCGATCACGACTTCCGTGGCGCAGCTGTCGAGCGCCATCGCCGGGCGCGCCGCCTTCACCGTGCACGCCACCACCGATATCGGTGTCGAGCAATCGATCTCCACCGATATCGCGCGCATACCCGGCGTGTCGGCGGCCGTGCCCATACTGCAGCGGCCAGTGAAATTCGACCGGAACGGGAGCACCTCCTCGGCCCTGCTGCTCGGTTCGAATGCGTCGATCACCGCGCTCGGTTCACGTCTGACAGACTCGATCCTTCCCGTCGCCGCGTACCCACAGTTCCTGAGCAACCCGAAGGCCGTGCTGGCCGGCTCGGCCACCGAACTCGCCGCCGGCGATCGAATAACGGTGGGCGGCACCGATATCGAAGTCGTCGGCATCGTGCACAACGACGGCCTCGACGCCGGCAAGTTCCTGCTGGCCCAACTGCCGACTGCACAGAAGCTCATCGGAGCCGCCGACAAAGTGAGCGGAGTGCAGGTCGTGCTCACCGCTGGGGCCGATCACGACGCCGTCCAACGCACTCTGCGAAACCTGGTCGCCGACCGATATCTGGTGTCGAGTCCGGACTACGAGGTCGCGGCAGCAGCCGGGTCCACCAGCCTGATCAGCACCTCGTCACTGATGGTGGTCCTGGTGGCATTCGTCGTGGCGATCTTCCTGATGTTCAACACCATGCACATGTCCGTCGGACAGCGCAGCCGGCTGCTGTCGGTCCTGCGCGCGATCGGTGCGAATCCGACACTGCTGTACGCGCATCTACTCGCCGAAGCGGCATTGTGGGGGCTGGTCGGCGGCGGGTTCGGCATCGCACTGGGCATTCTGGTCGGCCGGACGACCATTGGCTACTTGCCGGCTTTCGCCGTTCAGTCCATCAGCGCCTCGATCCAGTACAGCATCGCCTGGTATGTCCCACTGTTGGCGCTGATCGCGGCTCTGCTGTGCTGTCTCGCCGCTGCGGCGGGCGCCGGGTTGCAGATCTATCGCATGTCACCGGTCGGCGCGCTCAGCGATTCGATCACCGCCGGGCAGACCAACTCACGGCTGAGCCGGACGATCGGCGCAATCGGTGTCGTGTTCCTGGCCATCACCGCGGCGGTCGTCTCCTTCGCGCACGGGCAAGCCGTGCTCGTGGCCGCTGCCACGCTTCCGCTGGGAGTGCTCGCGGTCATGTTCGCGGCAACAGGACCTCTGGTGGCGTGGTGCGCGCGCATCACCACCCCGTTCGGGGCCGTCGGCCTGCTGGCCGCATCCACCCTCACCCGGGTACCCCGCCGCACATGGACCAATGTCGCCACCATCGTTGTCACCATCACCGTAGCCGTCGGCGTGTCGGGAGCGTTGACCGCCATGGCGAATTCCGCGACCCGCTCCTATGCCTCATTGGCCGACACCGATATCTATGTCACCCGCACCCCCGCCGATGTGCTGCCAGCCGGCGACCTCATCGATCCAGCGGCGGTCGAGGCGATCGGCAAGGTACCGGACGCGGTGACCGTCATACCCGGCCAATGGACCTATGCGGACTTCGGCGGCAGTCAGGTGACCGTGCAGGGCCTCATGCCAGGCAGCCACGCGGTCACGCTCGCGGCCATGTCCGAGCAGACGCGCCAGCGGATACTCGCCGGGGACGGCATCGTGATCTCCGAACAGCTCGCCCGCGCACGCGGCTGGAACGAGGGGTCCGAAATCACCCTCACCACGCCATCGGGCACGCACAAGGTCGATGTCCTCCAGGTGATCTCGACGATCAGCGTCGCGGGCGGCACGGCCGCGATGAGCCTGCCACAGCTGCAGTCCTGGTACGACCGTCCCGGTGCCACCTATTACGAAGTCTCTATCCGCCAAGGCGCGGACCGCGCCACCGTCATGAAGCAATTGCAAGCCGTACTGCCCCGGGACATGTACGTCTACAGCGGCGATGAGGCGGTGAGAGGCACGACCTCGGCCATCGGCCAGGCCGGAATCATCGCGGTCGCGCTGGAGTGGATCATCGCCGCCGTAGCCGCCATCGGCCTGCTCAACACCTTCACACTGTCCGTGATGGAACGACGCCAGCAGATCGGCGTGTTACGGGCGATCGGGGCGTTACGCCGCCAAACCACCTTCATGATCCTCGTCGAGGGTTTGGCCGTCGGGGCAGTCGGCGGAGCCATCGGCTTTGCGTCGGGCATCGCCCTGCAATATCTGAGCTGCAAGATACTCGGCATCGTCACCGGATTCCCGGTGCCTTTCACCGTCTCCCCCCTCGCGGCACTGGTAGCGGCGGGCGCAGTGGCGATCTGTCTGTGCGGGGCATTCGTTCCGGCGTTGGCGGCTGGGCGCGCAACCGTGGTCGAAGCCCTGGCGAATCGCTGATCGAGAGGACGTCATGACCACCGTGATCCACCGATTCGGTACAGCCGCACGCGGTTTCACCCGGCTCGCGCGCGTCGGCGCGGTGCTCACACCAGTCCTGGCGCGGGCGGCAGTACTGCGAGCGCGGAGCGGCCGATCCCAAGTCTCCGCCGAGCTGCCCGGCGCATTCATCATGCTCGGGCCGGTCTATGTGAAGTTTGGGCAACTCATCGCCTCCACACCCAGCGTATTCGGCGAGGACATCTCGCGCCGTTTCTCGCCGCTGCTCGACCGAGTGCCGTCGGTCGGCGGTCAGGAGATCCGCCGTGTGCTGGCCGAGACCGGATTCGCCGACGCATTCGACCGATTCGACGAAGTACCGATCGCGTCCGGCTCCATCGCCCAGGTACACCGAGCACTCACCCGGAATGGACGGGAGGTGGCGGTCAAGATCAAACGACCGGACGTGGAGCACCACCTTCACATCGACGTCGGACTGCTGCGCACCGCGGGCGCTCTACTTGACCGCACTCCGGCAGGTCGCGCGTGGGGATTACGAGGTGTAGTCGACGAGTTCGCCGACCTGACTGTGCGCGAACTCGATTTCCGGGCCGAGGCGCACGCCATGCGACGCTGCGCCGAGGACCTCACCGCTTCCGGATTCCAGGGCAAAGTGCGTGTGCCCGAGGTATTCCCCCAGTGGTGCACACCTTCGGTGCTGACCATGGAGTACATAGATGGGCTCTCGATCACCGACGACGCGTCCGGTGAAACTGTGAGCACTCGAGGGAAGGAGATCATGAGTGGGCTCGCCCTCGCGTTGTTCCACACCGCCCTGAAACGAGGCTTTTTCCATGGAGATCTGCACGCTGGGAACATCATGATCGATCGCGACGGCTGGGTCGTGCTCGTGGACTTCGGTATCGTCGGCGAACTCGACGACGAAGTACGGCATGAGCTCAAGCGCTGCATCGCGGCACTACTTCTCTTCGGCGACTTCGTCACGGCCACAGAGGCTTTGGTAGCCCTGGGCGTGCTGAGCCCGCGCATCCCTGTCGAAGAGTTGGCCGCCGAACTGCGCGCCGTAGCGGTCTACGCCGACGCCCCCGTGGGTGACCTCCGCCTCGGCGACGTCGGCCGACAGATCCGCACCCTCGCAGACACACATGGCATGACCATCCCACGCAATCTGGCCCTGGCCGGCAAACAGGTGATGTACCTCGAGCGGTACATGAAGGAACTTGCCCCCGACTGGAACCCTGTATCGGACAAGGCTTTGAGCCGGTTCTTCGCAGGACTGATGGCGGAGGCACTCCGAGCCGGCACGGCCGGACCTACGGCTTCCGCGCGGTAACCAGACCCAACTCCCACAGCCGCCTGGCGAACGCCAGCCACTGCAGTCGCGCGCCGAGAAAATTGCGGTGAGCGATGTGCGAACGCATCCGCAACCGGTAGGCAATCCACGCCGGAATGCCGAAGACCGTAAACGCGCGCGCTAGCCGGTGTGCCGAGGTCATACCGTGCGCCGAGACATCGCGATGCGCGAAATCCATGAAGCCCACCACGTCCGCCTGCGCCGCGAACTCGGCAACGGTGTCGATATCCTCGATGGCCCAGCAGTCCAGCCAGTCCAATAGCAACGCTTCGCCTTCGGCGGACAGATCGCGCGCGGTCCGGAAGCCGTCCTCTATCGCGATCCGGCCGCCGGACCGCAGCAGGCGATACGCCTCGCGCAGGAATGCTGCTTTGGGTTGCGCATAGCACAGGCTCTCCTGCGCCCACACCAGATCGAACGATTCCGATTCGAATCCCGTATCGCAGTAGTCGGCGACATGAAATTCGATACAATGCTGCAGTTTTCGCCTTCGCGCCAGCCGCTGCGCGGTCGCAGCCTGCTGTGGACTGAGTGTGATACCGACGACCTGGACATCGAAGTTCTCGGCCAACCACAGCGCGGACCCGCCGATTCCGCAGCCAGCGTCCAGAATACGCATCCCATCACGCACTCCCGCGAATGCCGCGAGCTCACGATTCATGTCAGATAACGACTGTGAATGGTTCCGGGTCGTGGCATCCCAGTAGCCATAGTGCATGGACCGGTTACGGCCTCGCATCCATACGAACCAGTAGTCGAACCGGCTGCGCTTGTAGTACTCGACAATCCGCGCCCGCTGTCGCATCGCCGCCGTCATCGACCTACCCCCATCCTCGACTGTGGACGGCTATACCCTACCCAGGGCAAGATCATCCAGTCGCGCTTTCACAACGATGAATAGGGTTGCGTTACAGCCGATCCACAGCACCACCGCCTCACACGTGGCCTGTCCCCAATGATGGAGCCCACTCGATATTGGAGTCCTGTTGGCCCTGGTCGGGGCTGGAAGGGACGATAGGGATCATGGCTGGACGTAAGCGGCATTCCGCGGAGGGGATCGTGCGGAAGCTGCGCCGCGCCGACGAGTTGGCGACGGCGGGTATGTCCGGGGAGGAGATCGCCGCGAAGCTGGGGATCTCGGCTGCGACGATGTACAACTGGCGCCGCCAGTACGGCGGTGTGGACACCGACGCAGCGAAAGAACTCGAGGAGCTGCGCGAGCAGAACGCCCGGCTCGAGCGGCTTTTGGCCGATGCCGAGCTGGAGAAGGACGCGCTACGGGAGATCGCGACGGGATAATTCTGAGCCCAGCGGCCAAGCGCCGCGCCGTCGACATGCTCAAAGACGTCAAGAGCATGTCGGAACGGTTGGCGTGCAAGGTTGTTGGGCTCCACCGGTCCACGTATCGGCGGCTGCCGGCCGAGGCGACCCCGGCCGATCCGGACGCCGGTGTGCGGGCCTGGCTGCGTTTACCCCTCGAACGAGTAGACCACCTGCCCACACCCGTGTGTACCCGTGTATGGGCAGGTATGGACAGTCGGGCTACCCGTAGTTGGGGTCGTTGCCGAACAGCGGAAGTTGCCGCGAGGTGGAGGGTGCGCCGGCATCGGGCGCAGGTGACTTCCGCCCGCGCCGGTTCCAGCACGGTCGGGGACCAGCCCGCGACGCCGGTGTGGCACAACGACTCTGGGACTTCCTCGCCCTCGACCCACTGGCCGAGGCTGACCGCGTGCACGGTGCGCCCACGCCGGACGACCGCGTGCACGCCCGGATCGCCGAACACCGCCCGGGCAGCGGAAGCCAGCGGCGCGATATCGGTCATAGGCCCCACGATAGGGACGCCCGCCGACACAGTGTGCTGGGGCTACTCGCCGGGAAGATCTGGGCGTGAACCGGCGGGGTGGTCGCGGTAGTGGACTTCCTGCCATTGGCCGGGCGAGTAGTAGCGGACACCGAGCTGGCTCTGTACGAGCAGGAGGCCGCCGGGCTCGAACCAGAAGCGAGCTTCGTCCTCGAACACCAGACCACGGTGAGCATCGGTGTCGGTGTTGAAGAGCGTAAAACCCATGAGCGCCAGGCTATCTCTAGAAATCAGCAGGACGTCTGGAACGGAAAGCACGGCTGCGGCGGGGTAGTCGGCTGTGCGGGCACGCCGGTCGAGGTGACCACCGTCGTGTCGGCCGGCCGGGCGGCGGATCCCATGTGGGTGAGGGTCAGCACGACCAGCAGCAATGCCACACCACCCACGATCACCCCGAATGCCCACAGGATCGGGATGGGCGAGGCACTGCGGCAGCCGTGGAAATACATCGACGTGTAGCACCCCCGCCTGGGCGCGCGTCGATCGGTGAAGCGGCCGTACCCGGTTCGTCACACCTGTTGGGCGGTGGCGACCAATCGCGGCGGCGGACGGGACCGAGTTGTTCGACCTGAACAGCGTGACAGTCAGTCGTTATCGCTGGCGCGGCAACAAGATCCCGAACCGATGGGCGACCCTTCAAACAGCCTGACGGCAGAAACCGTGGAGAGCCGTTGCGTCGAGAGGCGCACGGCGGGTTCGGCGAGAGGTCCAGGGAAACGGAGCAGGAGCAATCCCGCCACCGCGCCCCGGGCCTACTCAGCGATTCGGTTGGTCCGGGTTGCTCAGTCGCTCAACAGGATTCGCTTCCGAAGGTGCCCGCGACGCAGGGCGAAGTCGTCGACGCCGATCACACGCGGGGCCCCCCGATCCGGATCGGGCAGCGCCCGGATCTGCCGCAGCAGCGTCATCCGGCTGGCCGTGGCTGCCAGGTGCCGTGTCACCCGGGCGCCCGGACGACCACCCAAGGCCAGCGCGACCGCACACAGCAGGCGTTGCAAGATCGCGGTGCGCCGGGCATGCCGCGCCGCCAGCAGTGGCACCTGTTCAGCGAAAGTCCTTCTCCCACAGTCGCAGTTGTCGCAGAACAACCGCCTTACCCGCAACCGGATCACCACCGCCCTGCAGGTGATCGCGGTATCAGACAATCGGCGTCCGTAGCGACTGTGGACTCGGCCAGACAACGTGCCGCACCCTGGGCACGCGGCTGGTTCGCCACCCGTCCTCGCGTCGATTCGCACCCCGATCCCTATCGCGTCCACCCGTCGATCCTCAGCCCATCCAGATGCGGGAACAGGACCACTCGCAGGTCACGGCCGCCGAAACCGAGCAGATCGAACACATACAGGCACACCGGCACCGCCCGCACCAGCGCCGGGCTCGGCCGCGTCACGCCCAGGCGGCGCCCGATGCGGGAGAACCGCGGCACCCCGTCGCGGTCCGGAGCCACGAGTTCACCGTCGAGGGTCATCTCCCGCCCCGCCGCCAGCGACACCAAGGCGTCCGAGATCTAGGGGAAGGCCGCGTTGAGGGAGTTGCCGTTGCGGCTGATCATGTGGCACACGCCGTCGGAAATCCATGCCAGGCAGCGGATTCCGTTGTAGGTCCATTCGTAGGCGTACCGGGTGTCGTCGTCGGCGGGAGCGGGCCCTGGCGTGGCGAGCATCGGCGCCGGAAGGCGCACCATACGCAGAACGCTACCCCCAGAAGAAACCGGGCGGTCGCATCATCGTGATGCTCTGGAATCCAGCACCCCCTGGTCGTACTGTCCGCGCCGATCGAGCCGGTGCTGGTTATGTGGGCGTGGGTGGCTCGGCGCCGGGGTGCATGACGGCGTGCCACCACGATTCGAGCCGACTCGGCTCGGGCCAGTGCACCATGGGCACATCGTCATCGGAATCGCTGGTGATGGCGGGCGGGGTCGTAGCCCGTTTTCCCGGCCGGCGAGCGGGTCTGTCACTGCGTGGTTCGTGTGGGGTTGCTGTCATGGCGCACCTCCGAATCCCTGCCCGACGCCGGTCTCACCGGGCGGGCTGGATTCTCAACTCGCGGCGGCGGTGTACGCCGAGGTCGACCACGCGCGAGAATGCCACGAAGGCCCAGGGCAATGCCGAGGGGTCTACGCCACCGCAGAGGGGGCCGACGTGGGCCAGGGTAGGCGTTCAAGGTCAACGGCAGGCTACGTCCGAGCCGATTCCCGTGGAGCGCATCAGCATCCCGGCGCGATAATCCGGTCATGGGTCCTGATGCCGAGCTGCCTGCGGAATCGCTGGTGTGGGCTGCGGGGACGTATCCGGGGCCGCGGACGGGCAGTTTCCGGTTCTGGTTCGCCGCTGGCCGCTGGGAGTGGTCGCCGGAGCTGTATCGCATGCACGGCTACACCCCCGGCGAGGTCGAGCCGACCACTGAAATGCTTCTGGCACACAAACATCCCGACGACCGCGACAAGGTCGCCGAGACGATCGCCCGCTCGGTGGAGTTGGGTGAGCCGTTCTCGAGCCGTCACCGGTTCATCGACACCCGCGGTGTCGAGCATCAGGTGATGGTGGTCGCCGACCGCATCCTCGACCAGGGGCGCGCGGTCGGCACCGCAGGCTTCTACGTCGACCTGGCCGACACCCTCATCCGCGCCGAGCACGACGCCATCGTCGAGCAGCTACCGGAGATGATGGAAGCACGGGCGGCGATCGAGCAGGCCTTCAAGCTGCTGGTGTGGCGGTCCCAGGAAACCAACACCAAGCTCCGCGCCCTGGCCGAGCAACTGCTGCACGAGCTGCCCACCGTGCCACCGGCCGAGCCCGCCACGGTGTCGGCGTTCGATCACATCCTGCTGACCCTGCACGAACGCATACCCCGCTGACCACATCGGAGGGGAAAAAGGTCCGGTCGCGGTAGTGCATGTGGGGTGCGATTCCTCGTCGTCTGCACCGTCGGTGGCGAGATCGATGCCCTGACTGCCCCCTGCATTCCGCAAGGCGCTGTCGGACAGTCTCGACATCGACGCATCGACCCTCGTCCACATGACGGTGGTCACCTTCTTCGGCGTGGTCGGCCTCTGCGCCCTGCTCGCGGCTCGCGACTTCGCCAACCGGCGACACTCCGGATGGGCAAGTCAACGCACCAAGGTTGACCGCGCCCGGACCCTCGCACACGTGGCCCCGCCCGGCCTACGGGATGGGAGGCAGAACCGGGCGGGGTGTGCAGCACATCTCACGGTCCCCCGCCACGCCGCGACACAAACCTCCCGCCGCTACAGCCACACCTCGGTGTCGGGGGGATGCCGGTCGGCGCGATCGGACAGCCGCTGCGCGAAGCTTTCCGTCCACGCGGCCGTCTCCGATTCCTCGGCGGCCCCGGACGCGCGTCGTACCGTCCTCGGACCACCGGTGCGGCTGTCGTGCCTCGCGCCGGGACGGTCCTGCAATACGAACAGCCGCGCTCCTCACGACAGGTAGGCCTCCACGCTCATTCCCGCGCATTCGGCGGCATCGTTGAGCGTGAGCCAGTCGTCCTCGCTCACCGTGACCACAATGTCCCTGCTCGCCATGCCAATCCACGCTAGACCCCGTCCCGGATGTGGCCCACAACCCTCACGGCAGCCGCGGGGCGTTACACACGCGGGCTGTCAGTGGTCGGTCAGTTGCTTGTAGCGCAGGAACTCCACGAAGGAGACCTGCCCCTCGCTCCAGATGTGGTCTTGCTTGATGCGGCGCCCGACGATGTCGCGCACGTGCGGGTCCTGGGCCGCACCCCAGATGAGCGCGTCGTCGAAGGTGATGAAACCGTCGCCGTCGGTATCGATCTCGTCGAACTCCCGCCGGGTGGCGATGAACTGCTGCTGATCCATACCCTTTCTCCTCTTGCCGGTTGGTTACTCCCCGAACAGCAACGTCTCCGTTCGTCATCGATCCAGCACAAGCGTACGCGGAAAGTTTGCTGCCACCTGGATTGGCGGGGAATCGAAACGGGCCCGAGCACCGGTCTCGACTCGGGGCCGCCCAGCGTATCGGCGTCCAGGCGGCGGCGATCGCGATGGGGTTTCGGGGCCGCTGGTGGTTTTGTCGCAATAGTGTCGCACAGCTTCGAGCACGCAATGGCTGCCTATAGTCGTTCGCTATGAAATGGAGGAGACGCAAGCAGGCAACCATGGACCGTGCCGCAGTCGCCGGGGCCCGAGAGGCCGCGCGACAGCAGCCGGGTGGTCTGACGCCACACCGCGGGTTTGCTGAACGGATACTGTCGACGCCGGCGGTCCCGGCGTGGATCCACTGGGTCTATGACCGCGACCCCGAGATCGCGCGCTTCTACTACCAGCTGCACTATCCCCTCGACGACGGCCACGGCGATGAGCAGCGCACCCTCAAGCGGGCCTATCAGGCCGAGCAAGCCGCACGGTGTGTGGAACGCGCTCGCCGCTTCCACAGCGACCGGCCGGTGGTGAGCGCGTACTTTCCCGAGCTGCCCGACGACGAGGACTTTCACGCCGCCTGCGATGCGGGCCGGGAATGGGACGGGCACTGGTACTCCCGCGACCCGCTGCGAGCCTGGCCCGACGTCCACGGCCTCCGATAGCCCACCAGGGCTCGCCCCCGGGGATTCGTGCAGGTCAGCCTCAGCCGAAAAGCGCGGAGAAATCCTCAAAGGAGAGCTTGCCGTCCCCGTCGCTGTCGAAGGATTCGATCAGAGCCGACGCATCGGCGGGATCGAGACCGATGGACACGGCGGCCTTTTCCACCTCGCCGACCGAGATGAAGCCGTCGCCATCGGCATCGAAGGCGGCGAAAGCATCTTCGACAGAAGCAACGCCCTCGAGCAGCGCTTGCCGTGCTCGCACCGCATCGAACTCCGACTCCGAGATCAACCCGTCCCCGTCGGTGTCTGCGGCGGCCACGATCGCGGCTGCGTCTTCATCGCGGATCTCCAGGCCAATGCCGTGTACCGCGGCGGCGATGTCGGTGGCCGAGATCAGTCCGTCTCCGTCGGTGTCGATCAACCCGAACGCCGACGCCTCGATATCGGCGGCGTCTTCATTGATGGGTTCTCGTGTCATAGCTGTCACCACCCTTCTGCTCGATTGCATTGGGCCAACACAACCTCCGGCATGGACCCCCATGACAAGAGAGGCAACTGTCCGAACCGGCAGCCGCGGAGAAGCCCTGCAGGTCGAGGGTCGATTCGACCGCAGTCCCCTCGGTATCCGGGTTCGCCGAGACGCTCTGGTGGTCGACCGGGGGTCAACCGATGAGGTCGGACCATCACAGCGCACACCAACAGCTCGGCCTTCTCAACCGGCCGCTGCCCGATCGTGGCCGACCGATGACGAGGTCGTTACCGGCTCCACCCCGTCCGCCACGTCGCTCGAGTGTTCGGAAAACGATCAGTGGTGGCCTGTGGCGTCGTCAGTGGCTGCTGCCCGGGCCTGGTCGGTGTCGTGGAACTTGCCGACGTACTTCTGCTGGTCGGCGATCTTGCGCTTGTACCCGTCGAGCGCGCCCTGCTTGCTCATGTCGAGCGCGCCGCCGATGGCGGCCCAGCTCTCGCCGGCCTCCCGCGCGTCGCGCATGACCATCCAGCGGCGTCCGGTCAGCAGGGCGATCGACGGCCTGCGACTGCTGGTGGAATATAGTTGATCCTGACTATTTGCGCCCGTATAGTTGGTGTCAACTATAGGGGGTCGGGTTGGCGGTACGTCCGGTGCGGAATCTGTTGGGGTTGGCGGTGCTGAGCTATCTGACCGAGCGCCCGATGCATCCGTATGAGATCGGGGAGTTGCTGGTTGCTCGCGATCATGCGCGGAGCATCAAGTACAACCGGGGCTCGCTGTACATGGTGGTCAACCAGCTGGTCAAGGCCGGGCTGATCGAGGCGACGGCGACGATTCGCGACACGCAGCGTCCCGAGCGCACCGTCTATGCGCTCACCGATGCCGGGCGTGGCGAGATGTTGGACTGGCTGCGGGAGCTGATCGGGCAGCCCGTGCACGAGTACCCGCAGTTCGTGGCCGCATTGTCGCTGATCGGGGCGTTGCATCCGGATGAGGTGGTGGCGTTGCTGCGGCAGCGCCAGACCGGGCTCGAGCAGCAACGCGTCGGCATCTCGCAGTCGGTCGAGGCATGCCTGGCGCGGGGGATGCATCCGCTGTTCCAGGTGGAGGAGACCTACCGGCTGGCCGTTCTCGAGGCCGAATTGGCGTTCGTGGCGCGCTTCATCACCGACATCACCGATCCGGAGACCGGCTGGGGGCCCGGCTGGGCCGCCCATCATGCCGACCGCGACGAATCACCGCACTGATCGAGGAGCTGATCCATGCCCGAATCCAGCGCCGGGCGCGAGCTCGCAATCTCCACCCCGCCCGTCCCGCCGGCCGCCTGGTCGCGGTTGCTGCCCTGGGCGCTGGTTGTCGCGCCGGTCGGCTTCACCGCCCTCTGGCTGGTGCTGGGTTTCCTCAGTCCGGGCTACACCCTCTTCGGCCACGAGTTCCACCATTACTCCGCGCTCAGCCAGCCGATCAGCGGTCTCGGTATCGGCGCGACCGCCCCCGCAATGAACACCGCCTTCATCGTCGCGGGCGCGCTCCTGATCATCGGGGTACCCGCGGCATTCGCCGGGGTCGACCACGCCCCACACCGCCGGCGGCGCTGGTCGATCGTGCTGCTGTGCGCGACCGGCTGCGGCATGATCATCGACGGAATATTCACCCTCGCTCAGCCGATCCCGCACCTGCTCGGATTTGTGATCGGACTGGTCGTCCCCGTTGTCGCGTTCCCGGTCGCCGGCGGCTATCTGCGCGAGGCGCCGGGGTGGCGACGATTCGGCCGCCGCCTGCGCTACGCGGGACCGATCACCCTGCTGCTGGTGGTGTTGTTCCTCCTCACCTTCCGCCCGACCCCCGACGCCGCCGAGCACGGTGTCGCCGGCATCACCGAGCGCGTCATGGTGACCGAGGTTCTCGCCTGTTTCGCCGCGCTCGGCTGGCACGCCACCCACGCGACCGTCCAACCCGACACCGAGGAGACTGCGCAATGAACACCGTCGGCAAACACAACCACGGCAAACCCAACCCCACGTTGGCCGATCTCGCTGTCCTGGAAGGGGAATGGATCATTGAACTGTCCAACACCACGTTCCTGCCCACTCCCCAATCCCGGGCCCAGGGCCGGGTCGTAGCCGAATGGCTGGACAACACCGCCCTGGTCATGCGGCAATTCGGCGACGAGGATGCGGCGACGTGGATCGTCGGACGTGATCAAGCCGAGCCCGAGTACACCGTCCTCTACTGCGACTCACGCGGATCCTCTCGCGTCTACCGGATGACCTTCACCGACGGCGACTGGCACATGTGGCGCACCACAACACAATTCACCCAACGCTTCCGAGGCCGCGTCAGCGCCGACGGCAATACCATCACCGGCGAGTGGGAGGACTCCCACGACGACGGCACCACGTGGGCCCGCGACTTCACCCTCGAATACCGCCGCGCCCCAGGCCGTTGAGCCGTTCGCTGGTCACCGAACCCGCGATACCCGCTCAGTTTGCCTGCGGGCCGAGTTCTTTGTCGAAGCCTTGCTCGACGCGGGCGAGGAAGTCGGTGATCACAGTGAGTTCCTCGACCGTGTAGGCGGACAGAGCGCGCCGCCAGGTACCGAGCAGAGGCCCGTAGAGGGGGGCGATGTCGGCGCGGGCGCGGGCATCGTCGAGGTGGACCAGCACACGCCGCCGATCGGTGAGATCGCGGACGCGCGTGACGAATCCCGCCTTCTCGAGCCGATCGATCAGACCGGTCATGGACGCGGTGGTCAGACCGGTGAGTTTCGCCAGTTCACCGGACGTGCGCGGGCCCGACTGCAGCAGCTGCAGTACCTGCATGTCGGTGGCGTTGATGCCCAGGCGCGCGGCGGCGCTCTGATTCATTCGCATGCTGCGTTCGGCCGTGCGGCCGATTCCGGCCAGGGCGGCGTCGATCAAATCCGTTTTCCTCGTTGACATCTCACTATTCTCTCGCCATCCTGATTACTAGGTAACCTAGCGATCAGGTTTCCGTTCATTCAGGATAGTCAATCGAAGGACCGTGCGCGTCATGTCCCGATCACCGTTCCCTGCCCTTGCCCTCCTGGGCGTCACATTCGTCGTCGTCACCGCACCCGCCGCCGTGGCCGAGCCCGACTCCGGCGCGGCCTATCTCGGGCGCTGGAACTACGACTTCCCCGACCACTCGACCATGCTCAACTACGCGACCGAGAACATCCCCGGCGCCCCGGACGCGCCCCAGATCGGCGACATCATCTTCACCTCGTCCGCGCCCGGACGCGTCACCGGGCGCACCGACGTCGGCTGTACCTGGGAATTCAAGTCCAGCACCGACGGACTGACCCTCGACCCGCCCAACCAGACCTGCCACAACCCCACCTTCGGCTACTCCTACACCACCACCGCCTGGACCGTACGGGTCCACGGCGACAAGGAAACCGAATCCATTACCGCCCTCAGTCATCACCAGGACACCGACTACACCTTCACCCTGAAACACGGGGCGCGGACCAGGGTCGGTGAAGACGACCCGGACGCCGCGAAAGCCTTCGAGGGAAACTGGTCGGCCAACAACGCGCCCCAGGGAAACGTCACGCTCACAAGAAATTACGGCGACCGGCTGATCGCCCGCACCAGCGACGGCTGTACCTGGACGCTCGTCTCCCGCGGCGACACCGCCAAACTCGATCCCCCCGCCCAAACCTGCACTCAGGGCGATTCCGCCGTGACACTGCGCTTCTGGACCATTGCCGACTCAGGCGATCACCAGATCTCGACCATGACCGGCACCGACGCCAAGGGCGAACCCATCATGCTCAACAGCGAACTCACCCGGCACTGAGGGATCGCCACGCTTGGCCAGGGGAGTCGGGAGCTGGTCAGTGCTGGTCGCGGAGTTGGTCGCGTTCGGCGGTCAGGGCGGTGTTGGATTCGCGCAGGACGGTGTTGGCGTCTTCGAGGTCGAGGATGCGTGCGATGCCGGCGAGGTTGACTCCTTGGCCGGTCAGTGCGGTGATGCGCGCGAGGCGGGCGAGGTCGGCGCCGCTGTAGCGGCGGGTGCCGCCACTGCTGCGGTGCGGGGTGATCAGGCCGTGCTGCTCGTAGAGGCGCAGGGTCTGCACACCCAGGCCGGACAACTCGGCGGCCACCGAGATCGCATACACCGCCCGCTCCGCGCCGGGCAGGTGACCGACTTGCTGTTGCGATGCCTGCTGCTGGGGATCCATGGCGCTCCTGTTCCTCGTCGCAATCAGATTACCTGTTCCAGGTACTTGCACTCACCTAGAGAGAGTGCTAAATATTATCTCTGTCAGATGACAGAGGTTATCTGAGTTCCTTCGATCGAGAATGGAGTGAGCTGGAGGTGGCGACCATGTTGATGCGCACCGATCCCTTTGGTGATCCCTTCCGTGACCTGGATCGTTTGACCCGCGCCGTGCTCGGGACCCCGGCACAGCCGGTCGTGATGCCGATGGACGCCTGGCGCGACGGGGACGAGTTCTTCGTCGAGTTCGACCTGCCCGGCATCGACCCCGACTCGCTGGATCTGGATGTCGAACGCAATGTGGTGACGGTGAAGGCCTCGCGCCCGCAGCTGGATCCGGGGCGGTCGATGATCGCCGCGGAACGCACCCGCGGCGTGTTCTCCCGTCAGCTGTTCCTGGGTGAGAACCTCGACACCGCCCAGATCCGCGCCGACTACCGCGACGGGGTGCTGCGGTTGTCGATCCCGGTCGCCGAGCAGGCCAAGCCCCGCAAGATCGAGATCACCCGCGCCGACCACGAGCGTCAGGCCATCAACGCCTGACCCGGCCCGCCTCCTGCCGAGTAGAGAGGTGCGGTGATGACCATGTCGGCTGCCACGGGTGCCGGGCTGGACCGGCTCGATGCGCGGCTGCTGGCGCTGGATCCCGACCTCGAGGACTTGTTCGCCGAGGTCGAGGACATCCTGTGTGCGGCCGCGGTGCCGCGAGTCCCGCGGCCGGGTCCGGGTCCGAGCCCGGCCCGAAGACCCCGGTCGCGTCGGTCCGGTCGGCGGCCGGGGCCGCCCGCACTGTGGCGGGGCCGTCGCCCCGCCGGCGTGATGCCGGGCATCGGGCGCGGTCCTCCGCACCTTATGCGCCCGCACCGACCGGCCGCGGCGGTGACCGCGGATCGTGAGGCCCGAAAGTGAGGTGATGCCCGTTCCGACACACAGCAACAAGAGCGTGGTTCTCGCGGGAGGCGGGGACGTGCCGACCCCGAGCCTGCACGACCGGCACCATCCCCTGTCCGAGGCGTTTCGGACGGTGCGTGCACAGCCACCCGAAGTGGCAGCCGCAGGCAGGCATCGTTCCCGCTCCCCCGCGAGACCCCGACACACATTCGTCACGTATTCGTTCCGTCGACGGGTGAGCCCGGTCGCCAGCGCTTCCGGGCTCACCCGGCCCCCTTTTCCTACTCGAAGACCGTGGCCTGTGATGGCCCTGTGATGACCGTTGGGAGGCAGAAGATGAAGACCCACACCCGCACCGTGTTCCCGAACGGCAGCGACGGCGACCGCGCCGAGCAAAGCTTCTGCGTCCGCGACACCGACCGCGATATCGGCCTGGACACCACCGCGCTGCATCCCCTGGCCGAACGCGTGCGCGCCGCCTTCGACACCGCCGCGATCGCCGACCGTTGCGACCAAGCCTGGATCACCCCCCGCGACCTCGACGACGACCACACCCTCAGTACGCGCAGATACCGGAGCTCGGCGACCGGCTGGATCACCCGACGCGATCTCGCCGACGACTACGACCGCGTCGCCTACTGACTCCGACCCTACCCACCCCGACGCCGGCCTTCCCCGGTGGCGCACGGGGGCGCGTGACCTGGTTCGACACCGCTAAGGCCGGTGTCCGAGCGGCGCATCGTGCTCGGCAGCCGGGTGGATCGGCCCGCAGACTCTTCCTATCCACCCGGCCCGTGGCCTATGGGTCGACGGTCTCTTTGATGATGTTGGTGCCCAGTTCCTCGGTGAACAGCGGGTCCCGGTCGGCTGCCGCGCCGGTGAGGAGGCCGTCGAAGTCTCTGTTCTCGAAGTCGAAGCTCTCCGCGGTGACGCCCGGGCCTGCGACCTCGAGTCTGCGGGGTCGAACCGGCCAGGAACCGACCCTGTTGAGCGCGTCGGCCTCTGCCGCGGTCGGGGTAGGGCTGGCGTAGGACACGAACTCCCCGGTCCGGTCGTCGATGCGGTCGCATTCGCACCTGGCCAGGGTGTAGCGCAGTTGCAGGGCTCCGCGCCCGATCCCGCAGACCGTGAACGGAGTCGAGCCCTGGCTCTCGCCGATCGCGCGGAACAAGACCTCGAGCAGCGTGCCGTCTGCTTCGATGCGCACCCACTCGTGCTCGTCGGTGTACCGGAGGCCGGCAGGAACATTCCACATGGCAAACCCCCCTCAGATGTGGGATGGGATCACTCGGTGACACCATGTCATGTCGGAGGATCCGAGCGTCAGGGCCAGTGGATCCGCAGCCGCGCCGGCACGTCCTGGATCCGGATGAAGTTCACCGATGTGGACGCGCTCAGCGGTGTTGCCCGGCGGCGGCTTTCCCACCAGTAGATGGCCGCGACCGTCGCGTAGGCGGCGGCCACCGCCACCACGGGTGCGAGGATCGCGATCGTCACCAACAGGGTCATCGACATGAGCTGCTCCCACCGCAGAAGGATCCCCGCCACACTGCGGCCGAAATCGCACCCGCGTTACCCCGAATAGCCTGTGCCCCAAACCATCTCGAGCCACCGAGCATGTGGCTCGTCCCACACGATCAGCGGTCCAGGCCACACCAGCCCCTCGGATGCGTGCCTGCCCTGGTGCGCCGCGGCGCGCCCGCTCGCCGGTGCCGGTCACCGGTCGGGTTTGCGTGTCGCCGCCGGTGACAAGGGGTGTAGCAGTTCCGCGCGGCAGCCGAGCCCTGGCCTGCACCACACGAGCCGGGCTGACAGACGCCGGAGAAAACGCCGGTAAGCAAGATTGTGAAACACCGCTCGCCGAAACGCATCCCGAACGGTGCCGACAAGCATGGACGGTCATCGATCCGGCAGACCCGGTCTGTGGCCCCGCCCGGCCTCCGGGAGAAGAACCGGGCGGGCGGGTATCCCACTCCACAGATGGCCACCGGAGGGGAGGTGACCACGACAAATCGTAGGCACGTCGGCCCCGATCAGGCCTTTCACCACGCCGCTGCGGAAGTGGTGGCCTACCTCGAACCGGGTTGGGACAATGTTGGCCGACCGTCCGCGGCGGAAGGTCAGTTGTGCTCGGGAACCGAGATTTCCGCCCCCAGAAGTCGGACAAGAAACCCGAGGAGCTGGCGGGTGTGCCATGCTCCTCGGGTGTGCGTCACCGAGCGGATTTGGTGAGCATGGACCGCCGGAGCCGACCGGCGCGACTATTTGCTGAAGTAGTCATGAAGGATCAGGACTACCCGTAGCCCGCAGAACGCGGCGATCGCCAACAGCAGGATGCTGATCACGTAGTTTCCGAAATCGTGCACAAGACCGTACGTGAGCGGCCAGCCACCTAGGCTTCCCAAAGACACCAGAAGGAAAAGCCAGGAGAAGAGTGCGTCGCCGTCGAGCTTGCCGCCTCGTGCCGCGGATCGTTCCTCTCGTTTCTGCCTGACCCGCGCCGCGGCGACTACCGCGCGCAGACGGGCAACACGCGCATTGCGACCAAACATCCGCGAAACCCCCTTGCTCGCAGCGCTTTCCGAAGGCATTGCTCGGCCAAGGATACGCACCACCTCCCCTGCGGCTGCTACGAATCCGGGGGGTGGCAGTCGGCAACGGCATGCTGCTGCTGTTCGGCGGGATCGGCATCGCGATGTGTGCTCGTCATCTCCTCAGCGGCAGTGAGCATTCCCCCCGACGCAGGCTTCGTCACCAGGCTCCTCACCCGACTGCTACACCGGATCATGCGCGAGGTGTATACCGACATGGAACGAATGGAACAGCAACTCGCACACAGTCGGTTGCGCTGGACCGCCGTTCGACCGACCCGCCTGACCGATGATCCCGCGACGGGGCTCGGGCGAATCTCCCTCGGCGCGAAAGCGAAAGTCGGCCCGCGAACCTCGAGAGCCGACCTTGCCAACTACCTACTCGACGCCATCGACGACCCACGCACCCACCGCGTACCCGTCGCCATCTCGTCGTGAATCCAGCCCCCGCAACGCCTCGACCACGGCGAGCCACTACGACTCGAAAAGATCTTCGAGGGCGCGACCTTCTCCGACCGCGCCGACCTCGAAGTCAGGTGCCGGTTACACGGTCAACCGGCCTGCCGCCTGCTCAGCGGTCACGAGGTCGAGGACAGCACACCCGACAGCGACCAGCCCACGGCACTCGGACAATCGCATCAGACGACGATGACCGAGCAGGGGAACAGGCAGCACCGTCCTTGCCCTGTGGCCTAGGCGGTGGGCAGGTGACACCGAGGCGGGGTCGTCTCGGTCGAGGCGGTGACACCACCTTGCAGCGCACACAACAGCACATTCAGCGCGGGTCCAGCAGAGCCCGAGCTGGACCCGCTCGTCTGCGCCACCAGCGCGGCCTCGCCGGGCCGATCGACGACCACGGCCGTCGCCGGAGCGCCCACGCCCACCAGCATCCCCGCTGAAATCGCAGTCAGCACAGCAACATTCGCAGTGATTCGCACTACCTCACAGATCCTCTCCGCACACAGATGTCCATGGCCGCGCCTGCATGTCGCACACGCGGCCCTGTCCGGTCCAGCGCCAAGCACGGAATCGAGACCCGGCAGACGGTAGCCGCGATCGACCGGATCGAAACGCCATCATTTCCAACGCCCCCATTTTCGTGGGATCCCGCGACATCGAACTCTGCTCGTTCGTCGCCATTCGAAGCCCATCCAGAGGTGCTCGTCTCCGCCAGGAACACCGCGCCGGCGCGAGCATCGCCGTCCTCGCCCGACAGGGGTCCCGGTAGTCATTGCGCCGCAGACGGGTCCTCTCTCGCCGTTCGGAAAACGATCGATGCGAGCAATCCGCTGACGCGGCGGCGTCCAGGGGTCCCGGTAGTTTTCGCCCGAGTGACAAGAGACTTTGAGATTCGGTGCATGTCGGCGGTGTTCTTCGGCATGCCTCGTCAGCAGGGTTTCCTGACAGGTTTCAGCCAGGTAGGCATTCCGGTAGTCATGGGCACTGTGCCCGTGGGCTCTGCGAGCCGGTGCCGGCCACCGGCCGAGGATGCCATTGCGTCAGGGCGCACGGCTGTGGGCGTGTCCAGCAGGGAGTGCAGACGGGCGATGAAGACGTCGATGCTGCCGTAGCGCGCGAGGATCTGCGCGAGCAGCTCGTGCACGGTCGATCCCATCAGAGCGGTCATTTCACCCCATTAAGGTTCACCGACCGGTCGGGCCCGGTTCTACCGGCATTCTGCACGACAATCACGATCACTTAGCTAATTCGGAGATATCTGCGACCTTCCGTGCCTGAGCACTCTCGCTTCGTGCCACCAGCTTGGCATTCGGGCCGCTCCAACACGGTATCTCGGTACCGTGCAGTACGGGTGAGCTGATCGTGGAGCGCGGCAGGAATCAGGGTGCGGTTATCGCGCCGCACTCTCACGTCGGATCATCCGGCCGGGGTCACAAGTGGACGACTCCGGAACCGTGCCCCGCTTCGCTGACTCCGAGCGGTGCATCGTGCTCGGCAGCCGGGTGGATCGGCCCGCAGACTCTTCTGATCCACCCGGCCCGAGCAGCAATCGGACCGTCACGGTGGAAATGGTCGTGTGCCATGAGCAGTACGGATGCGCGCCGCCACCGGCCGAGGGCGCCGGGCTCTGGTGGTGGTGAAGGAATGTGCCGCCTGGCAGACCTGCACGTGCTGTGCGCCCAGATCCACCGGTGGCAGTCGATGATCGCCATCGGTGATGAGCTGCACGACCGCTACCCGCAACTGTCGCCGGCGCTGACCGGTCTGGATGGTGGCGCCGATCTCATCCAGGCCGACATCCGGATCCGCCGCCAACTCCTCGACGCCGACATCTACCGTCGCACTGCCGATTTCACCGCCATCCCCGACCGGATCCGCCGGCGCTGGCGCGCCACCACCGACGACCTGCTCCCGGCCGCCTATCTGTCAGTGACCGGTGGTTGTGCTTGCGGCGGGTCTGGTGCGGCGTGGGTAGGGGTTGCGGGCGTGGGGGTGACGGGGGTCAGGGGATCGAGGTGCGGCCGGATCGGCGGGCATGGCGGGTTGCATGATGGTGTCCCACCAAGGGCGCAGGGGGCTGGGTTCGGGCCAGTGCACCATGCAGGAGTCGTCGGGATCGGTTGCGGCGGCGGTTATCCGGTGCCCGGCGGCGCGAGGGTGCGGGTGGCCGGTGGCCTGGGTCGGATGTGTGGAAGTCATGGCGATTACCGGAGTCGGGCTGTGCTGGGGAGGAACTGATGATGCGGTCGGGTCTCGCGCCGCTACGGTGGGGTGGTCCATACGAGCGGTAGCGGGGTTGGCCACCGCCCGCTGGTGTCCGGCTCACGCGGCGCGCGCACGGCAGCGGGACCGATACGGACGATCGGGTCGGGTTCGTGGGTGCGGCCGGCCGGTGCCCGGCGCGGGTATGGGCCCGACGCTGGTGGTGCGGGTGTAGGGCACGAGGCGGGTGGCTTCGGGGCCGCGAGCGGTGTCGGTGGCGGTGAACACCACCGGTTGCCCGGCGGTGAGGGTTTTGAGTCCGGGGACGTCGATCACCTGGTAGTCGACGAACACCGCGGGACCGGCATCGGGTGTCAGGAACCCGAAACCCTTCTCGGTGTTGAACCAGGCGACATGGCCGTGCTGCCAGCGAGGCAGCTGTTGCGCGTCGTGGGTGTGGGGTTCGCACCGGCAGGTAGCGATGTTGGGGCTGTCAGTCGGCATTGGGGTGGTCGTAGTCGTCGTCATCGCAGTCCAGTGGGGTGATCCAGGCTTGGTCGATACGGTCGGTGTGTGCGGTGTGCTCGAGTGCGGCGCGCACGGTTTCCGGCGGCGGTGCCAGCGTGGTCGGATCCGGTCCGGCCTCGCGGTCGCTGTCGCCGAGGAAGAGGTTCTGTTCGGCGCGGTCGAAGTCGCTGCCTGCCGGGACGAAGGCCGCGGTGCTGCTCATTGCTCTTGCCTCCTCGTGTCGATCGTGGTCGATGCAGCGAAAGGGCCGGGTGAGCCCGGAAGTACCACAGCTGACCGGGCTCACCCGTCGACGGAAGGAATCTGAACAGGACTTCCCTGTGAGGTGTTCTCGCGCGGGCCGACGGACCCGTGCCCTGCCTGCCGGGTGCCACACGAGGTGGCTGTGCACGCGCCGAACCGAGAGTGTCCGGTGAGGCGCTGGTGCCGATGTGCAGGCCGGGAAACGGCCGTCGGCCCTTGGTCGCGAGAACAGGTGTGTAGGAGAACGTTCCGTTTGGTCTGCGTTGTTTGTCGATACGTCTGACAGGCATCACCTCGCTCTCACTGGTCGTCGAATACCGCGTCGAGCCGGGCTCGGGTGTGCTGTGGGCGGGTCGCGTCCTCGACCCTGCGCCGAGCCGGGCCGGTGACCGTGGTACCGCGCAGGTGACGACCGGCGCCCCAGCCGCAGCCGGGGTGGGCGGGGCTCGCGTCGCGGCGCGCAGTCCCAGCGGTCGCGGGCGCGGCACAGGATGTCGTCGATCTCGGCGAACAATCCCTCGAGATCAGGATCCAAGCCCAGCAGCCGCGAATCCAGCCACGACAACTCCTCGGCGGTCTCGCTCGGTGCGGGACCGGTCCCGACATTCGTCACGAGGATCATCACAGGACCTCCCGTGATGCCGCCGCGCTCAGGCGCTGATGGCCTGATGGTCGCCGGTGTGGTGGGTGATCTCGATCTTGCGGGGTTTGGCCTTCTCCGCGACCGGGATCACCAGGCGCAGCACCCCGTCGCGGTAGTCGGCGCGGATGGCGTCGGTGTCGAGGTTCTCCCCGAGGAACAGCTGGCGGGAGAACACGCCGCGGGTGCGTTCGGCGGCGAGCATGGACCGGTCGGGGTCCAGTTGCGGGCGTGACGCTTTGACGGTCACCACGTTGCGTTCGATATCCAGATCGAGGGATTCGGGGTCGATGCCGGGCAGGTCGAGTTCGACGTAGAAGTCGTCGCCCTCGCGCCAGGCGTCCATCGGCATGACTGCTGGGCGGGCCGATGTGCCGAACATCTGCTGGGTCAGGCGATCCAGATCTCGGAACGGATCGGTGCGCATCAGCATGGTCGCCACCTCTACTCACTCCATTCTCACTCGGTGGTGCTCAGATAACCTCTGTCATCTGGCTGAGATTTGTTTTAACACTCTAGCGAGGAGAGTGCAAGTGGCTTGCTGAGGTAATCTGGTGGTATCGAGAAAGAGGAGCAAGATGCTGGATAGAAACGACCCCCTGTCCGGCCCGGGTGGCGATCACCGGCCCGGCCCGGGACGAGCGGTGTACGGGATTTCGGTGGCCGCCGAACTCGCCGGGATGGGGGCGCATTCGCTGCGCCTGTACGAGCAGCACGGGCTGGTCACCCCGGCCCGCAGCGCGGGAGGCACCCGCCGCTACAGCGACGACGATCTCGCCCGGTTGGCGCGCATCGCCGCGTTGGCCGGCCAAGGGATCAACCTCGCCGCCATCGCGCGCATCCTCGACCTCGAAGACACCAACACGGCACTACGCCACTCCAACGCCGCGCTCACCGCCGAACGCGACCGGCTCCGCGACACACCATGACCGGCACACCCCGGCGGATCGGCCCGCACGCCACCGATACCGCAGTGCTCGAGCGGATCGGCCCGGTGCTCCACGACATCGCCCGCGACCTGGCCACCTTGCGCCAGCTCGAACACATCCAGCGCCAGCACCAGATCACACTCGCCTGCACCGAGACCATCGCCACCGACCTGCGCACCGAGATCGCCACGCTGGCACAAGGTCTCGCTCATGCCCATGCACTCCCCGAACCCGTGCACCCGCATACTCTCCCCACGTCACCTCGTCCGCCGGGATCAGAACAGGGTGTCGCGCACCCTCAGCGGTCGGTAGCCGGTCGGTCCGAGGGCGGCGAGTCCGGCGTCGATGTCGACCTCGATGGCGCCGAGGAAGCTGGTGTTCTCGCTGTGCGCGGGTGAGATGTGGGCCAGCACATCGTCGTCGACTCGCCGTCCCGCCCGCCGCATCTGACCGCAAACAGATGGTCGTGATCACCGATCATGATTCGAAAGTGCTGGCCCGCAGAATATTCCGATGCAGAGCGTGGGACCTGGGCGCGGCGCTGGATTGGGCGGGCGACCGGGCCGCCGCGGCCGGGTTCGAGGCAGTGACGGTGGCGTGTGAGCCGACCGGACATCGATGGCGAGTGCTGGGCCAACTCGCTGCCTACCGCGGCACGTCGTTTGTGTGTGTAACGATTCCTCGCGCGACGGCTGGCCGTCGTCTGGTTCCCATTCTTACAAGCGGTTCCGGCCCTCGGCTGACTACCGTGCGAAGTCATGGGTAACCGATCCGCGTCCTCGACGCGCCCGCAACCGATGATCTCCGTCTGCGACGTGCGAAAAGCCAGTCGGTGGTACCAGCAGGTGTTGGGCGCAATCAGCGGGCATGGCGGCCCTGAGTACGAGCAGCTAATCGTCGACGGGCAGATGATCATGCAGTTGCATCAGTTCGAATGCGGGCACCATCACGGCACAATCGGCGATCCGGATCTACCGGTCGGCAACGGAGTTGCACTGTGGTTCGAAGTCGACGACTTCGAAGGCACGGTACGCCGCATTCAGGAGGCCAGCGCCCAGATCGTGACCGGTGTACATACCAATCCCAACTCTGGACGTCGCGAAGTCTGGCTGCGCGACCTCGATTCCTACCTGGTCGTCGTGGCCGAACGGTGAGCCCGGATCACACCGATCGAGTAGCTACCGTTGCCGACAACGCATCACATAATCGGCGCTAGTTCGCCTGATCGCTGCGTGGAATCTGTGGTCGTCATGAGGTCGAATTCTCATGGCAAAGCACCGATCGACTGGCCGACTAACTGTTCAGTCAGTTACTATCCCGACAGCCGTTCGCCGTTGAGCGGCGGACGACCACCGAATAGGAGCGGAACATGCGTCGGACAGCGGGAATTGCCGCGGTCGCATTCGGAATGACCTTGTTGTCGATCACTTCGGCGACCGCCGAGCCGGGCAACGATCAACACGACGGGTCGCTCTCGGCGAGCGCACCGGCCCTGGCCGAGGACCTCCCCCCGGCCGCCGGTTCGGTGGTGCCCGACGCCGATCCGTTCTACACAGCGCCTCCGAACCTCGAGTCCTACCGCAACGGGCAACTCGTCGACCACCGCGAAGTCACCGTCGACCTGGCCACACCGGTCCGCGCCTGGCAATTGTCGTTCCGCACCAACGACTCTCGTGACCGAGCCGAACTGGGCGTGACGACCGTGCTGGTCCCGACCGCACCGTGGACCGGTCCCGGGCCTCGGCCGGTGGTCTCCGAACAGCTCCCCGAGGACGCGACCGGCACCCGCTGCGCACCGTCGTACACCCTCGTGAAGGGCACCGTGCAGTCGGCCGAACCGGTGATGCAGATGCTCTCAAAGGGCTGGATCGTGGCGGTGCCCGACCACGAAGGACCGAAGTCGGGCTTCTTGACCGGGCCGCGGACCGGTCACACGATTCTCGACGGCATCCGGGCGGCCGGCCAGTTCGAGCCCGCCGAGATCGGGCCCGACGCGGTCTGGGCGCTCGACGGCTACTCCGGCGGCGGGGCCGCGACCGCGTGGGCCGCTCAGATCCAGCCCTCCTACGCCCCCGAACTGTCCTTCGCCGGCGCCGCGATCGGCGGGGTCCCCGCCGACCTGACAACCCTGACCGCCCGATTCGATGGAAGCATCTTCTCCGGCTACAACTTCGGAATCCTGGTCGCCTACGACCGCGAGTACCCCGAAGCCCACCTCGGTGACCTGTTCGACGAGCGCGGTCACTCCGCGATCGCCGCAGCCGGCGACGCCTGCGTCGACGATTTGCTCTTCAACTTCGCGCTCCGCCGTTGGGCGACCTCGCCCACGGCGCCGACCCGCTACAGGCACCCCGGTTCGCGCAACTCCTGCGCGACAACTCCCTGGGAGCCGCGGCCCCGACCATGCCGATCTTCAACTACCACACCGCCACCGACGAGATCGTGCCGGTCGACCAAGCCGACCACCTCGTGGCTCTCTGGCGCGCCGCCGGAGCCACGATCGTGACCGTGCGCGACCCCCTCGATGAGCACGGTCTGGAGGCGTTGCACCGCACACCCGATGCCCAAGCATTCCTCGCCGACCGGGTAGCCGCCAGCACAACGTCGGCCGACCGGCGAGGACCGCGCTGAGCAACATAGGTCAGCGCGGTATGCGGCAGAAGAGGATGTTGGGCTATCGCCCGGGTAGCCACCGGCGCCAGCCAACTCGAGGCTCCGGCTCAATCATCTTGAACTGGACCGTCGCGCCTTCCGGCACATGACGCAACTGTTGGTGGATCTGACCGGCCATACCCACTCCGGTCACAAAATCCATGACGTGAACGTTGTCCACGCTCAGCTCGCCACCGATCTTCGGAGGAACGGCAAAGTCCAGGATTTCCGACCGCTTCGGCCTCAGGCCACGCTCGAAGGCCGCTTGGGCGAGATCAGCCCACAACCAATCCTCTTGCCCCTCAGCAGTCTCCAACTCCGAACGGCATTCCTCGAGATCATCCCACCGCCACTCCAGTGCCCCTTCGACAAGGTCGAGTACCCAGATACCGTCCTGGGAGTCGAAGAAGATGTCTCCGAACAGTGACGCGAAAGCCGGTTCTTTGCCCTCCAACCCGATCCACGCCCAGGACTCCAAGGCATACCGATACTGCTTAGAGGTGAACCGCCGCAACAACTCCACGTCGCGCACGCTACCCGAATCGATCCCCCGATCTCCCGATGACCGAGCTAGCCACTGAATGCACTGCATTCGGCAGTAGCGGACGTTCCGCTGGCGTCGGATCGGCACGGCCAGTTGATCTTCCGATGCCCGGCGATGGCCGGTTCGGTCAGCGCGGTATGCGGCATTACAGGGCGTCGGCCTTGATCATTTCTTCTGATCGACGGAGCGCACCCACAGCCAGATACCAGCCGGGCCGGGACATCCAGCATCAGGACGAACTCATCGACGAGGGAACCCGATGCGCGGAGGAAGGTCCAAGCCGTTCCCGCGAAGACGAGCTAGTGCGGCCGCGGAGATGCGGATGAACACTCAAATCAGTATCTCCCCAAGGAAATTGGACCGAGCGATGGCAGTTTGCAAATAGCTGAGGAGGGCGGCGAGGCGTGGCGATCGTCGGGTCGGGCCGTCCATTCCATCGCTCGCCCCCGTCCATTACGCCACCGCAGTTCCCCAGCTGCGTCGAAACGCTCGCAATCCGGCTGCAGAACTGGGGCGCGTCGGCGGCAGCGCTGTGACGCCAATTGCTGGCAAGATCAACGCTATGCGCTCTACCGTGCCTACCCTCGTGTTGCTGATGGCGGCTGTCCTGCTGACTGGATGCGGCTATTTCGGACATGGACGCGACCAGGCCGAGCGTGACAGCTGGTCGCGCAAAATCGAGACGGCCATCCGGGCCCTTCCAGGGGTGACAGACGCGTCACACCGGTTCGAGCACTACAAGGGCAGACACTTCAACGCCAAACTCGACGTGCGGCTTCGCGACGACGCCACACCGGCCGACGCCGCGTCTGTGGTGAGTGCCATGGGCGCTCAACAGCTTCCGCGCCGTTTCCATGGCGACCCGACAGCGGTCACCATCGACCGGATGGCGGACTCCTATTACGCGTACTGGCTTTTCGGCCGTGACGTGAGCACGGAAGCGAACGCCGCAAACAACTGGGCGCGACTATGGGCCGCTGGTACCGAAGTGCACTGGGACTCGAGCGGCGGCGACGCGAGCCGCATAACCAACACCATCGACATCCGGGCAGGCTCCGAGAGCGAACCTCACCGCGCCATCGCGGCGATGCGCCGAATCATCCGGGACTTCCCCGAACTGGCGTCCAACCAGTGGATCGTATCCACCGTTCATGAGCGGGGGCGTGGGTTCCCCAATCATTCGGCACGGTTCCCCGGGTCGTATCCATGGCCCCATGATCGCGTCACCCCCCACCAAGAGCCCACCCCTCGCTTCCCGTCCAATGACGAACTCGACCTGTGGCAGTGGTTCATGACCGATCAACCCATCCCGTTCTTCGCTCAAGTGTCGGTCTACGACCCGCCCTTGGAAGGCCGGACACTGGGCGTCACCGTATTCCCTCCCGTGGGTACGGAATTCAGCGCCGCGCAGACCACGCAACTCGCCGATCTGCATCTTCCCTACCTGGCAGGCTCCGGCGCGGTGGTCGACTACACGATCCACACGCCCAACGGCCCCGTCTACTACTCCAGGGGCCCCTTTTTCGAGGTCGTGGTCGGCGGCTGCCAGACACCCGGATACAACGTCTTACCGGAGTCGCAGCCCTACGTACGTCAATACGAACACTGCTGATCCGCGTCCCACAACCACCGTGTCGAGATGATCGGTAGAGCCGACGCCGAAGGCCGGCACAAGACATCGCGGCGAGATCATCCGGCCTGATCTCGCATTACTGCGCTGATATTGGCCTTCTAACGCCGTACGAGGGAGTTTCGGATTAACGGTGGATCCGACCTCGGTCGAGGCTGGCTCAGGCCAGCCAACGCCCTCGATGTGTTCCACCGATTGCTGATCCGCTGCGTTGTCAGGGATTTGGCCACCGTAACCAACGCCAGCACGTCTGCGTTCTGCACACGGTCATCGGCATTTCCGGATGTTCTGCAGCGCACCAGGTTCCAGCCGCAGGCAGCCGCTGGACGGATCCAACTAGCCGCAGCATGACACAGACCAATCCAGAAGTGCGATCCTGGCGTCCACGTGACATGAGGTGGCGTCTTTCACCAAGCTAAGGCATACCTCACAACATTCCGGATGGCCTATACCACAACTCATGTCACGTCAGCATGAGTGAGCACTGCCGCCGGCCATACGACACTCTGCCCGTCGATCGTCCGATGCCCCGGGCTGGCGGTTCGGTCAGCGCGGTATGCGACAGAAGCGGACGTTTCGGCTGGCATGAGCGTGTACCGCCAGCGAATGACTGGATCGTCGACGTCGGGGGCTACGAATCCTTTGTATCGGGGGCTACGAATCCTTTGTGAGGTGCCCGCCCGGCACCGGTACTTCGGGCGTGATCGTCTCTGGGAGTTCACGTCGGCCCTTGCGGGCGTGCGCCGTTTCCGGGGCCGCAGCGGTTTCACGGGGTGGCCACATCGGGACATGGTTCGGGTGAGGAGCTGAGGTATGCGCATCGTGGTTGATCTGAATCGGTGTCAGGGATATGCGCAGTGTGTTCCGCTGGCGCCGGATGTGCTCGAAATGCTGGGTGAGGAGGCGCTGGCGTATGACCCCAACCCTGATGACGCGCAGCGTCAGCGCGTGTTGCGGGCGGCGGCGGCGTGCCCGGTCCAGGCGATCGTGGTGGAGACCTATACCCCTGACGGGCCGGAGCCTGTGGAATGAGCACCGCGTCGTTGGCCGCTGACCTGGTCAGGATGTTTCGGGCCGAGGGTCGGATCGTGATCGTGGGGGCGTCGCTGGCCGGGCTTCGTGCCGCGGAAGCTTTGCGGGACAAGGGCTTCTGTGGGCCTTTGACCCTCATCGGTGACGAGACGCACGAACCCTACGACCGCCCGCCGTTGTCCAAGCAGGTCCTCAAGGGCTGGGTTCGCGCCGATCACACCAAGCTTCCCCGCATGCGGGACATCGACGCGCAGTGGCGGCTGGGTGTGGCCGCAACCGGTTTGGACCGGGTGAACAAACAGGTTTTGCTGGCCACCGGGGACGCGGTGCCCTACGACCGGCTGCTCATCGCCACCGGCGTTCGGGCACGGCCGTGGTTCAACCCGGCCGAGGCCGCCCTGCAGGGGGTGTTCACGGTGCGCACCTGCGATGACGCGGCCCGGCTGCAGGCGGCATTGCATTCGAGCCCGAAGCGGGTTCTCGTCGTCGGCTCGGGGTTTGTCGGCTCCGAGATGGCTTCGGTGTGCTGCGAGCTGGGGTTGCCGGTGACCGTCGCCGAGCGCGGCGGCGGGCCGCTGGTGGGGCCGCTGGGCGGGGTGATCGGCGACATCGCGGCCCGGATGCAGCGCGGCGCCGGAGTCGACCTGCGCACCGGCGTGTCGGTGGAAGGCCTCGACGGCGATGCCGGCGGGCATGTGCGCCGGGCCCGGCTCTCGGATGGGACCACCCTCGATGTCGATGTGGTGGTGGCGTCGTTGGGATCGATCCGCAACGTCGAGTGGCTGCACGGTGCCGGGCTGGCCGCCGGTTTCTGGGGAGTCGGTTGCGATGCGGGCTGCCGGGCGTTCGACATCAACGGGGTGGTGACCGACAACATTTTCGTGGCCGGGGATGTCGCACGTCAGCCACACGTGCTGTACGGGTATCAGTTCATTTCGATGGAGCACTGGGACAACGCGGTGTTCGGGGCGCAGGTCGCCGCGAACAACATGATCAACCTGGAGACCCAGCGGCGACCGCACTTGCCGCTGCCCTCATTCTGGTCGGGCCAATTCGGGGTGAACATCAAGGGTGTGGGGGTGTGCTCGTTCGGTGATGAGATCGTGTTCACCCAGGGGTCTCCCGGGGACTATCGCTTCGCCGCGGCTTACGGCCACCGCGGCCGCATCGTCGGGGCGGTGACGTTCAACCATGGCAAGTGGCTGCCGTACTACGCGGCGATGATCGAGCGCTCGGCGCCGTTCCCGCCACCGCCGCCCGGCTATGACCAAGCGCCCGACCCGGCACCGATGCCGGCGCGCTTCCCCGATCCACGAGTGCCGACCGAGATTCCCGATGTGGTGCTGACCGGTCACGATCCGACCTCGAGGGGCGCCGAGTTCCACTGACCAAGGGAGCCAGCATGACTGCAGCGAGCGCCTGGGCGGAGGCGATGAAATACGAACACCGCGCCGACCCGTACCCGTTCTTCGACCAACTGCGCCAGACCCCCGTGGCGCGAGTTGCCGACGACCTGTACGTGGTGACCGGCTATCAGGAACTGTTGACATTGGCGCACGATCCCCGGGTCAGCTCCGATATCAGCCGCAGCCCGCTGGGAGCAACCCTGACGTCGGGCGCCCACTCGGAGCCCGGCGCCGAGGACATGCAGGCCTACGGTCGCCGGCCGAGCATCATCGTCTCCGATCCCCCCGAGCACGATCGGGCGCGCCGGCAGGTGATGCGCCACTTCATCTCACCGCATTCACCCGATGTCATCCCCGGCATGGAGCCCGACATCGTGCGGTTGTGCAACCAGCTGCTCGACGGTGTCGAGGCCAGCGGCAGGACCAGGCTGGATGTGGTCGACGATTACGCCTACCCGGTGCCGGTGATGGTGATCTGCAAGATCCTCGGGGTCCCGCTCGCAGACGAACCCATGTTCCATGCCTGGATCCGCGACATGCTGACCGGCATGGATCTGGGCCCCGATGCGACCACCGAGCAGGGTAAGGCCCGCGCCGAGAAGTCCCGCGCAAGCCGTGACGCACTGATGCGCTATCTGGCCGGCTTGATCGAGCAACTCCAGCGCGAGCCCGGGCAGGGCTTGCTGTCCAAACTGATTCACGACCACGGTCCCGATGGTCCGATGTCGGCCGAACAGGTGTTGTCCAATGCGGTGCTGCTGCTGGTCGCCGGTCATGACTCGACGGTCAACACCATCGCCAACTGTGTGATGACGCTGCTGCGTAACCCCGGGTCCTACGACCTGGTCCGCAGCCGACCGGAGCTGGTCCCGCGTGCGATCGAAGAGGTCCAGCGGCTGCAGGCGGCGGTGCAGTTCTTCCCCAGCCGCAGCGCCACCGCCGATATCGACATCGCCGGCACCGTCATCCCGAAAGGGGCCGCGGTGCACCTGGTCTACGCCGCCGCCAACCGCGACCCGAACCGCTTTGCCAACCCGGACCGCTTCGACGTCCACCGCCCCGACAACGAACACTTCGGCTGGGGCAGCGGCATCCACACCTGCCTGGGCGGCCCGCTCGCACGACTGGAAGTCAACCTGGCGCTGGAAACCTTCCTACGCCGCGTCGCCACACCCCGCCTGGTCGTCGACCCACCACCCTATCGGCGAAGCCAGATCTTCCGCGGCCCCCAACACCTGCTCATCGACTTCGACCACATCACCGACTGAGCAGCCAAATGACCGCACAACGTTCAGGCGATTCCATCGACGGCATCGGCATGTTGGCATCGCTGCATGCAGGTCGGCCGACACCAGATCAGCCCCGCTGAACCAGAACCGCGGAACCGACCAACGGTACGCGGCATTCGGCATTTCCGGATGTTCTGCGGCGCACCAGGTTCCGGCCGCAGGCAGCCGCTGGACGGATCCAACTAGCCGCACGGATCCGGGATGACCTGTTGGCGCAGGTTGCGGGGCTGGCAAGCCGCCGGAGCGTTCGAGCAGATCCATCAAGCCGTGCTCGCCCGTGCCCATGCCGCCTGGATGATCGACTTCGACCGGGTCATGGTCGACGGCTCGCACGTGCGGGCGAAAAAAGGGGCGCCGCAACAGGTCCGAGCCCGGTCGACCGCGCCAAGA
>NZ_JBHZAL010000045.1:0-44325 GCF_042754245.1 Nocardia sp. NPDC059228 | reverse complement strand
TCCCTGGGTGATCAGCGGCGACGTCGCCCATACCGCGACCATCTGGAGCAACGTGGTGACCGGCACGATCGCCCTGGTACTCGGCCTGGCCTCGATGGCGCTGACGACGATGCCCCGGACCAGATAACCGGGACCGAATGACCGGAGGGTACGGCGCCCGCCGCAGCATCCCGCCGGTCTGAGAGGTGAGCGCACTTTCCTGTGGGAAGCGTGCGCCCACGATGATCACGTCGGTGTCCGTCCGGGAATGACCGCCTTCGTCGACATCTTCGGCGTGGGCCAGCGCCATTGGATGGCACGGGGCCGCGATCCAGTCATCCTGCGAGCGTTTCAATATCGGATCATCCGTGTGGTGAGGGTGGTGGTCGTCCCCAGGAGGGGATATCGACCATTGCTCGGCAATCCCGTGTTGCGGCGCCGTCACCGCAACACGGGATGGAATGCGGTCGAATCGAGCGTTCTTCCCATGAGGAGGAAGCCAGCTACCAACGGTGACCAGCGATGTTCGGGTTCTACGACTCCGGTTACCTACTCGCCCGGCTGATCTTCGAGCGGCTGCTGGGCCTGGTATACCTGATCGCGTTCTTGTCGACCTTCACCCAATTCCGTGCCCTGTGCGGTGAACGAGGTCTGTTGCCGACGCCGCGGTATCTTCGTTTCGCCGGTTTTCGGGCAGCACCCAGTGTCTTCTGCTTCCACTACAGTGACCGTTTCGCCCGCGGGCTGGCGGCGCTGGGCGCGGTGGGCTCAGCCGGAGTCGTCCTCGGTGTGGCCGATGTCGTGCCGCTGCCGGTGGCGATGATGGTGTGGATGGCGCTGTGGGCGCTGTACTTGTCGTTCGTCAACGCCGGGCAGGCCTTCTACGGCTTCGTCTGGGAGATGCTGTTGCTCGAGGCCGGCTTCCTGACGGCCTTCCTGGGGAATGCGGCAACGGCCCCACCGATCGCGGTGGTGTTGCTGATGCGTTGGCTGCTGGTCCGGCTCGAAGTGGGAGCGGGCCTGATCAAGCTCCGCAACGATCCGGCGTGGCGTGACTTCACCGCACTGTGCTACCACCACGAGACCCAGCCGCTGCCGAACCGGTTCAGCTGGTACTTCCATCATCTGCCTTCACCGATTCATCGCCTGGAGGCGCTGGGAAACCATGTCGCGCAGCTGATCGTGCCGTTCGGGCTGCTGTTCCCGCAGCCGATCGCCACGGTATCGGCCGCGATCATCATCGCGACGCAGTTGTGGCTGATGGTCAGCGGGAATTTCGCGTGGCTGAACCTGCTCACGATCGCACTGGCCACCCTCGCGCTGGACGGCCGCCTGCTCGCGGCGGCACTACCGGTCCGGCTGCCGCACCCCGTGCCCGGTCCGGGGTGGTTCACGATCATGGTGACGATCCTGACGCTGGTCATGGTGGTTCTGAGCTGGGCGCCGGTGCGCAATATGGCCTCCCGGCACCAGATGATGAACGCCGCGTTCAACCGGCTGTATCTGGGCAACACCTACGGGCTGTTCGGTCGCATCACTCGTCACCGGTTCGAACTGGTCATCGAGGGCACCGATGACGAACCGGGCCCGGAGGCGACATGGAGGGCCTATGAATTCAAGGCCAAACCCGGGACCGTGTCCCGCCGTCCACGGCAGGTCGCCCCCTATCACCTCCGGCTGGACTGGCTGATGTGGTTCGCGGCGATATCGCCGCGCCGCGCCCAAGCCTGGTTCGTGGCGCTTGTTGTCAAGCTGCTCCGCGGCGACGCGCCGACGCTGCGCCTGCTGGCGAGCAATCCGTTCCCGGGCCGTCCGCCGAAGTACGTGCGAGCCCTGCTCTACGTCTACCGCTTCACGACCAGGGACGAGCGCCGCGGCACCGGGGCCTGGTGGACCCGCCGCTACCTGGGCGAATACCTGCCTCCGGCCAGATTGTCCCCGACCACCGGAGCTCCCTCTGAACCCACCGACGGTGAGGATTCCTCAACCGCGTGACGCGGGCTACTGGCGACCGCGGGCCAGTGGCCGGTCATACGAGAGCCCGGGCGCTCAGACGGGACGCGGCGCCGGCAACGGCCGGTGTACTGACTTCCGTTGTTGCTCAACCCTTCCGAGGGCACCTCGTAGCGGCGCACAGCGGCAGTGAACGTCTCCATGGACGCATGCGAAACGTCAAGCGTCTCAAAGAACTGGCAAGGATGCCCAGAGACCTCGTAGCCGAACATTGATAGTTTCTGAAGTCCCACTTGTGGGAGGTGCATCAGCAGGTCGGATGACGGGATTTTGACCGCTGGGTCCTATTCGGTTCGCGGGTGCAGTCGCGCGCTTGCCGCGTTGTGCGGCGCCTGCCAGGCTGTGCAGATCTGGTCGAACTGGGCCCGCAGGGTTTCCGAGATCTGTCCGTCGGGTGTTTGCCTGATCAGTGTGGTGGCCAGGTGAACGAGTTCGCGTTCCAGCGGGGCTGGCAGCGCGCCCAGCAGATCGCGATCTTGTTGCGCGGCGGTCTGTTCGGCGGGTGCGGTGTCGCGGCCGCGGCCTTGCAGGACGTCGGCGCGGGCCCGGGCGACGGTGAGCTGGGTGGGGTCCAATGCTTGTTCGATTGGTCCGGTCATGAGCGCTTCCGACGCCGCGAGCAGAACGCGGTCCGATTGCCGTGAAAGATATTCACCGCGTACCCGAATCACTGATCTTGAACCGCGACCCAGGCTGGCCGGCTGCGAGGGCTGGAAGCCTGGTTGATCCACGGCGACTTCTGCTCGGCGGTGCGCGGCCGTTGCTTCGACGAATGATCTCCAACCCGCCGTATGTGCCGTGCGCGACGAATGGTCCGCCGCGGGTAGCCGGAAACGTCACGCCCGCACCGAACAACTAACCAGCGCTTCGAATGCCGCGCTCTGCTCGGTGTATCAGGCGAGCCACTGCGGCATCGATGATGGTCCGCTGCCCGGTAGCGGACTCGCTGCGCTGGGCTTTGCGCATCGCGGCGGCAACGGTTGCGCCGTGTTCGAAGGCGTGGACGACACGAGGGTCGACGTATGACTCACGTGCGACCGCGGCGGTGTTGCCGAGCACCTGCGAGACATCGGTCATCACTCGTCTGACGACAGCTCGCCGCGCACGAGCCGATTCGGGGCATTCGCAGGTGACGAAATCGACCGCTGCGAGGACGGTCGCCTGCCAAGTGCGCAGGTCCTTGACGCTGAATTCCGGACCTGTCAGTTCCCGGAATCGGACGTTGATGTCCTCGGCCCGGATCGGGCGGAAACCGCCGACCTCGCGGCACACGAGGAGACGAGCGGCCGGGGCGGAGCTACGCCGTAAGCCCTGAATGGCTTTGGCGAGCAACATATCTTCGATGGTTGCCTGCCGCTGGGCACCGCCTTTCGCGGGAAATGCGAAGCTGATCTGCTCGCCGGAGACCTGGACGTGATCGCGCAGCAGGGTCGCGACGCCATAGGTGCCGTTCGTGTCGGCGTATTCCTCGTTCCCGACGCGGAAGGCGCCGGAGTCGAGCAGCGCGATCGCCACCGCGAGTACACGATGCTCGGAGAATCCCCGCTGTGCGAGATCGGCACGGACGGCGTCGCGCATGCGCGGTAGGTGGCCGGCCAGGTCGAGGACCCGGTCGAACTTCTCTTCGTCGCGTTCTGTGCGCCACTGGTCGTGGTAGAGGTATTGGCGACGTCCGGCACTGTCGCGGCCTGTGGCCTGAATGTGTCCGTTGGGATGCGGACAGATCCAGACCTTCCGCCACGCCGGTGGAATGGCCAACGCCCGGATTCGTTCCAAGGTCGAGCCGTCGATGACGGGCTTTCCCTGGGCGGTGGTATAGGAGAATCCACGTCCGCAGCGTCGTCTGACGATTCCCGGTGCGTGAATATCACTGCGTCGCAACCGCATTGCTGATCCTCGGGGCGGGCGTGCGATCGACCGGGTCGGATGCGCCGATGCCGGAGGTGAATTCGTGAATCCGTAGTGGTCCGCCCGCGGTTCGCGACAGTGGCGGAGTGTCGATGTCGGCGGCGGTGCGTATTCCGTCGAGCACTTCGAGCAATGCTTCTACGGAGCTGTAGCGGGGGCTCCATCCCAGCACGTCGTGGGCACGAGTGGCGTCCATGACGGGTAGCCGCAGGAAGGCATCCACGAGTTGGGGCTGGACCGGTATGAGGCGCAGATGCCAGGCCATGGCCGCCGCGGTCCGCAAAAGCTGGGCCGGCATCCGGATCTTCCGGGCATCGAGCAGTTCCGCGAGGCCCTGGGAGTCGAGAACGGGGTCGGCGGCGAGGTTGAACGGGCCAGAGACGTCTCGGGAGACGGCGAGCCGATACGCCTCGGCCACGTCGGTGGCGTGCACGGCCTGCAGCAGGAGTTCCGGTGTGTCGGGAACGACCGGGATCAGTCCGGGACGCATCAACTTGTTCGGCAGCAGCGGACCCGCGAAGAGGCGTCGTTGCTCGCTGGCGGCGCCACGCTGGAAGATGAATGCCGGTCGCATGCGGACTACCCGGCAGCGTGGATTGGTGCTCACGAACTCGTCGAGCATCCGTTCGGCGTAGGCCTTCTCCCGGGTGTAGCCGGCCTCCGGCCAGCCGTCGGTCGGCCAGTCCTCGGATACCGGCCGCTCATCGCGCCGTGGCGAGTACGCGCCGACCGACGAGGCGTAGATCAGGGCCGGAACCTCGGCCGCTGCAACGGCATCGAGGATTCGCGACATTCCGGTGATATTGGAACGCCAGGTCTCGGCCGCCCGTCGCATCGGCTGGATCGACCACGCCAGATGAACGACCGCGTCCGCGCCACGGAACAGCGGCACCAGGTCGTGGAGACGGATATCGACTCCGGCCCAGTCCGTCTTCTCGATTCGAAGATGTGGTTGCCTGCGTGCCAATCCCAAGATGGAGGCCACGGCGGGGTCGGCCGAGAGGGCTTGGACCACCGAGATCCCGACATTGCCGGTTGCGCCGACCACGACGACGTGCATGGGGGACTCCTCTCCGTGGTGATCTTCGTTCCGTTCGTGCCATACCCGGTCTTTCCGCGATCACACGGCCATGCGGTGAAGACCTGATCATGCGGGATAGACGAGTGGATGTGTCGCCAGGTTTGCGAATTCGCGGTTCTCCGGGCCGATTCTGGCCGAGTTGACAGACATTGGGATGAGCCTGATGACGAGCTGGCAGAGATCTGGTTCGGTCGCGTGCTCGGGAACCGATTGCGGCAGGGCAACTCGGGTAGGCGAGGGATGTGGGCGGCGACAGGACCGCCCGCAATATGAGTCGAAGGAGGAATCGCGATGCCAGATCCCAATAATCCCGGTCAGTTCGGCAACCGCCCCGATACCGAGCAGCAAGCGAGCAAGGGTGGCAGAGCCAGCAGCGGCAGTTTCGGTGAAGCCAATGCCGCCGACCCCCATGAGGCCGGTCGAATGGGCGCGCAGGCCCGGTCAGCCGCGGAATCGGAGAAGGGCCACATGTCGACTGAGCAGGGCGATGTCATCACGCTGCTGGAGGGACAGCATACGCAGATCAAGGATCTGTTGCGGCGGGTGGAGACGGCCTCGGGGGAGGCCAAGCGGCAGCCTTTCGAGGATCTGGTGCGGTTGCTGGCCGTGCACGAGAGCGCTGAGGAACAGGTCGTGCATCCGGCGTCGCGGCGCGCCGAGGTCGCCGGGGAGGTCATCGATGATCGGCTCCATGAGGAGGATGAGGCCAAGCATGTGCTGGCCGAACTCTATGAGCTCGGTGTCACCCATGACCAGTTCGCGGGCAAGTTCCGCGACTTCGCCGGGTCGGTGATCGAGCACGCCGAGATGGAGGAGAAGGAGGAATTCGATCAGTTGCGCAGGAGTCTCTCCGAGCGCGACAGCGCGCGTCTGGCGACCGCGGTGCGGGTCGCCGAGGCCGTTGCGCCGACTCGTCCGCATCCGCAGGCGGGGGAGTCCGCGACAGCCAACGTGGTGTTCGGGCCGCCGTTGGCATTGTTCGATCGGATTCGTGATGCCGTGCGTGATTGGCGGACAAAATCCGAGGGATGACCGATATCGGCAGGGAATCGGACACCCAACCTCCGCTGATCGGTCGGGTTTGATCGATGTCCTGCGGACTTCGGGGAAGAACCACCCCGTGAAGATCATAAAGAGTTGTGCCACAACGTGCTCGGCGCCGGCTGCCCGTCCGCCAAGGCGACTTGATCGGCATGACCAGCCTCGGCGTCGTGGGCACCGCTCCGGACGGCATCAGCGGCGACGGCGCGAGCGGGTGGGAGGTGGCCACTTCCATCGCGGGTACGGCCCCGGACGGGCAAGTGGTCACCGATCCGGTGGAACCGGCCTCGAACGATCGTGGTGCTCCGCCGCCGGGAACGGTGGTACTCGCGACCGGTATCAACCCCCCGGGCTGCGGTGCCGACATGGTTGCCTACATCCATGACCCCGGCGGCGGGCTGGTTTTCTCGGCAAGCTCGGTCAGCTTCGGCGGTAGCCTGCTCAACGATGCAGCGCTGCAACAGATCCTGCGCAATGTCCTTGATGAAGGCATGGGAAGGGGGTTGAAGACGGCCACTGATAGGGAAGCTGGTCGTTAGATCACCACGTCCGGTGTTGCGTCGCAGCGGGCCGGACATCCACCCGAATCCGGGATACCTAGGCCCATGGAATTCGGGGCTCTCGGGTGCGCGGAATCCGGCAGATGTTTTGAAATGGAGATGATTGACTCTTCGGCAAGCGGGTCGAGAGATTCGGCCGCACGCTCGATCGAAGGGTTTTCCCGCATGCGCACTCTCATTGCGGCAGTTGGCATTGCCACGGCATTGACCGTCGGAGCCGGACAGGCGGTGGCCGCGCCGCTCCCCGTCCTCGACGCACCAGCGACCCCGGTCGCGCAGACCGGCTCCTCCACGGGGTCGGCCGGGATGGACTCGGCCCTGCAGTTCATCGGCAATCTCCTCGCGTGCATCCTCCCGCCTTCTCCTGGTTGCCATGCGGGAGGACATGAGTCCGAAATCTCGTAGCGCCGCTGCGCCGGGCCATCGTTTTCCGAACACCTCGGTTCGGCTCGCCGCGTCCGCACGTCGGGCTCGAGCCCCCGGAAGCGCTGCCAAAGAAACAGGGGGCGCTCAATCTCGTTTAAAGCAAATGCATTTCACCAATTACGTCGTCACCGTCGAACTCAGCCTGGCCGCCGGCGACCAGCACATCGTCGCCTCGCAGAAGAATGCCGATGGCACGACGAGCCAGCAGTCCACCGACTTCAGGTCCAACGGCACCACCGGAAGCTCCGTCATCCCGAACCCGATCGAAACGATCCTGAACGGTCTTCAGACCGGCAGCACCGGCGGCCGCGTGGTGTCGTTCGGAGTGCAGTAGCTAGGTGATGGCCTCGCGGCCGAATCGTCCGGATTCTGGCGCGCGGCCCGCCGGACCTGTGTCGCCGCGGCATCGTCCATGGCCGCTCGACGCTCGTACACGCCAGGTGGGCCGCGATATCGGTTGCCATCCAAAGGATTAGGTCATATCAGCGCGATCTCCGGCGAAAACTCCTGGTAGTCCGGGTAGTCGGCACGATCGGTCAGGACCACGCCCCATGCGTCACCATCCGGGCCCCGCCGGGGAGCCGAATACCTGGCAGCTCCATCACTTGTGGGGTCGATGCGCCTGCTCGCGCCCATCCTTCGGGCACCGCAATCCGGACATGCGTGCAGGCGCATCGCAACGTCGGCGTCGGTGCGGGAGTGGCGGGGTCGGCTCCAACCCCTGCGGGGTGATACCCCGACCAGCAGAGGGCCCCTGCTGTGGAGCAGGGGCCCTCTGGGTTCGACAGGGTGGGCGGTCGGGCCGCCCAGGCGGTCAGGGCAGTCGTTCGAGTAGCCAGTTGCCCTCTTCCTCGTTGACCAGCGAGGTTTTCGAGGCCGGGCCGGATGCGTAGAGGGCATCGTCGAACTGGGAACTGGCCGGATCGTCGCGGGGGCCGAGGCCTTCGAGGTCGCGGGTCCCCGCGCTGGTGATCTTCCCCAACCGCGGCAGCTGGGGCATGGCTCCGACAGTGTTGAGCGCGTCCTGCTCGGCCGCGGTCGGTGTCGTGCTGTCGAGGCTGAAGAAGGCACCCACCTCATGAGACATCCGCTTGTCCTCGAGACGGGCCAGGGCGTAGCGGGCCAGCAGCGCGGCCCGGCCGGCACCGACGACGGCCATGGGCTTGCTGCCGAAGCGCATCGCACACGTGCGAAGCGCAGCCTCTTCGATCACCTGCTCGGCGGTGTCCCAGTCGGATTTGTCGTCGTAGCCCACCAGGATCACGTCCTTGCCGCGTTGGGCCAGTTTCGTCCGCAGCGGGTAGTCCGGGCCGTCCACCCGGTCCGCGAACGCGTCGAGGTCGGTGGGTCCTGGGCCCGGTTCGGCGACCACGATCACCGGATCGACGACCCGCGCCACACCGTTGGCCGGATACACCCAGGCGGTGCCGCCTCGGAGTTTCCACTGATCTGAGGGAATGTTGTTGCCAGCCATGATCGAACTCCTCTCACGTCGGAAAACGAAGAAGGAATCTCCCATCACGCACCCGTGACAGCGTGCAACATCGCCCGGTCACAGGCTGCCGAACCGCCGGTCACCAGGTGATCTTGATTCTAGGAGAGGTCACACCACCGCGAGCTTCGGGCCCGCAGTGCGCGAGCTGGAACGGGTCGACCCTGGCCTTCGGTCGTACCAGGGGGAGGCCTCTTCAAGGACCTCCAGCACGACGACGTTGTCTGCGAGGTGAGCAGCGTCCAGTACGGGTTCGTCGGTCTGCCGGATCTCGGTATCGACCACGGCTCCTGCCGGCCCGCGCATCGTTTTCGAACGCGGGGGCACCCGCGGACGCTTCTCCTCACAGAAGGCTGTAGGTAGTTATCGCTTCCTCACGGACGAACGCGGATGACCGTCTTCCCCTTGCGTCGCTGGGTCGGGTTGAAGACGGCGACGGCGTCGTCGAGGGTCGCGATTGTGCCGATGTTCGTCCGCACTCGTCCGTCGCGCACCCGCTGGGCGATCTCACCGAGTTGGGCGCGATCGGATACGACGACGAAGTCGATCGCCAGTCCGTGGGCGGGCCGAGCCTCGGGCGGCCCGGTGACGGTCACCAGCGTTCCTCCGGCTCGAACGAGATCCGCGGACCGCTTCTGGATGTCTCCGCCGATGACATCGAAGACCAGATCGACTCCGCCGATGTCTTCCAGAGAGTCGTTCTGAAGGTCGACGAACTCGTGCGCCCCGAAGTCGAGCGCGGTCTGCCGGCCGGCCGTGCGCCCGGTGCCGATGACATAGGCGCCGGCCTCACGTGCGAGCTGGGTTGCCATCGACCCGACTACTCCGGCCGCACCGTGCACGAGGACGCTCTGCCCCGCCTGAAGACGGCCGTGCTCGACCAGCCCCTGCCAGGCGGTCAAGCCCGCCATCGTGACGCCCGCGCCCACCGTGAAGTCGATGTCGCCCGGCAGCGGCGCGAGATTGCGTGCCTCGACGACTACGTACTCCGCCAGCGTTCCGTCGCGAGTCCAGTCGGTGAGCCCGAACACCCGCTGCCCCACCGACAGGCCGGTTGTGCCATAGCCGAGAGCCCTGACCACCCCGGCCAGCTCGTGCCCGGGGATCGACGGCGTCCGGTCCCGGCCGAGCCGATCGATCCAGGTCGAGGGCCACTCCAACTCATCCCCGGTGAATCCCGACGCATGAACCTCGACGATGACATCGCCGTAGCTCGCGCCCGAGAGGCTAGTGAACCTCGCCATATCCGGATCGGGCCGCTCCACCAACGTCATTCCGGCCGTTCCGGCGGCCTGGTCTGTCACCACGATCGCCTTCATGTGAATACCTCCCTGTATCCAGGCCGTGCGGCCACACTCTGCGGGGGCGGAGCCGACCATGGCGATCCCGACGCTGAGCCAGAACATTCGGCCCTGCAGCGAATCACGATGGGAGCCAGGACCCGGCTGTCGGTTCACGCCAGCCGACTCGGTCATCGTCTTGTTCGTCCAGGCACACACGAGGCTATAGCGCTGAACTGCGGATACCGGGGTATTTCATCGGGACACGCTGCACGCCATGAGCGGGTCGCTGCGGCCCGATTCCGGGTATCGGGTTTCAGAGGTATCTGTCGATGCCGGGGCTGGTGTCGATGCGGGTGACATCGATGTCACCCGCGGTTTCGATCGGGTCGATCGGGGTGATCCAGCGCAGGAATCGGTGGGCGGCGAACGCGACGACCAGTCCGCCGCACGGTGCTGGGAAGACCGCGTGGAACAAGCCGATTCGTCCGGCGAAGCGACCAATTGCCTTGTTGCGCTTCCTCACACACACGAGCACCGCTCGATTGTGCTCGACACTATGCCCCACCGCTCGCGATTCGTCGGCCCGCTTTCCCGGTTGATGAACAGGCTTCCGAACCCACTTCATGCGGAGGCACAGGCGGATCGAGGATCACCCGCGTACACCAACCATCGTTTTCCGAACGGGCCTCGGCCCTGGTTGAGGAGCCGATGACGGGGCACTGAACAAGGGCCCACGTTTTTCCCTACGGCCGCGTGGGGCCGGGATCATTCGGGGGTGGCGGGAGCCTGGAGCAGCCGTGTCTGCAGTGCCAAATACAGCACCGCCGCGTCTGCTGGCGCTGCGAAGGCTGAACCGGTGAGGTGTTCTATGCGCTTGAGACGGTGCAACACCGTATTGCGGTGCAGATGAAGCCGCTCTCCGATCGCCGAGGTCGAGCCGCGCAGTTCATACCAAGCCAGGGCTGTCTGTGCGAGAGCGTCGGCGTCGTCGGGGTGGAGCTGGTCGAACGCGGCGAGCGCATCGGAGAGGACGTCCGCGGCGAGTTCGGGGTGGGCCGCGATCAAGGCACGGGCCGGCGACGAGGCATAGGTGTGGACTCCGGTGTCGGCCGGGCTGAGACACCGGAACGCGAGCCGCGCCTGCTCGAGCGCGGCAGGAGCGGACACGAGGTCGGTGAAGGGTTTGCTGGCCCCGGCCCGCGCCGTTGCGGCGCGTAGTGCCTGCTCGAGTGCCCCCGGGGAGCCCGCTGCGGCGAGGGTCACCCGATCGTCGGCGAGAACGGTTCGGACCGTGGTCACTCCGGCCGCGGCGAGGCGGAGATCGCCGACCAGGACGACGAAAATGCCGGGGAGGGGCAAGCGCATCCTGCTGCACAAGTCCGCGCGCTGCGCCGGCGGGAGGTCGGGATCGAACAGTGCCCGCAACGACCGTTGACCGGGCTGTTCACCCCCGGCGAAGACTATGCGCCGGTACGTGTCGGCCGCCGCGACCGAATACGCGTCGATGGTGGACCACACCAGCGTGGACAGCTGGGGCAGCGCGGGTCGGTCGTCCTGTTCCGCGCGTTCGACGACGACCTCCCAGAACGCCAATCCCGCGACGCGGAATGCGTGCAGCAAACTCTCCAGCGGGATGCCCCGCTCGGCCTTGAGGCGTCCGGCTCTGCGCGCGGGCTCGAGCGAGTACGGAGTGCCGGAGATGGCCTCCAGCAATGCGGCGAGGCTGTCGGAGACCAGAGTGCTCAATTCGTGGTGACCGAGTGCGGCTTCGTCGTAGTCCGTCTCGTCCTGTTCGATCTTGGCGGTCACGGCCTCGGAGATCGCAGCCAGATCCGCCCGCAGTTCTCGCAGGAGGTGCGGGCGCCCGATGTAGGTGTCCTGGGTCACCGTCGCCAACTTAGCGTTCCTTGTGCGTGCGCACAACGGAGGTGTCCGAAGTGGCGGCGTGCGCCCGTCGCCACGGTGAATGCCCTTCCGCGACACTGAATTTCCCTGATCGATGCGGAGGGAGCACGCCGTGGCCACAGCCCCACACCACAACCACCCCGACGAGGTTCTGGGCGATGCCGAGCTCGCCGTGCTGGACCGCGCAGTCGAGCGGTTGCGGCGCGGTGCCCAACGTTGGGCGCGACTCGGGCTCTCCGACCGATCGCCAACGGAGAGTTCGCACTCTCGCCGAAACCATCCTGGTTCGTCACCGCCGAAAGCGCTGCACGAACCTCCCAGCGGCTGACTGACTATGCGGGCCAACCCAGTTGGCTGCGGCTGCCCGGCATCATCGCCTCCGCGTTCGGTGCTCGACGGCCCGGATGGCGGCCACACACCAGCGAAAGGAGACGACCAACGACGCGGTTATCTCACTCGAAGTGATTCTGGCAGAACACTTCCCAAGTCACATCGACGACAACCACTTGTACAACGATCGGAGTTTTCCATCATGACCACTGCCGCTGGCGAACTGTTCGAGCGCTACCACGCGTGCTGGGTGGACCGCGACCCAGGCCGAATCGTCGAGCTCCACACCGACGACTCGGTGTTCCACATGCACTCGGGCCAGGAACCCGCCCGAGGCCGGGCCGCCATCCGCGAGGTCGCCGCAGGGACGTTCGCCCTGGTTCCCGACCTGACATTCCACCTGATCTCGCTGCGCGCCGGAGAGGATTTCTGGGTGGCCCAAATGCAGATGACCGGGACCACGGCAACCGGCAATCGCATGTGCGTCGACCTCGCGGATTATGTCCTGGTCGAAGACGGCGCAGTCAAGGAGAAACACTCCTACGTCGACGGGGTCGCCATGCAGGCCGCCCTGGCCTGAACGCGCGCGGTCGCCGACACAGCAGCCGCCGTGAGCCATGCCGTCAAATGCTGAAGGAACCGAACCGGGTTCGGGGCGGCCGGTCGCCCTGTCCTGCGACGTCTGCCGGTGATCACGCCACAGACGGCCGGGCGGCCGGTTTGCGGGTGCATCGCAGTAGACCTGTGCCCCAGCGGGATTCGGCAGCGCTGTCGATCTCGGCGCGCGATCGAGAAGGTCATGAGCATGGAGCTGCGACAGTTGAGGTCGCGGCTAACCGTTGCTGAGCAGAGGTAATGCGCTCGTGCCCGCGCGTCTCCTGCAGCTTTCACCGGCGGCTGTCGCTACCCACTTGGCCAAGTGGCAAAAACCCCTTCCGACCCAGGTCGGAAGGGGTTTTCTTGGTTGGGCTGACAGGACTTGAACCTGCGACCACTTGACCCCCAGATTCGCATCCGGACGCACGCCGTGCGGCCACCCGGATGGCCACCCGGATGGCCACCCGGATGGCCACCCGGATGGCCACCCGGATGGCCACCGCCGCGATTGTGATCGGCGCCGTTGGTCGCCAGCCTGTCGGGGTGGATCGTCTGGAGGTGGTGTCAAGTGAATGGTGGGACGTCCTGCTGGCAGACCGTGCCGGGTGGGGGCAGCGCGCCACGGATGACGTAGTCGCTCTCGTAGGCTTTCGCGCAGCTGCTCGGGTTGAACAGCGTGGTGTGCCCGTATCCAGCGACGGTAAGCAGTCTGGCGTTGTGCAGTTGGGCGGTCATGGCCAGGGCGTTGTGGTACGGGGTGGCGGGATCGTAGATGGCGTTGACGGTGAGGATCGGTGTCGCGGAGCGGCCCCACGGGCCGGTGTAGCGATGGGCGGCCTTGGCGGGCCAGGTGGAGCACGCCTCGGTCACCCACGCCCAGAAGGGCCCGACCGTACCGGCTCGAACGGTACTGAACTTCGCCATGACGCCGTAGCTGTGCGGATCGCGCGGGTTGGGACTCTCGCCGCATATGATCGCCAAGGGCTGCTCGACGCCCGTGTACTTTTGCTGCTGGGCCGAACCTTCCCGGGAGGAGTCGCTCAGCGCTGTCGAGGACCAGTCCACCAGGCGATTCTCGCCCGGGTCGGGCATCTGCGGCGTTGCGCCCAGCCACAGCTGCTGCAGCAGCTCGGCCAGCGCCGTCCAGTTCGCTGGGGAACCGGCGGTGTCATGGACGGTATACAGATTGGCGCGCACGGCGTTGGCGGTGGCGGCGTAGGTGAACCCGTCCTGCGGGTGGATGAGCAGGCGGTGCAGCAGTGCCTCGTACTTCGCTCGGGTCGCCACCGCACTGCCGGCCGAGAACGGGCAGCGGATCGGGCCTGCTTGGCTGCACAGGTTCAAGAACTGTTCCAGCGTCTTGGCCGTTCCCAGGTCGGATGCCTGCCGGAGGAAGGTCGACAACGCCGGGTTCCAGTCGTACCACGCAGATGGATCGATATTGCCGTCCAGCACCATCGCCCGGACCCGGTCGGGGAAAAGGTTGGCGTAGGTGGCGCCCAGCAGCGTCCCGTAGGAGACCCCGAAGTAGGTCACCAGCTGTTCGCCGAGGACTCTGCGCAGCAGATCAATGTCGTAGGCCGAGTCGGTGGTGGAGACGAACCGCAACAGGGCCGGGTCGCGCCGCTCGCAACCCCGGCCGAGCTCGGCGTACAGGTCGATCCACCGCTGCTCCTGCTCGTGGCCGACCGGAAACCCCACAGGCAACTGCGCGAACCAGGCATCGTACTCCGCCTGATCGTCGAAGCATTGGACGGACGTCGATTCACCGACCCCGCGCGGATCCCAGCTGACGATGTCGAACCGTTCCTGGATCTGGAGTGGGAGGAGCGGATATGCGATTGGGAGGACTGTGGTGCCTGCTCCTGCCGGCCCGCCTGGGTTGAACAGCAGGCTGCCGATCCGATGCGCGGGGTCGGTTGCCCGGTGCCGGATGACCGCCAGCTCGATCGTGCGACTCCCGGGATGCTGGTAGTCCAATGGTGCCGGCACGGTGGTGCATTCGAAATCCGGGTGGTCGGGGCACGGGGTCCAGACCGCGGCAGGTGTTCCCCCGGTCGCCTCATCCGACGGCTGAGCCGTGGCGGGCGCGGCGCCGCAGGCGACAGCCGCGGCCACCATCATGGATGCCACTATGCATCGGGTGAAACGAGCGCGGTTCGTCACAGATCCTCGCTATCGTCACGGTGAAAATGCGTGGCTGTCTTACAAGGAACCCTCGACGCCGAACCGTAGCCGATCACGCGGCAAATGCCCGGTTAGGTCGATTCACCGGCGTGGTCCGATCGATAGCGCACACAAGCCGGTGACTAACCAAATGAGCCGTCTCAGGTCCGAGGCTTGCGGCGTGTACCCCGACATCGGGCTCGCCCGTCCTACGGCCGGACTCGGCAACTCTCTGGACGCCACGACCTGCGGCGAGAACCCCGACGCGCACCGTTGACCAGGCCGAACGCGGCTTCATGTACCGCTGCGGACGGAGCCTCTCGTCGAGGGGCCGATGATCGTAGAGACCGCGCCCGACCTGCGGTGGGTGTGGGATTTGAATCCACGGTGGCGTGAACCACGACGGTTTTCAAGGTCGCTGATCTCGACGTTTGCGTGCCAATCCTGATCGTTGTTCCAAGCGCTGCAACATCTTTCGATACCCTTGGGACACTGCCGATTGTGTGTGGTAGCCATCCGTCCAGCGAGTCGGCAGGTTTCTGGTTCGAGTTGCCGAACTTGCCTCTCGAGATCATCGCTCAGGTCCTGCAACTCGCCTTGGACCTCTTCCATTGCCCGTACCCCCGCAAGCCCGAGAAGCTCTTCAGAGCGGAGGTGGCCATAGCACTCGTTGCTCGCTCGAACTGATGGCCAGTCAGGCCACGCAGCGCCCTCAGCAAAGTCCCACAGAATTGCCTGCTCGATCTCCACAAGGTCCCAAACGTTCATTGTCGCGGTTAGAGCCTCCACCAGAGCATCGACGGCCTCCTTGCGATTACGGTCACGAAGGGCCGACCACTCTTCAGGTTGTGTCCAGGCGGTTATGGGGTGTGGCTTTACGGTCTCTGCGGCGCGCGAGTGCGCGCTCGCGCGGCGAGATCGCCATGCCCGTCGGCGTAGCGCTTTGCAGGCGCGGAGTCACTGGGTCGACTGCAGTGGTACGGACGACAGTCCGCCCCAGCACAGGGTGATCACCGCCGCGATGGCGTCGGCCTTCGGGACTGCGCGGCCGGTGTCGAGCCAGTGCTGCGCGGCGAATTGGCTGGCGCCGACCAGCCCGGCGGCGAGCATGCGAGATCGGTTCGGGCTCAATCCGGAATCGTGGGCGACGGCGGTGGAGACGGCTGTCACGCAGTCGTCTGTTGCGCGTCCGACTCGCCATCGTATCGAGGGCTCGCTCGGTACGTTGGCATCGAAGACCAGCCGAAACCCTTGTGTCTCATGGTCGACAAAGTCGAAGTAGGCCTGGATCGCGGCGCGGACCCGGTCCCGATTCGCGGTGGTCGAGTGCAGTGCCCGCCGCACCCCGTCGGTCAATGCGTCGATGTGGTGCTGCAACACCGCCAGATAAAGCTCGAGCTTTCCCGAGAATTCCTTGTACAGAATCGGTTTGCTCCAGCCCGCGCGATGCGCGATCTCATCCATCGTGGCCGCGTGAAAGCCGCGTGCGACGAAGACCTCGGTCGCTGCTGCCAGGGCGCGCCGTCGCCGCAGCGCACGCCTGGCACGCACGACGAATTTGGCGGACGGCCGCGACGGTATCGTCGGTTCGTATTCGATGGGTTCGGCGGTCATTCCTGCTCCGTTTGGTCGGTCAGGCCTGGAGTTCGGCCAGTGCGTCCTCGAGATTGCGGGCGATGTCCCAGACGTCGGGAACGGTGTCGGGGCAGGCGAGAATTCCGACGTCGAGGTGTCCGTCGTAGGACATGACGGTGATGTTCAGGCAGCCTGACAGCTCGGTGAGCACTGAGACTGGGTGGCTCGAGAGCACGCGAATTCCCGCGAGGTACAACGGTATCTGGGGCCCGGGCACGTTCGAGACGAGCAGGTTGACCAGAGGGAGAGTGGACGCGGCCGCTCGCATCGCAGCTCGGGTGGGCATGCCGTGCAGCAGTGGTGTCAGCAGTGTGGTGACCTCGTGCAGCAGGTTCGATGATTGGGTGCGGAATCGTTGTTTGGCGACAAGCAGATTGTCCCGCAGGAGTTTCACTCGATGGCGGGGGTCGGTTTCGGAGATCGGCAGCGTGGTGAGCATGAGTGAGAACTGGTTTCCCGCGGTACCGAACTGTTCGGGCGTGCGCACCGATACGGGTATGGCGGCCAGCAGCGGTCGGTCGGTGGCGAAGCCCCGGTCGTGCATCCAGGTCCGCAACGCGGTGGTGCACAAGGCCATCACGACATCGTTGACCGTCCCGCCGACGTTGTTCTTGATGGTTTTCACCGCGTCGAGGGGCAGCGATGTGTAGGCGACGCTGCGGGCGCTGGTGAGGGGACCGTTGAACGGTACGTCGGGGTGTTTGGTGCGTAGATCATCGGCGGAAGCCAGCAGCGTCGGCACGGCGCGCAGGGCGGCGCGGAATCGGGTTGCCGGTCGAGTGATCGCGTTGGGGAGGCTGCGCGCGAGCATTTCGACGGTCGACGGTGTCCGGCCGCGACGTACCTCCGGAGTCGACGATAGTGTGGCGGAGGGTGTTTGGCAGATATCCATTATGGCGGCCATGATCTCGGCGGCGGATACGCCGTCGATCACCGCGTGGTGCACTTTCGTGTAGACGGCCTGCCGCCCGCCCGAGAGTCCGGACAAGAGGTGGCATTCCCACAGCGGACGCGACCTGTCGAGCGGCTGACCGTGGCGGCGCGCGACGTAGTCGGCGAGTTCTCGATCATCGGCGCCGTCGGGCAGCCGGATATCGCGGACGTGGTATTTCAGGTCGATCTCGGCACAGTCCTCCCAGTAGGGCAGGTCCAATCCGAACGGGACCGTGCGCACCCGGCGGCGTAGCGGCGCGAGGAGGGGCAGCCGCTGTGCGAAAAGCCGTCGCAGTGCTTCGGAATCGAGCGGTCCATTCGGCGCTGACGCGGAGTCGAGCAGCGTGATCGCGCCGATGTGCAGTGGCGTAGTGGACGTTTCGGTATCGAGCAGGTGCAGATCGAGCGAATCAAGCTGTCTCACAGTGCCAATGGCGCGTGCGGTCGAGATGTCGTTAGGGGTGTGCTGCTGGCCCACGGATTCCTCCCGGGTCGTGTCGGTGCCGGACGCGGCCGCTGGCGGGTAGGGGGATGCCAACAGCTCGGGGCGTCGGTCCCGGACGTCTGGTGATTTCCGTGCATCGCGGCACGGAGCGCGACACCGTGTTGGCGCTGACAGGCTCGAACGGTGAAACCCTCGATCTGGAGGGGTGAAAGCGAGTGTAGTGTCAGCTGACACGTCATGGTCTTGATCGACCGTTACGTCTCGTTAATTGTGTGCGAACAATAAACACTGGTCGCACGTCCAAGTGGCTGGAGCCCTTTGAGCAGGTCCAGCGGTTGTGAGAGTTCTGATGCACCAGAATGGGTGCAGGAGGACGAGGTCACGACATGGCGCGACGACGACACACCCCCGAGCAGATCATCCGCAAGCTCCGCGAGGGCGAGAAGCTGCTCGGTGAGAAGTTCTCGATCGGGGAGGTGTGCAAACACCTCGAGATCTCCGAGGCCTCTTGGCATCGCTGGCAGTCCCAGTACGGCGGCATGAAGTCCGACGACGCCAAACGGCTCAAAGAGCTCGAGCGCGAGAATGCCCGACTGAAGAAGATGGTCGCCGAGCAGGCCCACGACATCGACATGCTCGAGGAGCTGAACCGGGGAAACTACTGGACCCGGATCGTCGCCGCAGGGCCGTAGTTGTTCTGCAGCAACGGTTTCGGGTGTCACAGCGGCGTGCATGCCGGGTGGCTGAACAGTCGCGGTCGGTGCAACGCCGCCCGCCGGCGGTCGCCGAGATCGAACGAACGCTGCGTGCTCGCCTGCGCGTGATCTCGCGCAAGCATCCGCGGTTGGCGCAAAGCACACGCGCTGTGGCGCGGCGAAGGGCTGGTCACCAACCATGAACGGACGCGACGACTCTGGCGCGAGGAGGGTTTGAAGAGGCCGAGCCGGGCGCGCAAGAAGCGGCGCGTCGGGACCGGCCGCAACCAGCGCATGAGGGCGTCGTTTCCGGATCAGATGTGGGCGTTGGACTTCCAAGTCGACGTCACCTTCGATGGCCGGCAGCTGCGGTTGCTCAATATCGTCGACGAGTTCACCCGAGAGGCCCTGGCTACCAGAGCATTTCGTTCGTGCACCGCCGACCGTCTGGTGGAGGTGCTCGACGAGGTTATCGCGGCTACCGGCCGGAGACCGGTGCACATTCGGATGGACAACGGCACCGAGATGACGGCGCACGCGATGACCGACTGGTCGGCGAAGTAGTCGAAATCCTTTGTTGCTTCGGACCAGAGCGCTCTCGCAGTCTCCGCATCGCTGTTGCTTCGCGCGTCGAGCATCCGAAAGGCCCATCCGCTGGGACAGGGTCATGGCCGCCGGCCAGATATCCAGGAGCGGAATAGGATTGGCGCCCTTCGGTGACGGAGACGTTTCGATCAGGCTGTCGAGCCACAACGGCAACGCGAGGGTAATTCCCCTCGCTGCCAACCGCATCGTCTTTGATGAGCGTGTGCTCCGATTCGGCAGGTTCTTCCGGATTCTCATCGATGGAGTAGGGGACAGGATGGGAGCCCTCGACCACGCTGCGATCGATGAGGAGAGAAGGTCACGCATCACGGCGGCCAGCCGATCGGCTGGCCCCGCGGGGATCGGTGTTTTGCCGGGTTCAGTGGTGGGAGGAGCCGCCGGAGGATCCGGATTTGAGGCCGGAGGCCGATCCGCTGGGTAGGCGCAGGTGGGCGTCGGGGATGCCGGTGCCGTTGGGGTCGTTGAGATCGCCATTGGCGTAGGGGCTTTGGCCGGGAGCGGCGTTGCGGGTGGTGATGTATTTCCACAGTCCGCTGGCCGCGGCGGTGCCGCCGCCCAAGATGGTGCCGGTGATGCCGCCGCCGGCGGCGAAGGCGGTGACGGCGGCGGGCACGGTTGCCAGGCAGCCGGGTCCGACGACGACGCAGGAGGCCAGGCCGATGGCGCCGCCGACGAGGGCTCCGGCGACGGTGCCGATGACCAGCCCGGCGAGGGTGTTGCGGGTCAGGCCGCTGGCGAGGTCATCGAGGGCGTGTTGTTCTTCCAGCGGGGACGCGATCTCGGTGGCGGTGGCCGGGCGCAGGCTGGCCAAATCGGGGGTGAGGGTCACGGTGCGCGCGTCAGTGGAGAGGGTGTAGCCGAGCTCGCCATGCTGGTCGTCGAGCAGGAATTCCAGGGGCAGGGCGGCCAGCGGGGTGCCGGAGCGGTCGCTGATCTGCAGGGTCCGGTCGTGGCCGAGGGTGATGGTGGCCTGGTCGACGGTGAAGATGACCGCGCCGTCGGCGATGGTGGCGTTGTAGGTCGGTTCGGTGGGCTGGGCGTGGGCGGTGGCGGTGCTGGTCAGCACGAGGGAGGCGACGGCGGTGCCGGCGAGGCCGAGAGGGCCGATCTTCACGAGGGTCTCCTGGGAAGGTGGTGCGATCTAGCGGGGTGCGTCAGCGGCGGGGATCTGTTGCTGACGGTTCTTGTAGTAGTCGCCGTACTGGGAGGTGCCCGGCGGGGCCTGCAGGGTTTGCACGTACTGGTAGAGGGAGTAGGCCGCGGTGGGGCCGCCGCCGATCGCGAGCCCGGCGATGCCGCCGATGCCGCCGACCAGGGCCACGATGGGCAGGACCGCGACGACGCAGCCCAGCGACAGCACCAGGCATGACGCCCCGGCCAGGGCGAAGCCGACACCGATACCGACGGTGGCGCCGATGACGGTGCCGACGAGGCTGCCGATGGAGGTGCCGATGCTGACGCTGTTGATCAGGTCGTTCATCGCGAGCTGGTTCTCCACTGGCGAGGCGACCGGCTTCAGCGCGAGCTGGTTCTCCACCGGTGGGGTGACCGGCTCGAGCGCGGTCGCGTCGATACCGCTGGTGTCCGGAGTCAGGCGCAGGGTGCGTCCGTCGGGCGAGATCTGGTGGCGGATCGCATGGGCGGCGTCGGCGAGGGTATAGGACAACGGGATGCTGTCGAGGGTCTGCGCGGCGGCGTCGCGCACCGTCACGACGTGCCCGTCACCGGAGTCGGTGAAGCTGCCCTGATCCAGCGTCGCGACGATGTCGGTGCCGTCCACGCCCGCGTGGTAGTGCACTGGCGCGGGCGCCGGCGCGGGTGCGGGTGTGGGGTCGGCGTGGACGACGGTGGCGGTGGCGAGTTCGATGCTCGCGGCGGCCATCAGCGCGGTCAGGGCGTATCGGCTGGTTCTCATCGGATTCCTCATTCACGGTGCTGGGGCGGGCCCGACGGCACTCGCGAGGGAAGCGACGAGGGCCGTCGGGGCCCGCAGGGGCGTCGGAGGAAGCGGCTCTGCGAGCTGCCCGAGCACAGCGCCCGCGTCCTCCTGCCCCACTGAATGTCCCGAGTCACAACCACCCGAGGGAGTGATGTGGATCTCAGAACGGACTCGAAACTACACGTTTCTCTACATTGTGTCCACTAGTAGATGTCAGGTCTTCTAACGCACACTTCGACTATCTATGGGTTCGGGCCTCGAACCCATGACGATTTCCGGTGATCGCCGCCGGCCCTCGGTCACTGACGCCACCTGAGCGAGCTACGGCAACCCTGTTGATTCGAAAGCCGTACTGGCGGAGCGGCATCCGCGGGCGCCCGGGAGTCGGCGAGCGGGCGCCCGGGAGTCGGCGAGCGGGCGGCCCGGAGGACCGCTGGGTCCCCGGCGCGACCCCCGGCTGGGGACGGCGGTGACCGCGCTAGCAGGAGACCATGACCGCGGGCATTCGGGAGAAGTGGACGGCCGTGGCGCAGTTCGGGATCGGCGACAATGCTCGACGGTCGATGTGGGAGCTGCTGCGCAGCGCCTCCGGCATAGTGCACGAGGCCGAATCCGCCGCCGGGTGTATCGGAGTTGGTGCCCGGCGGACAGGACCCGCGGTTCGAGGGCTTGTGCGCGGATTCCGGTGCGCGCCAAGGCAGTCCGCCCCGGCCCGTCCATTGTGGCTGCCGCCGGGACCGTTATTGGACACGCCGTCTGCCTTCATCCTCGGTGTCCATTTCCGATACGATGTCAATCATTGTTGGGCAGCCGGAAGGGGTCCTGGTGGTATCTGAAGATCGCCGCAGCCGTCGCAGCCGCCGCCTGTTGCGGGAGGCGTTCGTGGCGCTGGTGCTAGAGCACGGCTTCGCGTCGGTGACCGTGGAGGACATCACCGAACGCGCCGATTTGAGCCGGGCCACCTTCTATGGCCACTACACCGACAAGGACGCCCTGCTCGACGCGGTTGTCACCGAGCTGATCGAGGAGATGCAGCGACGGCTGCAGCCGCTGGTCGCGAACTCGGTGAAGGGGTTTACCGGCAAACCGGTCCTGGAGCTGTTCCGCCATGCCGCCGAAGAACGCGACGCCTACCGGGTCGTGCTGCGCGGGGAAGGCGACGGGCGCGCGCTGCGACGCTTCGTCGAGGACCGCGCCGCCGCCACTGCGGGCATATTCGCCGACCGCGCCGCCGCCGCGGGTGTGCAGCTACGGATCCCCGCCGACATGCTCGCCCGTGCCTGGGTCGGGGAAATGGTGCAGGTGATGGCATGGTGGCTCGAACAGGGCATGCCCCAGTCCGCCGAAGAGATCACCGAAGAACTGCTCACCCTGTCCCTGCGCGGCCGCTACTGGGCGTCGGGCTTCGACGACGTGCCCCCCGCGCGCCCGTGACCTGATCCGCGGGCGGGGAGCGCAGAGCGCCGGCTCACTGCAGACGGGGGTTTATCCCCTTGGCCAGCTCGGCGGCCGGACTCGGACCGCGAGTCGCCGCCAGACTGCTCCGTGCAGGGTCGCAATGTCCCTGAACCCCCGGCCTGCAGCGGGAGAAGGCTCCGCGGAGGTGCGGGAGGCGGACGCGCGCGGCGGCTGGTCGCTCCGCGATCATCGACTCGCCCTGATGCCCGAGCCCGGACACTGCATTCGCGCAATGTCAGCTGTCTGCGTCCGAGTCGGATGCGGGTAGATGTGGCGTCGGGTCGGCGCAGCGCATGACTCGGGTGTGTGCGCATCGATCCGCAGTTGTCCACCCGTGCCCGGGGTGGGCCAGGTGGTGACGATCCTGTCGTGGTGGCTGGAATCGGGCTGTGTGATCAGCGCCGAGGACGTCGTCGAATAGCTGGTGGCGCTGTCGCTGTATCCGGTGTCGGCGTCGGCGAGCAGCGGGAGGTCGCCGAGGACGCGCACCAGCATCCGGGCGCGCGCTCGACCATTTCGGTCTGGGTCACCAGCCCGATGTCGGGGAGTCCGAAACGCGGCCGCCAATTGGGCCTCGGGCCGGGACTCGCCTTCGCCTCGATGATGTTCCTGCACCCCGTTGAGTCCTGGCTGCCCACGACGCGCGCAGCTGATGCGCGGTATGAGACTCCGCCGCCCCTTTCACGCCCGCCCGAGGCGACCGGGCACCGCGTCGGCTGCGCCGGCATGGGTTCATCGCCGAAATGCCGCCTGCGATGGCCGCCACTTGCGGTTTCTGCTCGTCCGCAGCACCCGCCGATTCTGTGAACATCCACATGTTTCTAGACACGCTGTCGATTTGTAGGCATGATGTCAATCAGGGGGTTGAGTGTTGGATCGCGACCGAGCGAGGAACGAACGACGTGCACAGCCCCACCGGCGAGCAGGCCACCGAGATCCCAGGCCCCCACCCGGCCGCCGAGAGCGGCGGGGGCGAGGTCGCCGGGCCGATCGATTACCGGTTCAGCCTGGCCAATGAGCGCACCTTCCTAGCGTGGATCCGCACGGCGCTGGGGTTGCTGGCCGGTGGGGTGGCGGTCCAGACCCTGGCCGAGCAGTTTTCGACCTCGGGGTTCCGGCGCGCGGTCGCCGCGGCGTGCGCCGGGCTGGCGGTGGCGATCGCGGCGTGCGCGCACCGGCAGTGGAAACGCGTCGAGGCCGCCATGACCCGCGGCGAGCATCTGCCGGGATCGGTGCTGGTGCCGGTGCTCGCGGTCGGGGTCAGCGTGGTCACGCTGGCCGCGGGCGTCGCGGTGCTGGCGTCGTGAGCGCGGCAGGGTCGTGGCCGGCGGACGCCGGGCTGGCGGTCGAACGGACCGCGCTGGCGTGGCGGCGCACCGCGCTGTCGTCGGTGCCGGCGGCCGCGGTGCTGGCCCACGCCTCGGTCAACGCCGCCACGCTCGCACTCACCGTGACGACCGCGGCGGCGGTAGCCGCGCTCGCTGTCACCGCGATCTGCTGCTACCGCCGCAACCTCGCGTTGCGGGCGCGGCGCCCGCGCCGGATCGGACCAGTGATCGCGACCGTCGCGGCCTCTCTCACCCTCGCCGCGACCACCGCCACCCTCGGCCTCGGCCTGTGAACACCAGCTCTCGGGAAGGAGAACCCGCCATGCACTCACCCACACGCCACCACAACCCCGACCGCGAGCCGACCGGCGGATCCTGCTGCGCGCCGTCGCGCTCCGACACCGCCCAGCCCGCTCCCGCGCCGCTCACCGCGTCCCCGGTTGCCGGTATGACATCGGCGCTGGTTCGGCTGCCGGGTGGGCAGTTCTGGATGGGCAGCGAGGACCGCGATTGCTATCCGGCCGATGGGGAGGGCCCCGTGCGGCCGGTGCGGGTGTCTCGGTTCGCGATCGCCGCTCACACCGTCACCAACGCCGAATTCTCCCAATTCGCTTCCGCCACAGGATATCTCACCGATGCCGAACGCTACGGCTGGTCGTATGTGTTCGCCGGATTCCTGCCCGCGGCGTTGCGCCGCAACGCTCACCGCCCCGACCCGACACCGTGGTGGTGCGCAGTGCCGGGGGCGACCTGGTGGGCGCCGGAAGGCCCCGGCAGCGACATCGACGCCCGCGCCGATCACCCGGTCGTGCACGTCTCCTGGCGTGACGCGCAGGCCTACTGCGCGTGGGCGGGTGTGCGGCTGCCGAGTGAGGCCGAATGGGAGTACGCCGCCCGCGGCGGTGTCGAACACGCCCGCTACCCCTGGGGTGACGAACCCGAGGACGAAGGCTGCTACCGCGCCAACATCTTCCGCGGCCGCTTCCCCACCCACAACACCGCCGCCGACGGCTACTCCGGCACCGCGCCGGTCGAGGCGTTCGCCCCCAACGCTTTCGGGCTGTATCAGATGGTCGGCAACGTGTGGGAATGGTGCGCCGACCACTGGTCCGCCGACCATCCCCTGGGCCTGGCCGTGGATCCGCGCGGCCCCGCCGACGGCGAGACCCGGGTGCTGCGCGGCGGGTCGTATCTGTGCCACGACAGCTACTGCAACCGCTACCGCGTCGCCGCGCGCATCCACAACTCACCCGACTCCTCCAGCGGCAACACCGGTTTCCGCGTCGCCGCCTGACCCACCGATCCATCCGGCCGAGCGTGACGCGCGCGGCCCCCGCTTCACCGAAAGGGACACACCATGTCCGAACAGCCGATGAACGTGCTGGTCGTCATGTCCGACCAGCACAACCCGAAAATCCTCGGCGCCGCCGGCAATCCGCTCATCCACACCCCGAACATGGACGCGCTCGCCGCGCGTGGAACCCGCTTTGCCAACGCCTATTGCCCCAGCCCGATATGCGTGCCGTCGCGGGCGTCGTTCGCGACCGGGCTGTATCCGCATCAGACCGGGTACTGGGACAACGCGATGGGCTACGACGGCGCTGTCGAGGGCTGGGGCCACCAGCTCCAACGCGCAGGCCGCCGCGTCGAATCGATCGGGAAACTGCACTACCGCAACGCTTCCGATCCCACCGGGTTCGACGTCCAGCATCTGCCGATGCACTTGAAGGACGGGATCGGGCAGGTGTGGGGGTCGGTGCGCGATCCGCTGCCGCGCCGCGACAACGCCCCACTGATGGTGTCGATCTCCGGTGGCGCGGAATCGGATTACACCCGCTACGACGCCGCGGTCACCGACCGCACCTGCGACTGGCTCACCCGCAACGCAGACAGCAGCGAGCCGTGGGTGCTCTACACCGGGCTGCTCGCGCCGCACTTCCCCTACCTCGCGCCGCCGGAGTATTTCGAGATGTACGACCCCGCGGCGATGCCGGTCCCGACGATGCGGCCCGAGCACGGCCACACCCGCCACCCGTGGGTCGAGACGTTCGCCGGAGTCCTGCCGGGCCTCGATAACGCGAACACCGAGGAGGAACGCCGCCGCGCCGCGGCCGCCTACTACGGGCTGGTGTCCTACCTCGACCACAACCTGGGCCGCATCCTCGCCGCGCTCGACGCCTCCGGCCAGGCCGACAACACCCTGGTCGTGTACACCAGCGACCACGGCGACATGGTCGGCAGCCGCGGCCTGTGGGGCAAATCGCTGATGTACACCGAATCCTCCGGCATCCCGCTGATCGTGGCCGGACCCGGCGTGCCCGCCGGGCAGGTGTGTGACACCCCGGCCAGCCTGGTCGATCTGTATCCGACGATCCTCGACGCCGCCGGAGTCATCCCCACAGGGCCGGCTCGCCCGGGCCGGTCGCTGCGCGAACTCGCCACCTGCCCCACCGACGCGCGGCGGGTGGTGTTCAGCGAATACCACGCCATGGGCGCCCCCAGCGCGGCGTTCCTGCTCCGCAAGGGCGACTACGCACTGCACCACTATGTCGGCTACGACCCCGAGCTGTTCAACGTGGTCGACGACCCCGACCAGACCCGTGACCTGGCCGCCGACCCCGCCCACGCCAGTGTCCTCGCCGAGCTGACCGCGGAACTGATCACGCTGCTCGACCCCTACACCCCCGAGGGCGTCGACAAGCACGCCAAGGCCGATCAGGCCGCGCTGGTGGCCCGCTTCGGCGGACCCGAAGCCGCCGCCACCATGGGCACCCCCGGCGAAACCCCGCCCCCGATCGTCGACTGACCCCTCCCCGCCGCGCCGGGCAGCCCGCCCAGCGCGGCGCGCAGGGACCGTGTTCACCCGACGGGCCGCGCCGTCCGCGCCCTGCACGCCCCTCCGACCCCGCCCGCCCCGGCGCACCGAAGGCGTTGACTCACATGACAATTCCCCCCGCACCGAACACCCCACCCTCACCCCGGACTCCGCCCCCGGCCGGCCCCGGTATCACGCCCGCTCCGGTTCCGGGAGTTCGGGCGTTGTGGGCGAAGATCCGCGAGATGGGCGGTGCCCGCCACCTCATCGACGGCGCCGCCCCGATTCTGGGCTACGTGGTCGGCTTCTCGCTGGCCGGGATAGTCGTCGGTATCGTCGCCGCGGTCCTGACCGCGCTGGCAGTCGGAGTGGTGCGGCTGCGGCACGGCGACCGCCCCAAGGTCGTGGCCGTGTCCACCGCGATCGTGCTGGTGTTCTCCGCCATGGCCGCCACCACCGGCGAAGGCCGTGACTTCTTCCTGCCGCCGCTGATCCTCTACGCCGCCCTCGCGGTCGCGTTCGCGCTCAGCCTGGCCACCGCCACCCCGCTGACCCTGCCGATCTGCCGCAAGATCCGCTTCGAACCCGCCGAGGTCTCCGACCCGGCCGCGCGGGTGCGGCTGCATCGGCGGCTGACCGCCGCGTGGGCCGTGTTCTGCGCCGTGCACGTTCTGATCATGGCCCCGGTGTATCTAGCCAACAACGTCGTGCTGTTGGGGACTCTCGCGCTGATCCTCAACAAACCCGCACTGCTCGCCGCGTTCGCCGGCACCTGGGTGTGGGTCCGCGGTGGCGGCCGTGGCCGCGGCGGGCTGCCCGACAGCTAACCCTGCCCCACACCCGAGTCCTGCCCGACACCTGAGCAGGCCCACGCCCCTCCTCGATCCCTTCTACCAGGAACCCGGTGCCGTCATGACGAACCCACACCCAACCGGCCGTCACCGTCTACACCAACCCCCGCACCGGGTCGTTCGCCGCCGGTGTAGTCCAGTCCGTCGCCGGAACCGCACTCGCACAAGCCAATCAGCGCATCGGACAGCAACTCACCACCACCGTCAACGCCCAACTCCAACCCACCGCCGGCGCACCGGCACCGGAGGTGGCCGGGCTGACCCGGTTGATGCTCGCCGCACCGATCACCGTGGCCGTCACCGCCTATCACCCGTTGCCCGACGGCACCGGTGGCGGGCTGACCGCGTTCTTCTACACGATGATGGTGCTGCTGGCCGGGTTCACCGGCGCCATGGTCATCAACGCCATGGTCGACGTCTCTCTCGGGTTCGCGCCCACCGAATTCGGTCCCTGGTACGTGCACTACCCGCCCACACCCATCTCCCGGCTGCGCACCCTGCTGCTGAAATGGGGCATCATCGCGGGCACCGCCCCGATCGTCTCGGCGATCTTCATGGCCGTCGGGTACGCGCTGGGCATGCCCATCGACCGGCCGCTGGCGCTGTTCCTCTACAGCAGCTTCGCCATCCTCGCGGTCGGTGTCACCGCCCTGTCGATCGTGTCCGCCCTGGGCACCGCCGGGCTTTTGATCAACCTGGTCCTGTTCATCGTGTTGGGCCTGCCGTCCTCGGGCGGCACCATCCCGATCGAAGCACTCCCGAAAACCGTTGCGCGCCTGGCTGATTTCGAACCGATGCACCAGGTGTATCTCGGCATTCGCGCCATCCTCTATTTCGACGCCGACGGCGCCGCCGGACTGACCCGCGGAGTCTTGATGACCCTGTTCGGACTCGTCATCGGGCTGGTGCTCGGCGCCGCGGTCACCTCCTACTACGACCGCAAGGAACTGCACCGCAAGCCCGCGACCGAGTGACCGAAACCCTTGCCGCACCGGCGTTGGCGGACTGCGGGGGCGCTCGCTCAGGTCCTCGACTATCCCGGACATCGCACGAGCAACCGCTCCGACCCGATACCACTACGACCTCAGTAGGAAAAGCAATGTCGACCAATCTGTCTGCCGCCGCGAGGGGCTGGAGCGCGTGCGGCCGCCACCTCGATGCTTTCGGCATGGAGGTGTTCGTCACCGAACGCGGCCACCGCGGCGCACCGACGCTCCTGTTCATCCACGGGTTTCCCACCTCCAGCTTCGACTGGCGCGACACCATGGAGCTGCTCGCCGACGACTTCCACTGTGTCGCAGTCGATCTGCCAGGGTTCGGGCTCTCCGACAAACCCCTCGACTACAGCTACTCGCTGTTCCAGCAGGCCGATGTCGTCGAAGCCGTCACCGCCGCCCTCGACATCACCGCCGCCCACGTGATCTCCCACGACATGGGCACGAGCCTGCACACCGAACTCCTCGCGCGCAAACACGCCGGCAGCCTGCCGTTCACCCTGGCCGGTTCTACCCTCCTCAACGGCAGCATCCTCAAAACCCACGCCCAGCTCACCGACTTCCAGCGCATGCTCGAAACACCCTCACGCCTGCCCGAAGCCGCGCGCGTGTGCGCGGGCATGCTGCCCGGCTACGTGCCCGGTCTGCGCCGGTTGATGGCCCGCCCCCACCGCCTGTCCGACCAGGACGCGCGGGTCATGACCGAACTGCTCGCCTACCGTCACGGCCACCACCGGCTGCCGCACTTCTACGCCTACGTGCGCGAACGCTACCTGCACCAGCAACGCTGGCTCGATGCCCTGATCACCGAATCGGAGTCCGCGCCCGTGCAATTCGTGTGGGGCTCCGCCGACCCGATCGCCGTGATCGCCATGGGCATCGCCCTGTCCGAACTGGCCCCCCGCGCCCGGTTCACCGAAATCCCCGACATCGGCCACTTCCTGCCCATCGAAGACCCCGACAGCGTCGCCGCCGCCATCACCGCTTTCGCACCCACCAGCCACTGACCACCCGGAGCCAGCGCGCGCCACCTCTGAACACCTTGTCCCGCATCCGGATCCACGCCTGATCCCCGACACCTGGAGACCCGATCCTCATGTCCGCATCCTGGCCGCTCACCGCGACCGTGCTCGCCACCCTGGCCGCGCTGCCCGCCGTACCCGCCGTCGCCGCGCCCGTCCCGGTACCCGAAACCGGCGTCGTCGAATCCGTCGAGCCTCTCGCCCCGGCAGCAACGCTGCCCGGTTCGGTCGACTCCGCCCGAATCATCTACACGACCACCACCGCGGGCGGAGCCCCGGCCACCTCCAGCGGCGCGGTCTACTTCCCGCCCGGCCCGCCACCGCCCGGTGGCTGGCCGATCATCGCCTGGGCCCACGGCACCCTCGGCCTGGCCGACCAATGCGCCTACTCTCTCCGCGGACCCGCCGAAGTCGAGCGGGACTGGGCCTACCTCGACACCTGGCTCAATCAGGGCTACGCCGTCGTCGCCTCCGACTACGCCGGCCTCGGCACCCCCGGCGAGCAGCCCTACCTCAACGGCAAAGTCGAAGCCGCCAACATTGTCGACGGCGTCAAAGCCGCCACCCACCACTACCCCAATCTGTCGCGGAAATGGGTCGTCGTCGGTCAATCCCAAGGCGGCGAAGCCGCCATGTTCACCGCCCGCTACGCCACCGAATTCGGCGGCAGTGAACTGGACTACCGCGGCGCGGTCGGCACCGGAGTCCCCGCCTACAACGAAGAACTCATCGGCGCGGCCGGACCCGCGTTCCCGCCTGTGAAACTCAGCGGCTACAACACCCGCGCCACTCTCTACGTCCTCAACGGCCTGAAAACCAGCCACCCCGACCTCGACATCGACTCCTACCTCACCGACGCCGGCCGCTACTGGTTCACCCGTGCCCAGCAGATCTGCGGAGACGACATGTACACCGAACTCACCGACGCCGGAGTCTCGCTCAAAGACCTGCTGGCCCGCCCGCTGAGCGAACTACCGCCCGGGATGCTGCACAACGACCTCGCCCTGCCCGAAACAGGTTTCGACAAACCGGTATTCATCGGCCAAGGCCTGCGCGACACCAACATCATCATGCCCAACACCCTGCGCTACGCGGCCACCCTCACCGCCAACCACCAACCCCTGACCCTGCACACCTACTCCACCGACCACAACGGCACCGTCCTCGCCTCCCAGGCCGACTCGATCCCCTTCGTCACCAAAGCCTTCGCCTGACACCGACATCCCGCCGCGGGCCGGACCAACCACCGGCCTGCGTCCGTGATCGGTCAGGGGGTGTCCGGCCAGGCGGCAACCAGCCCCCACGCGCAAGCACCACTTCCAGCAATTCAGCAGGAACAACAATGTCGCAGGCGACGCCCACCGTAGCGGGCGATTCCGGCCCCGCTGTGCTGCTAGCGTCGGCGGCTTACTGGCGGACTGCTACAAATTGCTGATCGTTCACAGAAGAGCCTGGTAAACAACCCATTTCGGACTCCTGACCTGCATAGGCATGCCCCGCATGGAAGTTCATTCCCGACAGTTGCAGTACTTCATCGCGGTCGCGGAGGAATTGAGCTTCACCCGGGCCGCCCAGCGGCTGCACCTGTCACAGCAGGGCCTGAGCGCCCAGATCAAACTGCTCGAACACAAGATGGACGTCACGTTGTTCTCGCGGACCACCCGGCAGGTGGAGCTGACGGCGGCCGGAGCGGCATTTCTGCGACATGCACGAGACACGTTGGCCAGTTTGGCTTCCGGGCTCGAGGAGGCCCGGGCAATCCATCGCGGTGAACACGACCGGCTGGTACTGGGCTGCCTCGAGGGAGCGGCGCTGACCTTGACCGAGCCGATCCTGGCCATGTTCCGGGAACGCCATCCCGAGGTCAGCCTGGAGCTGAACCACTCCACTTACGAAACCCCATCGGCGGGCTTGGCGAACGGACAGGTAGATGTTGCGATCGTGCGCAGACCGTTCGAGGACGCCGGGCTGCGGTTCGAACGGCTGTTCCGGCAACCGCTGATGGTGATGCTGCCCGCGAACCATCGCCTGGCGGACCGCGAGCAGGTCGCGGCGTTGGCCGACTTTGAATCAGGCCTCGAAGTCCACGCCGTGAAGGATCTGACCGTGCCGTTCTGCAGCCGAGCGTGCGCGTTGTCTCACAACCACGCGTCCACCGCGTCCGTGGTCGGGTTCCCGGCCGTCTCGGGGAGTACGGGTGAGACGACCGGGAAACCGATCGGGCCGGCGGTGGGCCCGAATTCCAGGGCAGGGGAGTCAGGCCCACACCGTGGAACTTCGGGCCCGGCTGCTGTGCAGCCGTGGCTCAGGGGAGGGTGCGGCAGTAGAGCGCTTGCGGCCGGTTGCCGCGGTTGTTGTTGCCGGAGAAGGCGATTCCGGCGACGTACTCGTTGGCGTTGCACTGGCCCTTGTAGTAGCTGTTGGCCCAGTCGCCGCCCTCACCGGAGGCGGGACGGTTGTCGCCGCGGTCGAACCACAGGGTGCGGCCCGCACCCGCCAGGGGGACCCGGCCGGGTGCGCACAGGATTCCCGACATGGCGTCACCGCGCAGGCTGTAGCCGATCATGAACTGTCCTTCGGCACACTGATACTTGGTAAAACCGTTCGCCCAGTCGGTGCTGACCTTCTCGGAGCTGACTTTGACCGCGCCGGTGCCGGACTGCCACAAATCGCCCAAGGTGGCGTCACCGCAGAGCCCGCCCTGGCCGCGGTCGGTGACACCGAACAGTCGCTGGCCGTCGGGGCACACCATCTTGTGCGCGCCGTTGTCCCAGTCGGCGGCGGCGCGGATCGAGCGGTTGTCGTCCTCGTGGATGCCCTGGAGCATGGACCAGGTGCGGGTCGGGGTGACCTTGCCGGTGAAGCCGTTCGCGTCCATCAGACGAGTGAAATGCGCACCGCGCCAGTCGTCGGCGTCGATGATTTTGCGCAGCCCGCCCGTGGTGTCATAGCGCAGCAGACCCCAGGAGTTGCCCTTGTCGTTCTGCTGGAAGCCGATGATCGGCCAATAGGCGAAGTCGAGATCGCGGTCGATGAGGTAGTCGACCATGTTCTTGAACCACGCCTTGTCCAGGTCGTTGGCATCGGTTTTGCCGACACCGAATTCGCTGACCCAGACCGGGGCGGTGAAGTGCGTGTCGGCGGTCGTGGCGACATAACCGGCGCGTTCGTCCATCGATTTGAACAGATCGGCGCGCGACATATCGCGGAAGCGCGGGTCGTGCGTCTCACCGCCGCCGAGACCTGTGCCGCCGGTGTGGTTGGGCCCGATGTAGCCGTAGAAGTGGACCGCGTACACGACCTTGTGGGATTTCACCAAGGTGGTGGACAACCGCTTCATCGGCTCGAGCATCGGACGCTCGTGCCAGGTCAGGTCGGTGGGGATGCCCATCCAGTTGACGCCCTCGACCATGATGAGCAGATCCGGATTGCCCTTGGTGAGAATGGCGTCGCCGGCCTCCTGTGCGGCGTCGGCCCAGTCGTGGCTGTCGCCCTGCCCCCAGTTGGGGTTGTCCCAGGTGTCGCGGCGCACCTCGTTGCGCAGGTCCGCGCCGATGACGCCGGGATCGTTGCGATACCGGGCGGTCATGAACACCCAGTCGTCGATCCATTTCTCCCAAGACTGGCCCGAGTTCCAGCGCTCGTTGCCGTCCACGCCACAGCACCAGCGTGTGGTGGTGGTGTGATTGTTGAGGATGACGCCGAGTCCGGCCGAGGTGAGGGCGGCCACAGCTCGGTCGTACACCTCGATCGGGCGCAGTCCGTTGAGGTCCGGATTGGCCGTCAGTCCCTGCACCGCCCGGGCGTCGGTGATCATCTCATTCGAGAACGGCAGGCGAATGCTGTTGAGCCCCAGCGCCTTGAAGTCCGCGATCAGTTTGGCCATCGGCACCCGGTCCAGGCCCAGCGGGGCCCGGTGCCCGTTCTCCTCGGCGAAGTTGTTCGCGGCGACCTCGTCGTCGCCACTGCCGTTCCAGGTACCGCTCGAGCCGTGCCAGTTGCCGGACTTCAGCTTCACCCGATTGCCGTTGGCGTCGACGATGTAACGCCCGCTCGTACTCAGCGGGCCCTTCATGCCGCCGGGATCAGCTGTTGCGGGAGCGGTGCCATGCATGAACGGAACCACCAATGTTCCGAGCAAGAGCAGCACCGTGGCTAACTTTCTCATTCCGAATCCTCATCATCGCGAGACCAATCCGATTGATCGGCACCACTGATGACCAGCGACCCGGGCTACTCCCGGCGGGGCCGGTCGAGGAGCAACGGTAGGGTCGGAAACCCGATTTCTGAAACAGCAAATCTTCTGTGTTTGATCACCTTTTCTTGTTAATCACCCCCACCTGCAGATGACGATGGGACGTTCAAACACCCTGCGGCCCGGGGGCCACAGTCGCAGGTGCTTTGAACCTTCCTATGCCCGAATGCGGGGCGTCCATCCAGATGCGAGGGCGTGTGGTCGCGATGGTGTGCTCCTTCTCGGGTGGTCCGGGTTCGCCCGGTTATCGGTGTCGCCCTTGACCTCGGACTGCCCGAGAACAAATCGTTCCAGGCACTCGTCGTGGCCGTCGCCGTCTCCAACCGCCTGCACGAGTACCCGCGCCGAATCGTCCCCGGCCTCGACGGTCTGCACGCCAGCCTCGGACACCGCAACCTGGCCCGCCTCGCCGACCGCATGCGCACCCTGAACCACGGCGACCGCAGCTACAGCCGCCACGACCGGCTCGCCGACACCCGCGCCCGGCGAGTGCACGCGGTGTGACCACCATGCCGGCCGCCACCACGACATGGCAGTCTGGACGGGCCATGAACCAGCCTGCCCCGAGGATCGTGCGGCGGCCCTACGGCGGCACCCCCGCCGCCGACCGCCGCGCCCAACGCCGCGCCGCCCTGCTCGACGCTGCCCTCGATCTGCTTGCCGCCGAAGGGGTTACGGCTGTGACGGTGCGCAAGGTGTGCGCGGCCGCAAAGCTCAACGACCGCTACTTCCGGGAAAGCTTTGCCGACATCGACGATCTGATGGGCGCGGTCATGGAGCATCACATCGCGTTGGCGCTGACCACCCTGACCGAAGCGGCCGGCCAAGGTGACACTCCCGCCGAACAGACCCGGCTCGTGGTGAACAACGCACTCGACTTCCTCACCGAAGACCCCGGCCGCGCGCGGCTTTTCATCGAATCCCAAGCCACCGGACCCTGCGCACCGGCCGCCAGCAGCTGACCAAACTCGTCGCCGCGCTCGTCGTGAGCGAAGCCCGACGCCAGCACATCACCGGCCCCGCAACAGATTCCGACTTCGAACTGATCGCCCTGACCCTCGTCAGCGGCTGCTTGGAAGTCCTCGCCATGTGGCTACGCGGCGACCTCACCACCGAACGCACCGCCTTCACGAACTTCCTCGTCACGATGATCCTCACGGCCACCCACACCGAACCCGCAACGAAAATCTGAACGCCCTGTCTATGCCGCGTACCACGCTGACCGAACCGGCCAGCCCGCGGCGCCAACGGAAACGACTGAGCCCCCACCCGGACACCGGATGGGGGCTCAGCGGAGCCTCCCGGACGGGCATGGACTTCCTGGCCGTATTCCATCTCGCCGATAAACCGCCGGCCCCGTTGCGTGAGCTCACCGGAACCGCCCGTGATAGAGCGGAACTCCTGGCCCGGCAGACACTCGTCGCTTCGGCGCGGGCGCGTGACTATGTCTGGGTCGCATTCCTGTTCGACCGATGCGGCTCGGCCGGGCGGCCAATCGAGCGTTCCAGGCTGCTGACAAGTTTCGCGAGGACCAGGTGTTCGTCGGCGTCGAGCGTTGCCAGCAGCTGCTGTTCGGTTGCGTGATAGTGGGCGAGGAGGCGGTCGGTCAGGTCCAGGCCGTACTCGGTCAGCCTGAGGTGGATGATGCGGCGGTCCTGCTCGTCGCGTTCCCGGGTGATCAGCCCCTCCCTCTCCAGCTTGTCCGCGCGCACGGTCATCACGGAGCAGGTGACCCTGTCGAGGGCGGCCAGTTGGCTGGTGGTCAACCTATGGGAGGCGTCGGTCTGACGCAGCGTCACGAGTACGTGGAAGGTGGCGGCGTTGAGCCCGCGCTCCTTGAGAACCGGCGCCAGTTGGGCCTTCCAGAGGGCGGCGATGCGGTAGAGGCGGCCGAGTGGCCGCAGCGCCGGGTCCTCCGCCAAGGCCGGCGTAGGACCCGCGTTCATGCGCGCGTCGGCTCCGCGGGGCAAGCGGTGATCCCGGTTCGTGGGGGCGCGGTCCGGTGCAGGCCCTTGCGGTCGTAGAGGTGGGTGATGGCGACGCCGAGGATCAGGGCCACGGCGAAGCCGATGCCGACCATGGTCCAGGCGCGGCCGAGTCCGGCGGCGGCCTGCGCGTCGAAGTAGAGGATGGCGCGGACGCCGTCGACGACCTGCCGGAAGGGCTCGAAGTCCGCGAGGAACCGGTAGAAGCCCGGCAGGGCCTGCAGCGGGATGGTGGCACCGGCGGACGGGATGGCCAGGCCGATCAGCACGAGCATCGAGACAATGGGTCCCGGGGTGCCCAAGGCGGCGAGCAGAGCCAGGGCGGTGATGCCCATCGCGGCGGTGGCGCAGGTTCCGAAGATCCACAACATGGGCAGATGGGAGGCGTCGATGCCGATGATGCCGACGGCGGCAGCCATCGCCAGTGCGGAGGTCAGCATCGACAGGATGAGCATGAGGACCGAGCCCACCGCGAAGTGGCGCACCCGGCTGATGTGCTGCACGGGCTTGACGGTGCGGAACGGGCCCTTGTCGTTGGCGAGGTAGCCGAGGGCGGTGTCCACCTGGGCGTGGATCACGTTGGCGCCCAACATGCCACCGAGGACGAGGACGAGGGTGTAGAAGAACGCGCTCAGCCCGAGGCCGCTGTGGTGGCCGAGCGGGTAGCCCTCCTCGACGGTGGCCTTGACGGGGTCGGCGATCATCAGCTGCGCGGCGGCACCCGGTGCGGTGGGCTGCTCGGCGGAGCCGGTGGCGGCCTGGTGGGCGGCCTGCTGGCTCAGCACCTGCGCAAGCTGCACACCCACCTGGGCAGAGGTGCTCTGCACGACCTTGCGGTTGATCTCGGCGGCCATGGAGGAGCCGAAGCTTCCCGCGGCGGGGTTGGTCAGCACTGTCATGGTCGGCGGGTGTGCCTCGTGGTGGGCCGGCCCGGCGAGGGCGGCCACGGAGGCGGAGAAATCCTCCGGGATGACGAGCGCGCCGAACGCCTCATCCTTGGCGAGGAGGTCGTCGGCGGTGTGGCGGTCGACCAGCTTCCAGGCGACCTTGCCTTTCAGATCGGCGGCGCCGCTGATCTGCGGAGTGATCTGCGCGCCCAGGTTGATCTGTTTGCCGGCGACTTGGGTGCCTTGGTCGGCGTTGACCAGGGCGATCGGCAGGTCCTTCATCGAGCCGACCGGGTCGTTGTTGGCGCCCAGGTACAGCAGGGACAGGACCAACGACAGCAGTCCGAGGATCAGCGCCGACGGCAGCCACAGGCTCTTACTGCGCAGCAGCCCGCGGGCGCTGGCCCGAAGTGCGTGCTCAGACATGGCGGCTCCCGCAGCTGAGTGCGGCGGCAGGGGCCTGCTTGTGGCACCTGGTTCTGGTGAGGCGTGGCGCTGGCATGGTGCTCCAGTTTCGATGTGCGCCGAGAAGGCGTCGGAGTGCGGGAATGAGGGTTCCTGTCATCGCGGCTGGTCAACCGAGCCGATTGGAAACCTTAACTTTCTAGCTAGATAGTGACACTATTGAACGTGTGCGTCCATTTGGGTGTCTGAGAGACTGGCCACACCGAACCGTCCGAGCGAGTGAGCGTATGAGGATCTCTGACCTGAGCCGCCTGACCGGGACGCCGGTCGGAACCATCAAGTACTACCTGCGGGAAGGCCTGCTGCCGCCCGGCCAATCCCTCGGCGCCACCCTCACCCTGTACGGGGACGAACACGTCCAGCGCCTGCGCCTGATCCGCGCCCTGACCGCCCGTGGCGGCCTGTCCATCGCCGCCACCCGCGACGTCCTCACGGCGATCGACCAGCCTCTGGAACCACTGGACACGCTCCGCGTCGTCCACTACGCCCTGCCCACCCCGGTCGACGCCGCCGAGACCGGCGCGGTCGACGAACAGGCTCCGCGGGTCGACGCGTTGTTGCGGGCCATGGGCTGGGACATCTCCGACGCATCCCCGCACCGCAACGCACTCGCCGCAAGCCTGATGGACCTCAACCGCCTCGGCATGGAGTACAGCACCGAGGAACTCCTGCCCTACGCCGAACTCGCCGCCGCCGCAGCACGACTCGACCTCGACCGACTCGAACACATCAAGGACCGCCTGCGACTCGCCGAGCACGCCGCGATCGTCGTACTGCTGCTCGAACCGGTCCTGGCGGTCCTGCGGCGCCTAGCCCAGGAGGACGAATCCCGCCGCCGGACGGCTTGGGCCCCTGGGACCGACGGCCGCCACACGGAGGAACTCCACTGACCCGACACCTGGATCGACCGGGCGCCGCCGAAGTCAGGGTCTGCGCATCGACCGGTTCGGGGTCCCGCTGGACGCCAAGCAGGCCAAGCGGTTCGGGAAGACCACCAGCAACGTCGGATGGTTCGGCGTCACTGGCTACGCCGCCGCCGACGCGGTAGCGGTCACCGTAGCCGGCAGCCTCGACACCCATCGGGTCGACGTCGCCGACGACGGCCTCGTGCTGGCCGCTGTCCGTGCCCGTCTCGACGAGGACCCGGTCATCGTGATCCACCTCGCGGACGGCGAGAACATCGTCGCCCCCTAACGCTCCCCGCAGCCTCGAAGGCCGGGCACCACCACGGTGCCCGACCTTTCTGCTGTTCACCGTGACCCACGAAACCTGTTCGGTCGAGGCCGAATCGTTTGCCCCGAAACCGTATTCGCGCGGCGAGGTCGAAGCGATGGGCGTGCTCGCCGCGCAGGCCCGCGTCGATATTGCGGCCCGCCTTCGACATGCCCATCAGCGCGGCGGTCGACGTAGGTGCACACGGTCTCCGTTGGCCGATCGCTTCTCCGAGATCGGGTTTGGACGGGATCGGCAACCGCGCGTAGTCGATCGCCTTGTCCACCAACGACACCCGCTGCTGATGCGCCCGCGCGGCACCCGACGGCGGGCGCCACTGTCCACGCTGTTCGCCCTGGTGCGGGCTGCGTTCGGGTAGCCGGTCCCACATGTCCCGGACGCGGAGCCCGACGCGGTCGAGGACGTCTTTGTCGTCGCAGTGGGCGAAGTCCCGCAGCTCGATGACGCGCTGATCAAGTGCACCAACCTGTTCGAGAACCTCGAGGACACCAGCGGGCGGATGGTGTTCGACGGCGGCCGCGACATCAACGACCTCGACGTGCTGTTCATGACCGTCCCCGCGTTGGACAAGGACGCCGCCCGCGCCCAGGTCGCCACCACCTGGCAGCTGCTGCTGGAACGTGCCGGGCGCACTGCGAAAGACCTGCGGCGCAACGTGATCCTGTTCATCAACGAGCTCTCGGTTTCTGCACAAGTAGGAGTGTGGTGCTGGGGTGTACCCCAAAACGACACGCCGCCATTCGAATCACCGACGCGGCCTGAGCGCGATCCGCGCGACACGCCGCCACTAGGCCCCGGCATCCTCTCTACCCGCCCGCGGCCGGATTTGCAGATTGTGCACGGCGTCTGGGGCGGCGAGGGTCACCACGGCGCTTCAGCAGGACACCAAGGTCGAACATCGTGCCCGTGTGGCCGTGCCTCGGCGGCGCGGCGGTACCAGGTTTCGGCGGCGGCGTTGTCGCCACGGCCCTTCAGCAGCACGCCAAGGATGTACATGGCACCGCGTTGCCGTCATCGGCGGCGCGATGCCGGGAGCACGCCAGCGCAGACTCGAACTGTCTGACCACGGCGCGCGGCTGCGCGATGACGCTGGCGCGTTCACGTAGCCACTGGTGCCATTGTCCGGGCTCGAGGTCGGCAGGCATGAAGGACGAACAGTCGGTTACGCAGCTGTGGAGTCACATTGGCCAGATAGATGTCGGTGAGTGCGGTTCACAGGTTCGACCAGATTTCGTTCTGCCGATTGCGATATCGGGTCCCGTCCCCCCGGACCACAGCCGCTGTCACAGGGTATGTGCGAGGCGGTCCAAGCTTTGGCCCCAGCCGTAGGCCGCGCTGTCGTCCGGGGACAACGGGCCGGGAGCCAGCAGGTGGAAGTTCATAGCGGTCTTGCCTTCTCCGGCATCGGCGAAGGTGACCGTGATGACGGAATCTTGCTCGGGGCCGCCATCGCCAGTGGGGTCACCCCAGGTGAACACCAACCGTTCGGGTTCGACGATCTCGCGGAATCTTCCGACGTTGCGGTATTCGGTGCCGTCGGTGTCGGAGACCATGATCGATTCGTAGCGGCCGCCGGGAACTGGTTCGGCGACGATGCTGTCGCCGCGGGTGGTGAAGCCGTGGGGGCCGGCCCATTCGGCGATCTGGTCGGGTTCGATCCAGGCCCGGAAGACCAGGTCGCGGGGCGCGTCGAAGACACGGACAAGGGTGAATTCGCGGTTGCTCATGAGGCGTTGGTTCTCTCGGATTGTCGCGAGGGGTTCAGGCGGGCTGCTGCTGACCGGTCATCCAGTCGGGTGCGCCGCTGGGGAAGCGGGTACGGAAGTCCATCACCGCAGCCCAGGTGGGTCGCACGGCGATGCGCTCCATACGGGGCGCCATCCCGGCCACAAACTGCAGATACTCCTCCACCGCGGGATCGCCGCCCTTGCGCATGGCCGCCGCGTATTCAGGTAGAAGGCCGTCGGATTCGCTGATCTCAGCACGGCCACGCAGCAGCAGCACCTGTGGCGGAGCGTCGTTGGTGTCGATGGTGAGGGCGACATCGGGCCGAGCGCGCAACGCACGGTTCTTGTGCGAGGGCGCGAATCCGGTCATCACCACCTCCTCGCCGTTCCACCAGAAGTTGATCGGGACAACGCGTGGGGTGCCGTCGGCGGCAGTGAAGGCCAGCCGGGCAGGCAGATTCGCCACCAGCAGTTCGCGCGCGATAGTGGTATCCAGCAGCCGCAGGTCCCCCTGTGGCAGGTCCAGGTGTTCGGTCACGGTAGCTCCTTATGTTGAATGCGTTGCAGATGTTCGTCGAGGCGATCGAGGCGATCGCCCCAGAAGTTTCGGTAGCGCTCCAGCCAGTCGGTCGCCGCTGCTAGCGGGGCGGGCTCGAGTCGACAAGGACGCCACTGTGCGTCGCGGCTTCGGGTGATCAGCCCGGCGCGCTCGAGCACCTTCAGGTGTTTGGAGACAGCGGGCAAGCTCATCGCGAACGGTTCGGCCAGCTCGCCGACTGTCGCCTCCCCTTCCGCGAGCCGGGCGAGTATCGCCCGCCGGGTCGCATCGGACAGGGCGGCGAAGACGGAGTCGAGTTGATCCTCGGACATGACGTTTATTACACCATTCGGTTAATTAACCAAGTGGTTAAATGATGCGCTGCCTGAGGCAGGTTGTCAATACCTGCAATCAAGAGGCTGCGGCGCGGGCGCCGCTACCCGTGAACGCATGGAGGGATCGCTCGTTCGCAGCTTCCCGATCGTGCGGTCTCGCCCCACGTTCACTACCGCGACGCTGGGGCGAGACCCTCGTCCATCCGAACTCGTCCATCCGATGTGGCAGACCCCGGGAATCGGGTCGAACGTAGCCTGCCGTTGACCTTGAACGCCTACCCTCGCCTACGTCGGCCCCCTTTTGCGGTGGCGCAGACCCCTCGGCATTGCCCTTGGGTGTTCGTGGCGTTGCTCGCGTGCGGTCGACCTCGGCGTACACCGCCGCCGCGAGTTGAGAATCCAGCCCGCCCCGGTGAGACCGGGCGTCGAGCCAGGGATTCGGAGGCGCGCCATGACAGCAACCCCACACGAACCACGCAGTGACAGACCCGTCCGCCGACCGGGAAAACGGCCTACGATCACACCCGCCATCACCCCCGATTCCGACGACGATGTGCCGGTAGTGCACTGGCCGGAGCCGAGTCGGCTCGAATCGTGGTGGCACGCCGTCATGCACCCCGCCGCCGAGCCACCCACACCCACATGACCAGAACCGGCTCGACCGGCAGTCGCCGGTAGTTCCCGGCACGGCCGGTACGGCGAATTCCACCCGGGATACGGGACCCCGAAGCCTCACGATGATGCGACCGTTCGGTATTTTCTGCGGGTAGCGTTCTGCGTATGGTGCGCCATCCGGCGCCGATGCTCGCCACGCCCGGGCCCGCTCCCGCCGACGACGACACCCGGTACGCCTACGAATGGACCTACAACGGAATCCGCTGCCTGGCATGGATTTCCGACGGCGTGTGCCACATCATCAGCCGCAACGGCAACTCCCTCAACGCGGCCTTCCCCGAAATCCCCCGCCCTGGCATCGCTGGCGGCGGGGCGGGAGCTGACCCTCGACGGCGAACAGGGCTGAAGACTACGTCGATGCCCTCGAGTCCATCTGTGAGGCCATTGGTGGCGAGTTCCTCCTCGATGCGGACTTCCGCTTCAGCAATGAGGATTTCGACGAATACGAGCTTGTCAACGGATTGAACGACGGGAGCCTCCTGCCTGTGGCCGAGGGAGGCGGCTGGGGCTGTGGGTGCAAAGAGATGTGTGCCGAGGAGCTCGATGAACTGGATGATGACGACGAATACGACTACGAAGAAGACGAAGACCCCTATCTGGTGATCGAGTGCATGCTCGCATCTCGGGAGGCCAAGAAAGACCTGGTCTGCTTCTGGTGACACGCCCAACCAAGGAGCCGGAAAGCGGCTGGAGAACGCACTCTTCTGCCGCTTACGGGCGGCTCGGATCGGCCGAGCTGCGGGCCGGCCGAACGCACCCTCATGCCGATGAGCGGGCAGTGGATTCGTTCAGACGCCTGTCGGAAAGATCTCGATCGAGGTTGGGCGGAGGCATAGGTGCCGACCGGTACCAACCGCGGGTGCGAGATCTGATTCGATCAGGACCGTGCCCGGATTGAGGCTCAACGCGATCACACCATCGTCATATGCCGTCGAGACCTCTCCACACACCACAACTGCCCCGTCCAGGGTCTTCACTCCACTGAATTCACCGATTCCGACTGCGCCGATCCAGGATTCGACCTCATCGATGCCCAGCTCCACCAGACACGCCTCGCCCTCGCGTGCACGGCCGTGCCCTCGCCAGACGGCCGACCATTCACCGCTCGCCGAGCGAACAGCAACTGCCTGCCCCGGAGAAGCGTCATGAAGAAAGACCACTTCCACTACCGGTAATCCTCTCAGCGCGAACGACGAGGCCCGCATCCAGGCAAACGCACTGTACTGCCGCATACCGCGCTGACCGAACCGGCCAGCGCTGGGCGTCGGAAGATCAACTGGCCGTGTCGCTCCGGGGCAGGCGGAACGTCCACTACTGCCGAGTTCCGGATGAATGTCTGTATCACTTGCCGGAGATTCCCGGCCACGGGCGCGAAGTGCGGGGGTACCGGCGACCGGGCTGCACTGTGGGTCAAACATCGTCGACTCCAATATATTTCGGGTCTGGACGGTGGATCGCTATCGCATACTGTGGTCGGATGTCCATCGATGTCATCGTGGCCAATGTGTTGGCGCACTGCGGCGGTGATCGCGAACGGGCCGCCCGCCACCTGTCTCGTGCGATCGCCGCCACGCCGTCCGAAGCCGAGGTCTACGCGGCTGCGGTCGAGTTGCTACCCACGCTCGGTGAGTTGCCTGCCGACGATCCGACTGTCGCGCCGCTGTTGGCCTTCGCCTACTTCTCGAGCGGTCGGATGGACGATGCTGCGACTACTCTCGGGGCACTCAGCGGCATCAGTCCGCACATAGCGTGGGCTGACGCGCCGTGGTTCGCCGATGTGTCTTTCCTGTCCAAGGTAAGTATCGAAGCGGTGCGGGAGGCCGTGTATCTGCTCTTCGACCATGCGGCGGTGCCCGAGGACCCGGCCGCCGCGCCCTGGCTGCGGGCGATCCAGACACTTACGACTCGGTTGAACCTGAGCCCCGAAGACCTTGCCGGGCTGGCGATCTCCCTTCGCCTCTTGGGCAGAACCGACGAGTCGCTGGCGCTGTGCGACCGCGCCGACCGCGTCGGCCGAACCATGCTGACCGAGGTCGTCCGAGGCGGGACCTGGCGGCTTCTCGGAAACCTGGACGAAACGGCCGCCGCATTCCGCCGCGCACTCGCCCTGGAGCCCGACAACTGGTCTCTGTATCTCGATTTGTCCGACCTGCACGCGGAGCGCGGCGATCATCCCGCCGCCCTCGCCGCCGCCCAGGCGGGCCTGACCCATTCACCGAACGAACCCATGTTGCGCGCCGCCCGCGCCGCCCACCACGCGCGCCTGACCGGCACCGCAGACGCACTTCGTGAGTTCGAGCGGCTCGCGCCCGACATCGATCCGGCCTATTCCCGTTGGCTCCGGGACCAAGCCACCGGTGCTGATTGACTCCATCCGCTGACGCCGCAACTCACACGCCCGGATAAGTGACCATATCTCGCAAGGGTTCGCCGCCGATAGGCCGGTTTTCGCCAATCGCGTTGCGCGAATGCGATATTCAACCAAGCACGCGCATCGCCACTCCGCTCACGACGGCGCCCTGTCATGCCGCATACCGCGCGTTCTGCTCTGGCGGTTCGCCGGGACCGCGGCATCGTGAAGGATGGCTACCTCTCCCGACCTCGATGTCACCTTCGCCGGTGAGGACCTAGGGCCTGTCTCGAAGTTGATAGGGCGGGCGTGTGGCCCGCCCTCACTACTGCCCGAGCCATTGGTTGATGACAGCGACATGGATCGTGGCCT
>NZ_JBHZAL010000044.1:0-46214 GCF_042754245.1 Nocardia sp. NPDC059228 | reverse complement strand
TCTGAAGGATCACGCGGTGGCCACCCTGCTGTCCGGGGATTACGACAGACTCAACAGCCGATCGCTGCTGCTACACCACGCTATTGGACGCAACCGGCTACTCGTACGTGGGGCTTTCACCAGCACGTTCGAACCGACATGGCATCAGATGCAAAGGCCGGGGAATTTGTCGAGGCGGGTATCGGACGATAGCTGGCCGCTGGCTGGCCGCGGTTATCGAGATGACGGTTGCTGCTACCGGCGAGACCGGTGGGTCTGGTCGAGCCGCGTGAGCCATTCGCGCAGCAGGCCGGCCTCGAAGACGCTGAAGCCCGCGTCGGTCACGGGGTCGGTGTTGCCAGCGGGGGTGATGATTCCGAGTAGTGACTGTGCACGGTCGGCGATGGGGGATCGGTCGTCGGCGCGGGGTGTGGCTTGCTCGGTGAGGGCGTCGAGCACGATGTCGCGTAGCGGCCGGATCAACTGGGCGTCCCGCGCCTGTTCCGGCTGGGCCAGCAGGAGCAGAACCGCGCCGGTCGTAGATGCCTCGATGGCTACCATGGCCGCCTCCACAGGTACCCGGAGCAGCCCTTGTCCGTTGGCGCGTTCGAGCATGCCGCGCAGGATGGCCCGGTTTTCCGTTACCGCCGCGGGGTGGCGGTCCGGCCGCAGGTTCGCGTACATCAGCGTGTAGATGGCGGGGTTGGCCAACCCGAACTCGACGTGCGTCTCCCAGCCCCGGCGCAGATCCTCGACCGGGTCCTGGCTGGGCACGAACGCGCGCTTCTCGGCGAGGTAGCTCTCGAAACCGAAACTGGCCACCGCGTCGAGCAGTGCGTCCTTGTCGCCGAACAACCGATACAGCGTCGGTGTCTGCACTCCGGCCGCTGTCGCGACCGCCCGGGTGGACAGCCCGGATGGCCCGGCGTCGGCGAGCAACGTCACCGCCGCGCTCAGGATGCGCTCGCGTTGATCGTCCGATCCGCCGCGTCGATCGCTTGATGACATGCGTCGATGATAACGGAAAAATGTTGACGTTGACAATGACGTTGTTACGGAACTAGCGTTATCACTGTCAACAATCGGGTGGGGTGGCAGACAACCCGGCCGCGCTCGGGATCACCCTCACCGACAACGAACTCGCACGTCCGAACCAGATCGCCGAGCAGGTGGCCCCGCGATCGCTGCCCGGACATAACCAAGACCGCGGGCTCACGACAGCCCGGAGCCGCCATGTACGACGAAAGGATCCAACATGCCATCCGTTCACGTCGCCGTCGCCTACTACTCCGGCTACGGGCACACCCTCGAGCTCGCCAAGGCCGTCCACGACGGCATCGAGTCGGTGCCCAAGGCCCGCGCCGACATGGTCGACGTAGCCGACATGACCGACGCCAAGTGGGCGATCCTCGATGCCGGTGATGCGATCATCTTCGGAACACCGACCTACATGGGATCGGCATCCGGGGCGTTCCACGCATTCGCCGAATCGACCTCCCAGCGCTGGATGACCCAGCAATGGCTGGACAAACTCGCGTCCGGGTTCACCAACTCCGGATCGATGAGCGGCGACAAGCTGCACACCCTGCAGTACCTCGCCCTGCTGGCCGCACAACACGGCATGCACTGGGTCAGCCTGGGCCTGCTGCCCGGCTGGAACACCACCACCAGCAGCGAACACGACGACAACCGGCTGGGGTTCTACCTCGGCGCGGGCGCTCAAACCTGGAATGACCAGGGCCCGGACGCCGTCCACACCGCCGACATAGCCACCGCGCGCCACCTCGGGGCCCGGGTCGCAACACAGGCGCTGCGCTACCACCATCCGGTCGCGTCATAGAGCTGCGCGCAGAAACATTGCGGCAGGCGCCAAACCCCCTGAGGTGGGGCGCCAGCGGAATGTGAGCGCGATGCAAGCGCGGGAGGTGAGGCTCGACGGCATGACATGGCATATCGGCCGCCGGGCCGAGGAAAAGACGGTTCTGGTTACCGGCGCCAGCGCGGGCATCGGGTATTTCGTCGCCGAGCAGCTCGCGACCGGTGGCGCCACCGTGGTGCTGGGCTGCCGCGACACCGCCAAGGCCGAGCTCGCGGCGCAGACAATCCGTGCACGGGTTCCCGACGCTCGACTGCGATGGGTCCGCCTGGATCTGGCGGATCTCTCTTCGCTGCCCGCGACGGTAGCCGGTCTCGGAGTCGAAGGCCTGGACACGGTCGTACTCAACGCCGGGGTGATGGCGTCGGGCCCGGATCGCCACGTCAACGCTCGAGGCCACGAATTGATGTTCGCGACAAACCATCTCGGACACTTCGCCCTGGTTGCCTACCTGGAGCCGGTACTGGACGCCACCGAGAACAGCCGGGTGATCACCGTGGGAAGTTTCGCCGCGCGATCGGAGCGGCTGGATCTTGCCGATCTGCAATCGGAGCACGGCTATCGACCCAAACGCAGCTACGGACGATCGAAACTGGCTCAGATGCTGTTCGGCTTCGAACTCGATCGGCGCCTGCGAGCCCGCGGCACCACCACCGCCAGCATCGTCGTCCATCCCGGCGGTGCCCTGGACTCGCTGACTCCGTCGCGGCAACCGCTGTTCTTCCGGACCACGTCCCAGCGAATGCGCGGACTGCCCGCGGGCGTCGTGCTGCACGGCAAACACGCGGGGGCATGGGCCATCGTCCGAGCCGTCCTGGACACCGACATCACTGGCGGGGAACTGTGGGGGCCACGGGTTTTCGGCCTTCGCGGACAAGCACATCGGGAGACACCACGAGCGCACATGACCGACCCCGGCACCGCCGCCGAATTATGGTCTGCCAGTTCGGCGCTCACGGGCCTCGATCCGTTCCCGCTGCCCCCGAAGGAACCCCGCCTACTATCGGCAAGACAGCCCTGATCACCGAAACCGACGTCAGCACCACAGCATCACCGAAGCAGAGATGCACCGAAGACGACTTCGAAACTGACAGATCCACCCGCGTCCAAAGGCAACCACGGCGGCTGGCCCAAAGTTATCGACGACGACTCGCTCACCTTCGCCCTCGCACTGAAGAACAGGGGTGTCCCCGTCCCTGACATCGCAAAAAAGCTCACCATCCAGACCGGAAGAACGCTGGGGAGCACCCGTCCGTCGCCTCTCTCTACCGGGCGCACGCAGAGGCCGAGAACACCACCGACAACGACGACCTGCCACTCCGGCCCAAACCCGCTCGCATCCTCCGTCCCGGCGACCCGATGACGCCGGAGGAAATCGACCTGCGCTACCGCCTCCGGGCCCAGGTGCTCGGCCAGCCAGAAGACCGGTAGCGAGCTGAACTCAACGCGGCACCCGGCCTGACCATGTACTTACGCCAGTCGGGTGGCCCAGGGGAATCTCACCCCTGGGCTCCCACAGATCCGGGCGTAACAGTCTCCCGTTACCCGGCTCTTGTCATCCTGTTCGCCAAGCGTGCGGTGTCCACTGCCAGTGCCGGAACATGGCAGGGTATTTCCGGACCGCGTTTCTGTAGGCGCGGCGGGCTTTCTTCACCGGTTTCAGCCGCCGATATTTGCAGCGGATCCAGCGCACCAGGTAGGAGTTGATGCGCGTCAGGAGGGGATGCAGCGCGGAGGGATAGAACGCTCCGTAATATCGCATCCAGCCGGTCACGATCGGATTGATCGCTCTGGCCAGTTGGGCGAAGGTCGAGCCGGTCCGGTGATGAAGCCGCCACGAGCGAACCTCGGCACCGATCTTCTTCAAGGCTTCCTGGCTGATCGCGGGCTGGAACGATACGAAAGTGCCGCCGTTCCTGGTCCGCGCCGTGCGGGACCTGAACGTGAACCCCAGAAACGTGAACTGGGTGACGCCATATGGCTGGCGCCGGTTCGCGTCCCGGCAGTACACGATCTTGGTTTTGGCCGGATGCAGAGCAAGTCCGACCTCGGCCATCCGTTCCTGCAAGGCCGCCAGAACCTGGCGGGCCTGCCGCTCGGTGATGCAGTGCACGACCGCGTCATCGGCATAGCGCTCGAACTCGACTGTCGGGAATTCCCGTACCAGCCATGTGTCGAATGCGTAGTGCAGGAACAGGTTTGCCAGCACGGGCGACACCGAGGATCCCTGGGGAGTACCTCGGGTTCGCTCCAACACGGTCCCATCGGGCTGCTGCACCGGTGCTCGGAGCCACCGGTTGACATACAGCACCACCCACGGGGCATCGGTGTGTACCTCCACAGCTTTGACGATGAGGTCCCACCGGACGGAGTCGAAGAATCTCTGGACGTCGAGATCGATCACCCAGTCCTTCTTCCAGCACCGTTCCCGGCATATCCCCACCGCGTCCAGGGCGGACTTTCCCGGCCGGTAACCGTAGGAGTCGGGATGGAACACCGGCTCCACCCGTTTCTCCAAGTGCGCGGCCACCACCGTTTGCGCCACTCTGTCTCCGACGCAAGGGATTCCGAGGGTCCTCGTGCCGCCGCCGTGCTGTTTCGGTATCTCCACCGCTCGAACCGGAGGCGGGAAGTAGCTTCCCGAGGACATCTTGTTCCAGATCTTGTAGAGGTTGTTCTTCAGATCCTTCTCGAAGTCCTCGATGCTCACCCCATCGACTCCCGGTCCGCCCTTGTTCTCCTTGACCTTCTCCCATGCCTCCCAGACCTCCCGCTTGGAGATCTCGAACGGCTTGCCTGTTGACTTCAGCTCACTCACGCGACTCCTCCCAGGGCATCGCCTGGTTGATCGAACAAGTCCAGCCACGGATGACCTGGCCCCTTGGCTCCATTCCCACCGCGCCAGGCAGGAACTTCCCAGCTACTACGAGCCAGTCCGTCAGCACCGTCCCGCATCGGTACTCGGTCCCTCGCGGGTTCTCCGCTTGGGATGCTCCCTCTCTCCGACCGCGAATCATCTTCGCGGACAGAAGTATCGGGACGGGCCTTCTCACGTTCCACGCAAGAGCAGCAGATCAGGCTCGCGCCGCCTTCACGCCGGACACCATCTGGCCAGTAAGCAGGTTCCCGCCAGACTCATCCCAAGGTCGGATAAAACCCAGGTTTCGATGTCGTCCTAAACATTTCGACGCTTCAACAGCGAACCCCTGCAAGGGTTTTCAGCGCAACGCCTTCCTGATCCCCACCTGACGCCTCCAACGGACGCCTTTTCCCTCATCGCTCACCACGACAGTCTTCAGCTAACGCAGCAGAGGGTGGTTTGATGCCTCCCCCATGCAGGGCGACACCGGAGGGCCGAGAATCCTCCATCTCTCACGCAGCACCGCCTCGAGAAGCTCCTCCTACACCACCAGCTCCTCTCCACGTTCGTGACGCACTATCCGTTGTTTCTTCGGCGATTACTATCGGAACCCCGAGCCGCGAAACTTGTCACGTCGGCGTGCGAAAGAGCAGGTCATGAGTGTAAGTAGTGCTGCGCCGGTCGCGTAACTGGAACGTAACCGAATTCGCCTTCGCGTAATGCAGGCCCGACGCACACTTCGGTCATGCAGTTAAGAACACAACTATCGCCGCGCGACGGCAAGGACGATTTCCACACCGAGCAATCGAGGTTTCGCGACCAGCTGCGCGAGGTGATTCCCTCCGCATCGCAGCTGCTGGCCCGCCGACTCCACGATGCCATGCGCGCCGCCCTGCGCGCGGGGGCCTTCGACAGCGGCAGGCTGCCGGCCGAACCCGAGCTCATGGCCGAATACCAGGCGTCGCGCGACGTGGTCCGCGAGGCACTGGACCTGTTGCGGCGTGCCGGATTGATCGAGCGCCGCCGGGGAATGGGCACGCTGGCGATCCGATCGGAATACATTGTGACCGGCGCACTTCCACCCGCAGGGTGTTCCCTCGAGGAACATCTGGCGCTCGGCCGGATAGCGCCGAGGCTGCTGCATTGGGCATGGATTCCGGCGCCCGAGGTCATCAGCGATCGGCTCACCGGAGTGGACCCCGGGGACGACTGCCTGTGCATCGAATACGTGTTCCTGCTGGATGATCGCCCGCTGGCGATCTTCACCAACTACCTGCGCTCACCCGAGGCGGCCCGTATCGACCGGGTCGCGTTCGTCGATGACTTCTATTCGCTGCTGCATCATGGCGGCGTCGAAATCGACGCCTTCGACATCGGCGTGCAGGCCGCGCGCGCCGATGACTACGTGGCCACGCTGCTGCATGTGATGCCGGGAGAGCCCGTCATGCTGCTGGAGCAGTCGATTCGCAACAATGACGGCGAGATCGTCGACTATGCACTCGGAACCTGGTGCAGTGACTTGCAATTGCGCATCGACCAGGTTGTGCGCATCAATGGGACCGGAGCCCTGACCGCCGGACGTTTCCAGGAGCCGAAGTGAGTACTGTCGCGCCAACCATGCAAAGCCTCACCGACGCCGTCGCGGCCTTACGGAACGGTGAGATCAGCGCCGTGGGATTGGTCGAACAGGCCATCGCCAACGCCGACCGCCACGACGGTGAGGTCGGCGTGTTCCTGACCCGGTTCGACGACCGGGCCCGAGAACAAGCCGTACGCGTCGACGCCAAGATCGCCGCGGGCTCACCGCTTTCGCCGTTGGACGGAATCCCGTTGGGAATCAAGGACATTCTGGCCCATCCCCACGGACCGACCACCGCCCAGAGCCTCGTCCTCGATCCAGCCTGGGCGGATTCCGTCGGGCGCGCTGTCGCCATCCATCGTCTGGAAGCCGCCGGTGGAATCGTCATGGGTAAGACCACGACCATGGAGTTCGCGGTCGGAATCCCGGACCCGGACAAGCCGTTTCCCATCCCGCGCACCCCGTGGGACCTGGACTGCTGGGCGGGTGGCTCGAGCTCGGGCTCCGGCAGCGGCATCGCGGCGGGAATGTTCCTCGGCGCGGTGGGCACCGACACCGCCGGCAGCATCCGAATCCCCGCCGCGTTCAACGGAATCACCGGTCTTAAGCCGACATTCGGCCGTGTCCCGAAATCCGGTGTTGTGCCACTGGGCTACACCCTGGACCACGTCGGCCCGATGGCCCGCACCGCCGCCGACTGCGCCCTGCTGCTCTCCGTTCTCGCGGGCCACGACCCCTCGGACCCGTACAGTGCCTGGTCGCCGATTCAGGACTATCCGGCAGCGCTGACCGGCGATCTACATGGCGTCACCGTCGGCGTGGACAACCTCGACCGCTACGCCGCGGCAGGCATCGATCCCGAGCAACCGACACGGTTCACGGCCGCTATCGATGAGCTCCGCGCGGCGGGCGCGACCATCGTGCCGGTCGAGATCCCGATGTATCCCGAAGTGATCGCCATCGACCTCGTGGTCCTGCTGGCCGAGGCGCACGCCTACCACCGCCGCGATCTGCTGGAGCGATGGACCGACTACGGCCGCGGCAGCCGTGTCCTGCTCGCCGCCGGCTCGGCAGTCACCGGCGCGGATTACGTTCAGGCGCAACGAGTCCGGCGGATCGCCCAGAATCAGGTAGCCGACCTGCTGGACCGCGTGGACCTGATCGTCACCCCCACCGGCCACCTCGGCGCTCCACGCCTGGACACCATCGACCAACTCCAGCCATTGAACGTGCTCGCCTCCCTTCACACTCCGTATTGGAACCCGCTCGGACACCCGACCCTCGCCCTCCCGATCGGTCTGTCCAGCACGAACACCCCGCTCTCGATGTCCATCACCGGCAGGAACTTCGACGAATCCCTCGTCCTCCGTGCCGGCGACGCCTACCAACGCCGCACCACCCATCACCTCACCATCCCCACCGCCCTCAGGAAAGGCCAATGATGACAACGTGGTCCGAAGCCCCGGAGGAAAACGACGCAGTCGCGGCCCTCGCCCGCTTCGTCTCCGATCTCGCTGAAACTCTCCACAAAGTCCCCGGCGCCCGATACGCCGACCCGGCGTACTACCCCGTGACCGAAAACCCGTCCCAGCTCACCGTCCAGCAGCCTAGCCGTAGCAACATAAGGGAGTAGTGGTTACTGATAGAGCCTCTCCGAGTGGTCTGTGCCGATGAAGGCGCCTAACTTCTGCGCGCAGACCTCCGACGGCGTCTTGTGCCCCCATTCCGTCTCACTTCTGACGCGAGCTCGCCGCACTACCGAACCCCACACTCGACCCCAACGCCCAACGGCTCGACCCTCGTCAGCACTGTCCCAGCCCTTGCAGACGACGGTGAACAATTCGGGTCAACCGCGGGCAGCCTCGATCACGGCCCGGCCCGCGATGAACCATCACACGATAGACAATGCCGCAGTTCCCAGGGTTGCGGCCAGGATTCGCCAGGACGGATCTGGTTCTACGACGGGCCGGTCGTCTGGAATCCCACGCAGTTGGTTCCACCGCCACCCCAGGTGCGCCCGGGCGGAATTCACCACCGACTCGGGAAACAGGCCCAGCGTCACCCCGAATCCGCGGGTAGCGCCGATCCCGATGCCCCCGACCCACGCGACGCCGATCGCGAGCTGGCCTATCGCCGCCAAGCCGATCGCCAACTGTCCCACGGCAATTCCGCCCCGAGCGAGTTGCCCTATCGCGATCACCCCGGCGTACACCTGCCCGAATGCGATCAAGCCGGTCGCGATCTGGCCGGTCGCGATAACGCCGGTGACATGCTGGCCCACCGCCACCACGCCGACCGTCATCGGCTCCGAAGCGACAAACCCATACGCACCAGGGCCAACCGCGAACAATTGCACGACCGGAGCATACGAGGCCGGTGGCGCCGCCGCGTGTGGCCCGGCAGACAGGGCCGCCGACATCGCATCCCACAGACCTTCGCGCTGAGGCGAGCCCGGCCAGGCCGAGGTTCGGTAGCAGTGTAGCCACCGTTGCACGGTAGAGCTGGTTTTGTTCTGGAAGCTCGAATAACCGGCCCCTTGGAGTACCCGGACTCCTCAGCCACCCGCATCAGCGAGGTGTCGGCGATACCGTCGGCCAGAAATAGGTCGCGCGCGGTTCCGGCCAGCACTGCTCGGGTGTGAGCATGGCTCTGTGGTCGCGTCATCCGTGCCATGCCGCTGAAAGTGCCTTCGGTATCTGAATACTGGTAATCTGCTGCCACCCGAGCACCAAGGTGGCAACGATGCGAACTTGGACCGATCGCCTCAGCCTGAGCGCAACCGCCAGGAACACCCGCGATTTCTATCGATCCCCGAGCGGAGCGGGCGGCGGCCCCGCCGGGCAGATGCTCCGATTCGAACGGATTTCAGCGCATCTGCTGCCCGGGCTCGCCTTGCGCGCACACGCTTGGCGCATGCTCTACCGCAGCACCTCGGCCCTCGGCCAACCGAACGTGGTCTCGGGCACTGTCCTGGTACCGCGCGCGCCCTACCCCGGCCCCCGCCCTTTGATCGGCTACGCCATCGGCACCCAAGGCCACGGAACCCATTGCGCGCCTTCACTGCAACTGACCGTCGGGACCGAATACGAAACCGCCCTCATCGCCACCGTCCTGCGTCGCGGCTGGGCCGTCGCCCTCACCGACTACCCCGGACTCGGCTATGGCAGCGGCCACCCCTACGTCGTCGGCCGCGCCCTGAGCCCCGCCGTCCTCGACAGCATGCGCGCGGCCCGCCAACTCCCCGACGCCGGACTCACCCCCGACGGACCCGCCGCCCTGTTCGGCTACTCCGAAGGCGGCACCGCCGCCGGCTGGGCCGCCCAACTACAACCCACCTACGCCCCCGACATCCCCCTCGCCGCAGTCGCGGTCGGCGGAGCCGCCGCCGATATGAACTTCAACCACGACTTCTTGACCGGCGGGAGATTCGCATGGCTACTGGCCTATGTCGCCCTCGGCTACGCGAGCGCCTACCCCGAACTCGACCTCCACGCCCACCTCAACGACCGCGGCCACCGCATGATCTCCGCCATCGCCGAAAGCCACATCATCCCGCAAGTCCTCACCCGCCTACCCCGCAAGTTCAACAAGACCAGATACCTCACCACCGACCTCTTCGCTGCCCCTGACTGGCAAGCACGGTTCACCGAGAACCGCCTCGGCGCTCTCGCCCCGGCCACCCCGGTCCTGCTGACCCACGGCCGCGCCGACCAAGCCGTCGGCTACGGCCAAGCCCCACAACTGCGCGACGACTGGAGACGCCTCGGAGTCGACGTCACCTTCCACGGCTATCGCGGCCTGGAGCACTTCACCGCCGCCGTCGCACACATGCACACCTCCCTGCCCTGGCTCGCCACCCACCTCACCGAAACCCAATCCCGCAGCGCCGCAGCCTAAAGCCGCAACAGATCACATCCTGCAGCAGCCGCCGGGGACTGCCCCGGCCCAAGGCGACCTCACCGGCGCCACCTGCGATGAAACCACGAAATGGCCAGCCGCCTTCGATCACCAAGCCGCAGGCGTCCAATCCGGATGAGTCTCGGTCGGAGAACAGAGAATCGATTCGACTGGGAGCCGAGACCTCCCTGTCCCACTCCGCCAAGCGTCCGGACTCCCCGCATGTTGAACGCAGGTGAGGTGACGTCGCTCAGGACCGGTCAAAGACCCTGCCGCGCAAAGGAAAATCGCAATGGCAGAGGCTTCGCCAGCACCTGCCGATGATCGCGGAGACGGCGCAGCACAACTCAGTGCTGGTGTTGCGACCGAGGGCCAGCTCCACCATCACCCTTGCCGTGTTTCGGACGAGGGTGTCGAGCGAGGCGGTGGAGTCCGGGGCCTCGGTCGGCCGGATCATTGGAGCAGGAGATGCACTTGCAATTCGCCGATCAGGAAGCCGAGCAGAGCACCGACCACGACGAGTTTCCATTCGTCCTGTTTGAACGCGGGCCGGAGCAGGCCTTCGAATTCATCGTCGGTCATCAGCTGCATCTTGCCGCGCAGCAGATCCGGCATGTTCATGGCGTTGGCGGCGAGGTCGCCGAATTCGTCAGCGCGGTCACGCATCGTTGCGATCACCCGTGTGGCGACGTCATGCTTGACGGCCGTGTACTGGTCGCTGCCGATCGCGAATGTTACGACAGGCCTGGCGATTCCGGCGCTGGAATCGATCGCCCGCTGAATCTCGTGGTCGATCATCCAGAGAAACCGGTCCGACTTGGGGCCGGTCAGCAGGCCCTCGAGCAGGTTGGCCGGGGTGAGGATCTCGTCGGCGATGAGCAAGGAGTAATCCCGGGTGACCTCTGCGCGGCGTTTGTGGAACAGGCCCTGCCACTTGATGATTCCGAGGAACCGGCGTGGCCGCCTGGGTCGGAAGATCATCTGTAACGCGAGCCAGTCGGTGAACAGGCCGGTGAAACCACCGAACAACGGCATGATCCAGGTCGAGTGAGTAAGTGCCCAGGTCACCGCCTGGACGATGCCGAGGCCGAACCCGAACGGGACGCCCATCCGGACGATGAACTGCATCTCGTTGCGCCCGATCGTCCGGATCATCTTCACCGTCAGAGCCTTGTCCCTGGTCAAGGCATCCACCGCGAGGGTGCGGATGTCGACGACGGTGTCGACGTTGGTCTTCAGGTCGTCCTTGAACTGCGCAAGGGTCGCCGGTATCGCGGTTTCGACTCGACCGATCACGAGATTCTGGGCCACTTCTGGCAGGGCGACCCAGATAGTGGGGGCGAGGGATTGCATCAGCTCCCGGGTGATGCGCTCGACCATCTCCCGCATCGGGTCGCGCAGTTGCTCGAGCAGCGCGTCCACGTCGATCTGGTCGACGACCTCCTGTGGGTCGAGCAGCCCTTTCATCAACAGTGACACGGCGCTGTTCGCCATCCGGTCGGCGTAGCGGGGAACGATCCCCTGCCAGCCGAGAAACGGTGGGATACCGACGAATTCGAGCGGGCGGAACATCATCTCGACGGCGACGAGTTTGGTCACGTAGCCGATCAACGCCGTAATGAACGGCATCGACGCATACAGCGGCCAGTGCTCGGCCAGGTCGTGGCCGATATCGGTGAGGAACGTCAATCTATTTCACCGGTAGTGCGCCGCCGAGCCCACCCACGTCGGTGATCTTCCAGCCGGCGTTGCGGTCGATCGTGAGCGTGTAGGTGACGGTGGTCTGCCCGCCCTGCGGGGTCTGCGCGCTGGTGGAGGTCACGTTGAGAAAGACGTCGACCTTGTAGATGCCGCCGGATTCGGACATCACATTCGCATCGATCGGAGTGGCCTTCGACGTCCATTGCAGGGGAAGCAGAATCTGCTCGAGTTGTGGCGCGGTGGCGTCGAATTTCGCCGCCAGTTGCGGGGTCGTGTCGGTCTTGAGCTTGTCCAGCCAGGCCTTGGTGTCGTGGTAGTCGATGACCGAGGCGCCGAGTGCGTAGTCGGTGGCGACCTGGGTGGCGTGCCGGTCGTCGGCGGCCTTCGCATCACGATCGGCGATATCACTGCGAGCGGACTGCCACAGCACGCCGAATGTGATTGCCGCGGCCAGCAATCCGACGATCAGGAACCCACTGATCACGGTGGACAGGCGGAGGTCGAGCCGTCGGGGCTGCCTGTCGGCCTTCTTCTTGTCGGCCGTCTTTGCGTCGGCTCCGTCGTCTGCTGTCTCGTCTGACACGGTTTTCATGAGTCACCTATTTCACGTTGAGTTGCAGGTGCAAGGCCCCGTCGTCACCGACGGTGGATACCGCCTGCGAGATGAGGGTGCTGATGTCGAACTGTCCGCCGACGCCGTTGAGAACGGTCGCCAACGGCGTGACGACCGGCGTGAGCTCAGCCATGCTGGGCCCGACCTTGTTCAGAAATGCGGTCAGCGCGGCGACGAACGGGAGGAGCCCGTCGCCGGTCTCGTACATCTGTGGCGCATTGCCGGCTTCGAAGAACTTGGATCCTTCGACGATGAGCCGGTCGATGAGCGTGCCGAACCCGGTCCATTTCGGTCCGGTCTCGGCCAAGCCGGGCCCGACCCAGGCCATGTCACCGCCGATCGTCTGCGAATCGACCAACGCCTGTTTGATCGTGTCCGTGCGGGACAGCAGCGTTGCGGCGAGCAGTTTCGTCGACCGCTCGAGCGTGGGAATAGCGGTGTCAGTGTCGGCCAAGCCCTGGTCGAAGGTGGTGACAATGGAGTTGATCGCCTTCGGGTCGAGCTGGCCGACCAGTTCGACGAGCCGATGGGACAGTTGCGGGATCGAGGTCGGCTCGGTGACGTTGCGAGTGTTGAGGACTTGATTGTTGGACAAGTAGGGCCCGTTCTTACTGCTGGGCTCGAACTCTATGTACGGTTCGCCGAGCGCGGAGAGATCCTCCACCCGAACCGCGCTCGACACCGGCACTTGGTACCTGTGGTCGATGCGGAGGGCGATCTCGACGCCCGAGGCGGCCTTCGTCACCGCGGTGACCTTGCCGACCTCGACTCCGGTGAGCAGCACCGGCGTATTCGGAGCGACGCCACCGGAATTGGCCAGCAGCATCCGCACCGTGGTGAACTCGGCGCGCGGCTCGAACTGCAGCACCCCGACCACCATGTACGCGACGCCCAGCACCAGCACCAACACGATCGAGCCCAGCGACATCGCGGCTTTTGTACTTCTCATCGCACGGCACCGATCATGCGCAGCGTGTCGATGACCCGTGCGGTCTGCTCCGCAGGCGGAACCGGTGAATCCACAGCCGTCGTCGCAGTGACATTGACCTTGGGGCCTTGTTGGATGTACGGAATGATCGTGTGCTGGATGAGGTCGACCAGCTTGCGCAAGTTGGCCGGTGACTGCAGGTCGAGCGGCCGGTTGCCGAGCAGCATCGGCACGAACGCGCTCGCGCTGGCGTCGAGCGAATTCACCAGTGGTGCGAGCCACACCACTTGGTGCGACAACGGACCGAGCGCGGTGAAGATGAACAGTACCCGGACGACGGTGTCGACGGCTTTGGCCTCGTGGTCGGCACCGGCCGCGGTGAGCATCGGGCCGATGATGTCCTTGTCAGCGAGGACGGTGTTCACATTCGCCTGCAGGCCGTCCAGTACCGCGTCGACGGTCTGCAGGTTGTCACCGACGTCGGCCAGGTCGGTCTCGAGCTGCCCGACAATGCGTTCGGTGTCCTTGGGGTTCGGTGGCAGCACTGTGTTGAACTGGCGGACGGTGTCCTGGATGCTGTTGATCGCGCCGCTGCCCACGAACGTGGAGATGCTGGCGAGGGTGTCCTCGACCTGGGGCGCCTGCGCCGTCTGGGCGAGTGGGATGGTGCTGTCGGCCGGATAGAAGCCCGTGGCGTCACCGGGCGGCGTGGTCAGCGCGATATGCACATCGCCGAGCGGAGTCGCTTGGCGGAGCTCAGCTTTCGTGGTGGTGGGCAGCTTGACGGTGTCCAGCAGCTGGACCGTGGCGACGACGTATCCCTGTTCGGACGGACCGGTCGCCGGTTCGACGATGCGAACCGATTCCAGGTCGCCCACCTTCACGCCGTTGACGATCACCTTCGCACCGGGCGGAAGGTTGAGCACATTGGCGAACTCGATGTGCATGGTGTACTTGCGGCCGGCAGTTCTGGTGCCGGGCACCGGCACCGAGGAGGGGTCGAATCCGCATGCGCTCGCTGCGCACAAGGCCGCAGACACGGCGATCGCGGCGACAAGTCTTTTCATCGGGAGCCCACCGATCCAAGGACGAATTGCGTGAGTGGAAGGTCGACGAGCCCGTTGGCGGCGTCAGCGCACCGGCCGGGTGTGATGGCGTTGACAGCCGAACACACCTGTGCGGCTGCCGATTCCGGGATGGCGACCATCGGCGATGCGTAATCGATCGAGACGCGGCCGCTGCCCGGGTCGATCGAGCGCTGGAAGGCGCTCAGGATCGGCGGGACCAGGTCGACCACCTGGCGCAGCTCGGTCACTCCGGCCGAGATCCGTTGCGGCAGGTTCGGGATCGTGTCGACACGACGCAAGATCGGACCGCCGAACATCGTGGTGAGATCGTTGAGGAACGGGAACACGTCGACCAGTCGCGTGATCACGTCGACGATCGGCGGTGCGATGGTGTCCGTGATGTTGTCCAGGTTGCGTCCCAGCCGGGTGAGCGTGGACTTCACCTCGGGCCAATTGACGGCGGCGCTGCCGACCAGGGCGGCGAGACTGTCGATCAGCGCACCGATGTGCCCGATCGCCGCATCGGGAGAGTTGAGCGCTGCGCTGAGGTTCTTGACGAGGTCGTTGAACCGTTTGCCGTCGCCGGCGACAGCGTTGTTCACCGCGATGATTCCGCCCTGGAGCAATTTCTGCTGTGCGGGGTCGCCGCTGCCGTTGAGTTGATCGGCGAGATCGGCCAACGCGGTGAAGGTCTGGCTCATACTCTTCGGGGTCAGCGTCTTGGTGATGCACTGATCGGAATTCCAGCCCGGGCCCGCGGGTTCGGTACCGACGAGGGCGAGCTTGCGGTCGGCGATCAGCGACTGCGACAAGGTTGTCGCTCCCACATCCGGCGGCAGTTTCCGGGCGGCGGGGATGTCGAATTCGACGCGCGCTTTGGGGCCGTCCGGTTCGACCTTGGTCACCTGTCCGACCGCGACACCCATGATCTGGACGTCGCTGCCGACGAACAACCCGATCGCGTCCGGCATGAGCGCGCAGTAGCTGCGCATCTGTGGGGTCGGCCGGCTCAACTTCCATCCGACCACCACCGCGAGGGCGAGAACGAGGACCAGCCCGACCGACAGGAATCCACGTGAGGCGAACATCTTCGGTAGCATCAGCACTCCCTTCCTGGCACCGGGACGCACAGGCCAGGCACGGTGATGGCGGACTGGTCGATCGAGACCGCGCCCTGGGACCCGACCAATGGCTGCAGCGCACCGAGCATGCCCTGCACCGATTCGAGCAGTTCGCCGAGCTTCTGCGTCAGTGCTGCCACGTCAGGGATGGAATCCGCCACCGGCTGCGCCATGGGTTTGAGGGTCGATTGCCACTCCCTGGCGATCCCGGAGAGCCCGTCGAAGACCTCGGCGGTTTTGTCCAGTGATCCGGCGGCCCAGACGTTGTTCTCGACCAGCGTTTCCAGCAAGCCGAGACTGCGGATCAGGGTGCCGACGACGGCGATATTGCCGCGCAAGGCGCCGAGATACTCGTCGGCGACTCCGAGGGTGCGCGAAATGTCGGAGTTCTGCCGGTTGAGGATGTCGACCAGGGTGGTGGCGGCGGTGAGCGCGCCGTGGATGGACTTGGGCTGGCTGTTCAGCGAGGCTTCGAGCGCGCCCACAGAATCCCGCAAGACGGTGCCGTCGATCTCCCGGACCGGCCGGATGGCGTCCTGGAAAATCTCCGGCAGGCTGTACGGCAGGATGACCCGATCTCGCGGAATCCGGTGCTCGCCAAGCGGTTTCGTCCCAGCCGGGTGCACTGCGAGGTAGTGTCCGCCGACGATGGTCAGCATCCGCACGTCGAGGCTGGTCTGGTCGCCGACGAACACGCCCTGATCGACGGTGAAGCGAACGTCGACGTGGTCGGGCTCGAGTGTCACCGACTGGACGGAGCCGACCGGCACGCCGGCGATCCGCACATCGTCGCCGGCACGGATCGCACCGGCATCGGAGAGTTCCGCGGTGTAGCTGCTGACGCCGAAATGGACCTGGCTCACCACCCCGAATGTGACGGCGAGCAGAACGGCTCCGAGCAGGCCGGCGATGCCCCACCGCACATCGGTGCCGCGCTGGCGCGCGGCGAGCGGCCGGTCATGGCTGACGGCGCGGCGCCAGCGCCGGAAATTCATCGGTTGCACAACGAGATCCTTTGTCCGGCAATCAGCAGACCAATCGGCTGCGGGGCGGCCGCGGCACCGTGCGAGCAGCCGAGCGCGACGCCGTTCGCATCGGCTGGCACCATCGCGGTGAGTGTCTGCAGCACACTGGGCACCCGGTTGAGCACGTCGACGATCTGATGCGGGTCGGGAATCGCGGTCCGCAGCAGATCGTCCAACTCCGGATTCGGGACCTTGTCCAGCTCAAGGGTTCCGAGCAGACGCCGCACGGGTTCGATGAGCGGTGGGATGGTCAGCATGTAGTCGACCAGGGAGACTGTCTTCTGTTGCAGATTCTGGAAGATAGTCGTGAGCGAGGTGAGCAGCGACACCGCGTTGCCCGAGGTGCCGCCGAGTTGGTCGGCGACCTGAGCGAGATTGTGGACCAAGGTGGAAATCACCGCCTGGCGGTCCTTCGTGTAGTGGTCGGTAAGTTTCTGGATCGCGTCCAGAGCGGAGCCCACCTGGGACCCGTCGCCCTGGACGACCGCGAGCAAACTGGTCGCGAACTGGTTCAAGTCCGCTGGCGTGAGGGTGGCGAGCACGGGCTGCAGGCCGTTGAACAGCGTGGTGATGTCGAACGACGGAATAGTGCGACCGGCGTCGATCCGGTTCTTCGGATCCTGTTGTCCCGCAGGCTTGTCCGGTTGCTGGACGTCGAGATACCGCTGACCGGTCAGGTTCTGGTACTTGATGGCCAGCTTGGAATTGGTGAAGACATGGTTCGGATGCTCGAGGGTGAACCGCACGCGCGCGGTCGTCCCGTCCAGATCAACGGCGGTGACCTTGCCGACCCGCACACCGTAGACGCGGACGTCGTTGCCGACCCGCAGCCCGTTCGCGTCGGTGAACGTCGCGGTGTAGGTATCGGTGTCTCGGGCGACCGGGCGCGAGATGGTCTGGAACACGCCGAACAGCAACAGGATCATCGCCGCAGCGAAGAGGCCGAGCCGGACCAGCAGCGAAGATACTTTCATCGCGGGACCCCCGGCAGTGGCACGGGCAATCCGGGCAGTGACGCACCCGGCGGCGGAGCGCCGCCGAGCAAAGGCTGCGCGAGGGCGGGGACGCCGCGCAAGGTCACATCGATGTTCAGTACCGAACCATCGGGACCGTTGTGGAAGGCGGCGCCGAGGCGATCGAGTAGGACCGAGAGGTCACGAGCGGATCGCTCTGGTGCGGACACACTGGCCGCCAGCGTGTTCAGCAGCGGAGCGAAAACGTTCTCGGTATATCCCTGGAAGTACGGTCGCGCGGTTCCGGCCGCGGCAGCCACTTGCGGGATCAGTTGGTTGGCCACCAGGTCGATGATCGCGTTGGCTTTCTCTCGATATTCGTCGGATTGCAAGTATTCGTTGACGAACGGCCCGTTGAGCATCCGGAATCCGCCGTCCAACGTCGGCGGGACACCGGCGAGCGCATCGCCGAACTGGCCCAACAGGAATGACGTCGCGTACCGCTGGCTGTCGGCGACCGAGGTCGCAGTGGTGACGATCGCTTGGAACAGCGGAGTGAACGCCCGGGTGTCGTGGGCGATCTTGTTCACCACGGACGTGAACTTCGGGGTGAGGACGTCGGTGGACAGTTGCCCGACGCTGCGCAGCAGGGTGGACAGCGTCGCGTCGTAGGCGCGGTTCGCATTCGCGCCGGTGAGGTCGACGATGGCACCGTTGCGCAGCTCGGTGCCGCCGGCGCCCGGGGTCAAATCCAGTTCGCTGATCCCGAACAGGTTGCCCGGCGTGTACGCGACACTCACCGCATCGGTGAGGCCGAAAAGCTGAGACTTGTCCAGCCGCACGCCGATTCGCTGCCAGCCGACGCCCGCCGCCTCGATCGAGGACACCGACCCGACCTTCACACCGTCGAGTCGCACCGCGGTGCTGTCGGTGATCCCTTCACCGATCTGCTCGGTGAGCAGAGTGACGTCGAGCCGGTTCTCGTCGCCGCGGGTCGGCGCGACCCGCCATGCCACCAGCGCCAGCGCGACCAGCGCGACGGCGACACAACCGGTGATCCGTGCGCCGCGTGGGCGGACGGCTACTCCCGGGAATCCGTATGCAGGCATCGCCCTATCCTGTGAACGAGATCGGAGAATTGAAGCCCCACAACAGGATCGTCATGATCATGTCCAGGGTGATGATGGCGACCAGGCTCGCACGGATCGCGCGGCCCGACGCAAGGCCCACGCCCTCGGGACCGCCCGCGGCGAAGAACCCCTGATAGCAGTGGATGAGGATCACGGCGACCACGAACACGACCACCTTGATCACCGATGCCAGCACATCCCAACCGACCACGAACTGGTGGAAGTAGTGCTGGTAGACCCCGTTCGGCTGGCCGTGCACCGTGGTGACGACCAGGCTGGTCGCGATGTAGCTGATGATGAGGGCGAGCAGGTAGGTCGGCACGATCGACACGACGCCGGCGATCACGCGAGTGGTGACCACGAACGGCACCGACCGCACGCCGAGCGATTCGATGGCGTCGATCTCCTCCGAGATCCGCATGGACCCGATCTCTGCCGTCATCCGGCACCCCGCCTGTGCCGCGAAGCCGACTCCGGCGATGATCGGCGCCAGTTCCCGGGTATTCGCGAATGCGGACACGAGGCCTGAAAGCTGGCCCAAGGAAACGAGATTCAGTGAGGAGTATGCTTCGATGCCGATCGATGCGCCGACCGCCGCGCCCAGCACCACCATGATGGCGGCGGTGCCGCCGCCGACGACGACAGCGCCGTTGCCCCAGGTCAAATCAGTGATCCGGATGATCGTCTGCGACCCGTACTTCTTGAGCGTCAATGGGATCGACCACAGTACCTGCCAGCAGAAGCCGAGCACGAAGCCGACCGTGTCGATCGGTCCCAGCAGCGAGAACTGTTTGGCACGAAGACGGTTCAGCCCGCGCCGGGCGGGGATGTTCGGAGCGACCGTCATGCCAGCCTCAGCGGGAAGAACATCGTGACGACCTGGGTGATCGCCGTGTTCAGCACCGCGATGCCGACCACGGACAGGATCACCGCGGCATTCACGCCGTCGGCGACTCCACGCGGCCCACCCTTCGCTTCCATGCCGCGTTGACAGGCGATAATCACCACGAGGTAGCCGAAGATCACCGATTTCGCCAGCGATACCCACACATCGATCCCGGTGGCGAATGCGCCGAACGTCTGCCAGTAGCTGCCCGGCGTCACGCCCAGGGCCGCGATAGCGACGATGTAGCCGGACAGGATCCCGATCACGATGATCAGAATGTTGATCAACGGCGCCACGATCAGCATCGCCGCGATCCGCGGAATGACCAGCCGCTGTACCGGATCGACGCCCATCACCCGCATCGCGTCGATCTCCTCACGAATCGCGCGTGCGCCCAGGTCAGCAGCGATCGCGGCCGCCCCGGCGCCACCCAGCAACAGCCCGGTCGCCATCGGGGCGCCCTGCTTGATTACCCCCAACCCTCCGGCGGCGCCGATCAACGTGTCTGCGCCGAGCTGGCTGACGATGTTTCCGACTTGCACCGAGACAATGACCCCGAACGGAACCGCCATCAGCATGCCCGGAATCGACGTCACCTTCACCAGGAACCACGCCTGCTTCAGCATCTCGTGCCACTGGAAACGCAATCGCACGATGTCGGTGGCACCGACCCGGGTCGCATGCGCCCCGGATCGCAGCGCCCGCCCGAATGTCTCGAGGCTCGACACCGCCGTCGAGGAGAAATTGGTCCGCAAGACCTGAAACGCACCTGGGCGAGCCTGCTTCGGCCGCTCGGACACCCGCTCCGTAACTGTCATATCGACCTCCGAGCCGCCGGGGCGCTCACCGGAGGCCGCCGGGCGATCGAAAGCTCGGGTTGGCACCCGAGCTCGGCGGCACCGCCCACTCGGCAGGGGGAACCTGCATACAGCGCGCCCTCCGGCTGTCCGGGCTCGCACAGGGTCCGGATCGCGTCGAAGGTCAGTGCGTCTGTCACTGCCATTGTTGTCTCCTGGATAAGGTGGGTGTTCGACGTCCGCGCTCGATCGAATCCGGCGCGTACACACCCCCTGCGTGCACCGGCGCAGCATCGGGTCAGCAGGCCCGATCGCGCGCAGCGACTGCGCGCGGTCAGTCCCGGTGCAGCAACCGTCTCGGCATCGTTCCCCGACGATGGCGTCTACCGACGATCATCGATTTCCATGCGCTGCTTGAGATTCTCCAGCGTGACCGACAAATTTCTACGTTGAATGTCCGGGCCCGTCAGACCGTCCGCGCTCCAATGCTTCACCGCGTCGATCACCGGCGGCAGCCAGGGACCCACCGCCCACGTTTCACTGACCGCGGTCGTCTCCTCGTCAACGACCCGGAACTGGAATGACCAGGTGGCGATTCGGAGCGGCACGAGGTACCGACCCCACCCGAGCGCCTTGACCTTGAAAGCGAAGCACTCGTTCTCGTCGGCGGTGATCACCTCACAACGAGTGGTCCAGCGCAGCCGGCCCCGCCGATTGTGACCATAGAAGACCGTTCCGACTCCCACGGGGCCGCGGCCGCGGACAGCCGCTCCGGTGTTCTCGGGGCTCCACTGACCCATCTGGGTGACGTCGGACACCCGGGCGTAGATCCGTGCAACAGGAGCGTCGATAACCACCTCTTGGGTAGCGGTCACCGTGGTGTCGCCGGTACTGGCCGCACGCCGAGCGGGCAGTAGCGCTTTGCAAATTTCGACCGCGAGTGTCGGCACTCGGTACACGAGCTTCTCGGCAGCTCGTTCGGCTTCGATCCAACTATGGCCATCCCAAGACGCGGGCGCCGTTGCCCTATTCGCCATCATTCTTCATCTTCTTTCTACGACTACCCGACAAGGTCTCGCAGCGCTGACCGCGCGGCGTTGTATCCACACATTCCGTGCACTCCCGCACCCGGCGGGGTCGAGGCTGAGCACAGATAGACGCCCTTGACCCCGGTTCGATAGGGGTTGGCCGCGACCCTCGGACGGAACACCAGCTGTCGAGGGCTGTTGGCACCGCCGATGATGTCTCCACCCACATAGTTCGAGTCGTAGGCGGCCAAATCCTTGGTGGAGCGATGGGTCACGGCGACGATCTGATCCCGGAAGCCGGGTGCGAACCGCTCGATCTGCCGCACCACGGCCTCGGTCGCATCGCCGGGGAAGCCCGCGGGGACATGGGCGTAGGCCCACACCGGATGGAGAGTGCCCTTCGAGCGTGTGGGATCAGCGAGGTATTGCTGGCCGACAAGAACGAAGGGCCGCTCTGGCATCCGGCCGCGATGGATCTCCGCTTCGGTCGCGACGATCTCCGGAAAGTCGCCTCCGAGGTGCAGGGTGCCCGCTCGGCGACAATCCTCGTTACGCCACGGGATGTCTCCGTCGATCGCGAAGTCGACCTTGAAGGCTGCTGAGCCCTGCCGGTAGCGCCGGTAGGCGCGGGCGATTCGGGGGTGGAGCCTGTTCCCGAGAATCTCGGACGCGCTCGAGGGCGAGGTATCCAGCAGCACGATGGCGGGGGAGCCAAGCTCGGAGATCGACTCCACCTTGGAGCCGACCACCACGGTTCCTCCGAGTGACTCCAACGTGGTCACCATGGCGTCGGTGATCGCCTGCGAACCTCCTACAGCCACGGGCCACCCATACCGGTGGCCCGAGGCGACCATCATCATTCCCAACCCAGCCGACGTCGGCTGAGTCAGCGGATGGAACAGGTGGGCGGCCGCACCCCCGAACAGGGCCTGGGCTTCGGGCGTCGCCCAGCGACGCGCAAGCAAGGTCGCTGGTAGGAGGGCCCGGGTGCCATAGTTCGCGGTTAGCAGCGGGTGGCGTGGCAGGTGAAGAAGAGGCTGAAGCAAGTCCTCAGCGAGCGCGTCGAAGTTCGCCGCGAGCGGCCCGAACAAGCGACACCACGCCGACCCATCAACGCCGAGTCCACGCGCCGTCATCTCCACCGAGCGTCGCATGATTCCGGCCGAGCCGCTGTCCAGTGGATGCGCGAGATCGATCTCGGGCCAGGTCCACTCGATCCCCTCGATCGTCTGCATGAACGGCGAGCCGACGCCAAGAGGGTGCACCGCAGAGCAGTGGTCGTGGATGAGACCGGGCAGGGTCAGTTCGCTACTACGCGCTCCACCACCAGGTGCGTCCGCGGCTTCGATCACCGTGACGCTGACACCCTGCCGGGCCAGCGTGATCGCCCCTGCCAGGCCGTTCGGACCCGCTCCGACTACGATGGCTTCGGTCATCGCCGTGAAGTCTCTTCCCCGGTAGGAACCGATGGCGATGTCACGGTGAGTGGTATCGGGGAGTCGTCCCACGGCTGACGCTCGAGCAACGGGGCGAGTGGAACGATGCCGGCCTCGATCTGACCGGTGGCGGCATCCACAATGCGGTAGGCCATCGAATTCCTGACCAGGGGCTGCGACTCCATATGCACGAGAACGAGCTCGCCGGGTGCGAAGTTGCAGCGCTTCTGCACGGACTCGAGGAGTTTCTCGTTGTGCATGTGGCCATCGCCCATGTTCCAGCCGTTGAGCGACGAGCCGACGATCTCGCCGTCCAGGACGACGTACGCCTCGACGTCGTCGACCGAGCGTCGCAGCAGGCTGTTCAACGCCATGCCCACGGGGAAGAAGGACCGGAAGGCGCTCATCCTGTACCGGGTGACCAGGGCATAGTCCTCACCGTAGATCCGCTCCAGTTGCTCGTCGGCCAGACCGGATGCCTTGGTGATCTTCTCACTGAGTTGACGCCACGACTCGCCGCGGAAGCACCACAGACTGGCCGGCCAGGTTCCGGCGTAGTAGCGCATGCCCATGACGAACGAGATCAGGTCGGGACGGACGTTGCCGAGCATGACCACGCCGACCACGCCGACGCCCAGTAGCGCGATGAGCAACGGGTTGCTCAGGTCCGTCACGCGCACATCGGCGTGCGTTCCGAACAGGAAGATCGCGCCGGCGATCATGTAGATGTTCCATTCATTGGGAACCGCGAGCGGGACGTTGGAGATGATGTAGACGTGGAGGAGAACGATGATCGTCACCGCCGTCCACGAGACCACGCCGCCGTGTGAGAACAGCATCACCACGGGCACGCCTATCTCGACCACGGTGCCGCTGTGCGCCAGCCAGAACGCGAGCCGGCTGGGTCGCAGGTCGGCCTGGGCATCGCGGTACATCATCCGCTTGAGCCACTTCGGTCGGCCTGGCGCGTTGCTGGTCATCGTCGTCACGACGTACGGGAAGACATGGGTGAGTTTCGAGACGCCGGCGCCGATCCAGATCGCCGCGAGCATGAGCTTGAAGCCGATCATCATCTGGCCGTAGGGGAAGAGGAAGATCAACGTCGTGATCAGGTAGAGGTCGGCGCGACTCGCGATGTAGAGCAGCTTGTCGCGGAGGCCGATCACCAGCATCGTCACCACGAGGGCGATGACGAGTCGATTGTCGAGGAGCCCGACGGACGCTCCCGGAGGGACCTTCCCCGTCCCTCGCGAGACGAGCAGCCAGACCATCAGCGCAGTCGCGACCAGAGCGAGCGCGACGTCGATGACACCGCGGCGATCACCTTTGGTGAGAGGGACCGCCTTGGGCCACGGTGGCTGGCGAAGCGTTCCCGGACGGAACCAATGAAGGGGGGCCACCGCCGGCGGCAAGAACTTGAAGGTCAGCGGCCCGAACGAACCACCCAGACCCAACAACTCGAAGAGCCAGATCAAGATGACCAGCTTCTCGTAAACGATCGGCTCGTGCCACCAATGGGCGACGTTGCCGATGCTGCCGAGGTCGGACGTCGCTGCGATCAGGTAGAGACCGCCGACAACGAATGCGAGCAACTTCACGACGTAGAGGGCGTAGACGGGCGCCGGGGCACCCGCACCGTTCTCGACCCAGTCCAGCGCGAGGACGCGGACCTTCTCTGTGCGAGGGAGTTGCTTGAAGGACTCGATCTCGACCGGCAGCGGCGGCGGCGTGAGCATGGGCATGGCGTGTCCTCAGTTCCTCGTCAGGATGTGAATGGCAACGGCCGCTTCCTCATAGCCGAGGAACCCTCCGCCGTTTTCTTGAATGGCGTGGCGTGCGCCGTCTACTTGCCGATCGCCCGCTTCGCCCCGGAGTTGGGTCACGAGCTCGTACAGTTGTCCGAGCCCGGTGGCGCCAATAGGGTGGCCCTTCGATTCCAGACCGCCGGAGGGGTTGACTGGCACGCGGCCGCCGATGGTGAAGTCGCCGCGTTCGGCGGCCGCTCCCCCCTCCCCCGCCGCCGCCAGGCCGAGATTCTCGGTTTGGATTATTTCGCCCATGGCGGTCGCGTCGTGGACCTCGGCGACGTCGATATCATCGGGCCCGATCCCCGCCATTTCGTACGCGGTGAGAGCGGCGAGGCGGCTGACGTGAAGTTCGGGCTGTTCGGGCCCGCGTTTGGAGAAGCTGCGCATCACGCTGGCCGCGATCCGGATGCTGCGCTGCCGGTCCGCACCGATGCGCTCGAGACCCTCCGCTGTACAGAGGAGGACAGCAGCGGCGCCATCCGAGAGCGGCGAGCACATCGGCAGGGTCAGCGGGTAGGTGATCGGGGGAGCGGCGAGAACTTCCTCGATCGTGAACGGCTTGCGGAACTGCGAGTAGGGGTTGTGCACCGAGTGCTGATGGTTCTTGGCTGAGACCGCGGCGAGCTGGCGTTGGGTCGTTCCCCAGGTCCTCATGTGATTGCGGGACAGCGCGGCGTAGATCGCCATGAACCGGCTGTAGGGCTTGTTGGACTCCGATCCCTCGGGAATCGCGACTCCCTCACCGATGCCGATGAGCTGGGCGTAGTTCTCGTCGGCGCGTGCGACGTCCCACCCTGCCTCGAACAACGCCATGGCGGCGGCTCGGTCCGGGACATTCATCTTCTCCGCGCCGATGGCGAGGGCCACGTCGTTGGTGCCGGCCTTGAGGCTTTGGACTGCCAGGTGCACTGCCGAACTGCCCGAGGCGCAGGCATTCTCGACGTTGAAGATCGGGATCGACTCGATGCCCAGCTTGCTCAGCACGACCTGCCCCGGGATGGCGTGCTGCCCCTGCAGCGGACCGTTGGTCACGCCGGAGTAGAAGGCGGCGCGCAGGTCGGAGACCTGGCAGCCAGCGTCTCGAACGGCGCCGCGGAGTGCTTCACCGGCGAGATCTTCGAGCGAACGGTCGGAGTGTCGCCCGAAGACCGTCATGGCGGTGCCGGCAATGAAGATATCGGTCATCTCAGATTGCTTTCGAGGTGTGGGCCCAATAGGTGTCACGAAGGTCCTTCTTGAGGACCTTGCCGATGCTGCTGCGAGGGAGAACATCCATGAAATCAACGGTCTTGGGCGTGCGTACGCTGCCCAGCTTCGCCTTGCAGAGCGCGATGAGCTCCTCCGCTGAGACCGACTCGCCGGGATTCAGTTCCACGACGGCCTTCACGGCCTCGCCCCAGTCGGCGTCCGGAACGCCGATGACGGCGCAGTCCTGGACCGCGGGGTGAGACCAGAGCACCTGCTCGACCTCGCTGGGATAGACGTTGAAACCCCCGCTGATGATCATGTCCTTCTTGCGGTCGGTGATGTGCACATAGCCCTCGGCGTCGAGGTGGCCGATATCGCCGGTGTGCAGCCAGCCGTCGATGATGGTTTGGGCGGTCTGGTCCGCGGCTTTGTAGTAGCCCTTCATCACCAGGTCACCGCGTACGCAGATCTCACCGGTTTCGCCGGCGCCCAGCACGCGGTTGTGGTCGTCGAGGATCTCGACCCGAACCAGCGGGGTGGGTCGCCCCACCGACGAGAGCCGTTCGTCGCCGGCGACGGCGCCGTCGGTGAAGTGTTCGGCCGGTGTCAGGAAGGAGATCGACGCAGGCGCCTCGGTCTGGCCGTAGATGCCGGTCATCGCCGGACCGAAGACGGTGAGTGCCTTGCGGAGCTTCTCCACTGACATCGGTGCGGAGCCGTAGAGGAAGTACTTCAAGGAGGAGAAGTCCACCTGATCGATCCCGGGAATCTCCAGCAGGCGATAGATCACGGTGGGAGGCAGGAAGAGCTCGGTGATGCGGTGCTGGGGGATCTTCTCGAGCATCGCGCCGGCCTCCGGCCTGGGAAGAATCACGACGGAGCCGCCCCGGGCGGTCGCGGGCAGGGTCAGCACCCCAGCCGTGTGGGTCATCGGTGCGGCGGCCAGGTTGACCGGGTTCTCATCGGCGCCATAGGGAAGCGACAGCATGAAATTCGCCACGAACGTCTGAACTGTCCGGTGGGTGTTCAGCACGCCCTTGGGCTTGCCTGTTGTTCCTCCGGTTGACGACAGCATCACGGTGTCGTCGAGCGAGACCACCACAGCAGGGTCCGCGGCCGATTGGTTGGCGATCCAGTCTTCCAGCGACACCGCGTCAGGTGCTTCTCCATCGATACAGACCCAGCGCCTCACCTTTGGCAAACCGGAGCGGACCTCGGCGATCACCTGAGAAAGCCCAGCCTCGAAGAAGACGACCTCACAGTCGAAGTCGTCAAGGATGGCCCGGTTACTCTCAGCTGCCTTGTGAGCGTCGACCGGAATACACGCCAGGTTCGCCCGCCACATGCCCAGCGTGGAGATCCACGCGGTGGCGTCGTTGCCGGACCACACTGCCCCCTGGGTTCCGGTCGTGAAGCCTTCGGCCAGCAAGGCATTCGCGATACGGCAGGACAATTCGCCAGCCTCGGTGAAGGTATAGGTCCGGTCGTCCTGGATGTAGGCATCTCCCTCCGGATTGATGCGCCAGCCGCGGTCGAAGAAGTCAATAATCGCCATGAAGGATCCCCTGAAGTCGGGCTCGGAAGTGTCGTGTGACAATGCGCAATAAAGCGCCGCAGCGGAGGTGCCGCTGGAGGTACGCGATTTGATGGGCCTGGATCTGCCGTTTTCAGTCGCCGTCGTACACGTCGAAATGATCTACCGGGCAGGTGATGATCTCCGCGTGAGAACCGGGTCGATTGAACGCGACAGCATAGGAGATTCGCCACGCCGTGATGCGCTGCGGATCTATGCTCGGCAAGGCTTTCGAGACTGCGGGGGCGAAGCCCTTGGCATAGTCGAGTAACGCCGTGTCCTTGGTTCCACCGAACCCGTTGGCCATGACGACGCAGAGTCGTCCGGCTGGAGCTGCGAGGCTATTGCCGTCCGGGCTCAGCTGCCACGCCGCGCGGTGGACACCTCCGCTCGCGAAGGTGATATCGCGGTAGGCCTGCTGAACGGTCATTCGACGATGATGGCCGATAGGCGGCGCTCAGGTCTTGGCCTCGCGCGACACACTTTTGGCTTTTCCGGACACGGTTGTCGCTGCCGCCAACTGGGCTCGATACTCACCGGGGGTGGCGCCAAACCAGCGTTGGCATGCCCGGTTGAGGCTGCTTTGCTCCGAGAATCCAAGCAGGCCTGAGATCTGTCCGAGATAGAGCCGAGGTTCCGCGAGGTATCGCATGGCCAGTTTGCGGCGCTCCTCATCGACGATGTCATGGCACCGCATTCCCTCCTCGGCGAGGCGCCTTTGGAGCGTCCGCGGGTGCATCGCCAATTGCTCGGCGATCGCCTCGGAGTTCGCACGGCCCACAGGGAGAAGACGACGGCTCAGCGCCGCCACCCGGTCGGAGAGATTCGGAGTCAAATGGAGGAACTCGCTCTTCAAGTACTTGGTTGCGAGGCGATGGGTCTCAGGGTCTGCGCTGTCGATTAGTTTGTCGGACAGGGAGGCCGAGACTTGGAAGAGGCACTCAGTTTGGTTGAAGCGGACCGGACAGCCGAGAGCGTTCTCGTAGGACGAGTCCGGACTGAGCTTGTGATGCATGAACGAGACCATCTCGAGGTGCGCGCTGCCACCGGAAAGGAGAGCGACGATCCGCGCGAAGTTCGCGATACTCAACTCGTAGGCTTGGCGGAGTTCTGATAGGCCCTGCTCAGTGATCTCGTAGTGGAAGATCAGTTCGGCCTTGCGAGGAGTCTCCTTTACCTCCAGGTGTAGGGCCGGCGAGTGTGCGTACATGAACCGGGCGACCTCGGTGAGTGCCTCTCTCAATGTCCGCGCGTTGCGCACGATGACCGCGACTGGCCCGAGGATGTCTAGCCCCTGCCATTGCGAAAGACGAAGTCCGAAGTCAGGACAAAGCAGCTCGTCGGCTGTCGCCTCGATCATTCCCGCCCCCGCACGGAACGGGATAAACGCATCGGGTTCGTGTTCGACGTTGATCGGGAGCTGGAATCGAGCCAGGTACTTCTCGGGGTCGCCTCCGAGCTGCCTGACGAGCGTTGAGTAGCCCCGCAGGTTCGTCGCACGAATCAAGCTGCTCACCTGGCGTCACCCGCGTCCCTCATGTCTCGGACCTTAGACCAGCACCGGCTGGTGATCGATCGCTAGCCTGAACTCGTGGCAGCACGTAGACCGCCGCTGGGAGCGGGAGTAGTGGGGTCGGGCCGGCCGGCAGACCGGGGTCGGCGATGATGTCAAGTGGCATGGTCCGCGCCCTGTCCGCCGTACTCCTCCGGCACGGCCAATGCGGTGAGACCCGCACCGGCCAGCTCCCGCGGCTCCGCGCGCGGGTATTCAATGCTCGCAGCCCGCTGCAACTGGCCGGGCGTGAACTTCTCACGGGCGAACTTGCGGATGTTGTCGCGGAAGACGAGGTGATCCTCCGCGTCAGGAAGAAACCGCGACCGTCGTTGACCACGATCGGGGTCTTGTTGATCAGCCGGACCGCGTTGACGGCCCGCGACACCGTTTCCCGGTCGGTGAGCGGCCCTGTATCTAACTACGTCAAGATCAGATCCGTCGTTAGTTCATCTCCAACACGATGGACCACGATCGAGTGTGAGCGCCCACAACTCGGACACAAGCGCGCGGTCACAGCCATCCTTGGGTCGAGTGATGTCCGGCCGCCAAGGTCCGGGCCCTCGAGTCGCAGCGACCTCAATGCCGATTGCCAGTCACCCGCCGCATCGCCGATACCTTCACCACAGGACCTGCAAACTATGTGGCGGGCACCGTCTGGCCCCTGTTGAATCAGGAGCGATGCCCCTAGCTCGGTGGTAGCACCGCCGGGGTCAGGTACGGCGTCAGTCTTCCTCACCGGCGCGTCAGCCTTCGCCAATCGTGAGGAGAGCGCCTTCCGACGTTCTTCAGCTGTGGCCTCGGAATCCACGTCACCAGCCGAGGTCACCACTACACCGTAGATGTTGCGTGCCGCCATGTCGGAGACGAGCCGGGCCCGCACATCTTCGGCAACCGACTCCGGTTTCCGTTCCAAGGGGTCGCCGTAGCCACCTCCTCCTTGCGGGATCACGTTAACCACGTCACCGGAGGTAAGAACGAAGGGCGGCGGCTTCGCGCCGAACACATGTGTATCGCCGGGAATCGCGTCGACGCTGTCCGGGACATATCCGTCCGACAATCGCTCGTATAGTGCTGTGTTCGTCACGCACTCATAGCCTGCCGTGGCGCCGGGCAGGCCGCCGAACAGTCCCGCGCAGTTTGGCTGCGCGATACCGTGAGTCGCCAGCGTCGCCTGAATCGCGTCCACCCCATGAGGTGTGATCGCGAACTCCGACGTGACTCCGCCGCGGTGCATGCCCGGGCCGCCGGTGTCACGGCGTTGCCGCCGCCACATGTACAGCACGGGAACCGCGTTCTCTTTCGTCTCGACGTCTAGGATGTGCGCTGTCGGACCGACGAAGGCGCCACCAGCATCGATTCCGTCACGATGCAGGTATGCTCCGCCGCCCCACGCGACCGGGTCGAGGAACATGTCGCCGAACGGTTCGCCACGCGTGTCCAGGCCAAACAGGTTGAGCAGCGGCCAACACCCGTCACTGGTCGCCGTAGCTTCGTCACGCAGGTCTTCGCCGCAGGCCGCGAGCTTGCTCAACGCCGCGACGACGGTGTGGCTGGCGGTCCACGCAGCGGCCACCGACGATGCGCTGACCGGCGCCGGCGGGAGCGGATGGACGATCGTCCCCGGTTCGGTTTTCACCGCGATCGTCCGCAGGATGCCGGAGTTCCAGCTCGGGGCGTTTGCACCCAACAGCGGAAAGACGCCGCTGATGATGGCGCCGAGCGTGGCCGGCTGGGTGCTGTTGATGAACCCGGGAGCCTGTGGAGACGACTGCGAGAGATCGAAGGTTAGCTGCTCGCCCTTCTTCGTCAACACGCAAGTGATGTGATAGATCTCGTTCGAGTGCCCATCGTGGTCCAGAAAGTCGGTATGGGTGAACACCCCATCCGGCAATGTCGACAGCGCGCTTCGCACGGCGGTCTCGCTGTGGTCGAGCGACCGCGACATCGCCATCAGCACGGTGTCAACGCCATACCGCGCGTGCAGCTCCCGGATGCGGCGGTGCGCGACTTCGTTGGCAGCCGTCATCGCCGTCAGGTCCATCTCAAGTGACGCGGCCAGACGCGAGGCACCCAGAATGATCTGGTAGATGTCGTCCTGCCGCTCACCTGCTCTGCGCAACCGCACCGGTGGCACCCGCAGGCCTTCCTGGAACACATCGGTCGCGTTCGGGCACCAGCTGCCCGGCTGCATACCGCCCACGTCCAGCTCGTGCGCGCACGCACCGGTCCACGCGACCAGTCGCCCGTCGATGAACAGCGGCGCAACGATCTGAACATCGTTCTGATGCGCCGCAGCCAGGTACGGGTCATTGCAGAAGAAGACGTCGCCGTCGGCAATCGAATCGCCGAATCGTTCCTGGATCAGTTTCACCAGCACCGACATGGTCCCGACGGGAATCATGTAGAGCATGCCGACCGTGGCCATGTCACCGTCGGGTGTGTAGATGGCGAAGTTGAAGTCCGACGCGTGGACCACCGGCGATCCCGACACGTGCACCATCGTCGTGCAGGCCTCGTCGTTGATCGCCGCCAGTCGGTGTCGGATCACCTCATATGTAACCGGGTCGATCTCCGTGTCATCGGCGGTCCGATCGGGGGGCTGAGCAGTCATCGCAGATTTCCTTTCGTAGAAATGATGATGCTGCGGTCGTGATTCATCTCCGCCGATTGACCGGAGCCGACGAAGACCGACGTGTTCGGCAGCTCGACGACTGCCGGTCCATTCACCCGTGTGCCCGCAGCCATCCGGCTGCCCTCGAAGATGTCGACAGGAACCGCCGCCGCCAACTCGGGAAGATAGATGTCCCGAGTCGTGGCCACGGCGCCCACCGAATCGGCGGCCGAAGCGTCAACGTGCTGTGCGTCGGACAGATTGCCACTGGGCGGTGCGCTGGCGTCGACCCGAAGCGTCACGAGTTCGATTCCGGCGCCGGCCAGCGCCGATCCCTTGCCGAACCTCGCCTCGTACTCCGTGACGAAGTTCTGCGGCAGTTCGTCGAGATCCTGCTCGGTGAGGGCCTGGCGCGGCAGTTCGATCGACAGCTCGTGAATCTGGCTGCGCATACGGACGTCAGCGACGAATCGGAGCGTGACATCGTCCGCTTTCGCGCCCTGCGAGACCAGGGTCTCGATGGCGCTGCGCGCGAGGTTCTCCAGGATTGGGTTCACATCCGACGGTGACATGGCCATCGACGCGCGCTCGGTGCTGGCCGGGGTGCTGAGAAGCACCGATCGCTCCGTGGTGGCCCGTAGTTGCGACGTCGCGATGCCGTATGCCGAATGCACCGCCGCGGTGCTCGGAACGATCACTGTGCTGATTCCCGCGTCTGCGGCCAGGTAGGCGGCGTGCGTCGGTCCTCCGCCGCCGAACGCGACAAGGGTGAAATCGCGCGGGTCATGCCCCTGCGAAATGGTCACCTGTCGGATAAGGTCGGCCATCTTGTTGTCGGCGATGGTGCGAATGGCCGCGGCCGCTTCCATGACGCCGAGGCCAAGCGGCTTGGCCACCTTCTCCTCGATGGCCTTCACTGCGAGATCCCGGTCGAGGGCCAGTTTGCCTCCCAGTCGCGCGTTTGCCTCGATGAATCCGAGCACCAGGTTCGCGTCGGTGACCGTCGGGTCAGTTCCCCCCTTGCCGAAGCAGGCGGGCCCGGGCGTCGAACCGGCGCTCTGTGGGCCGACGTTGAGGAAACCGTCTCGCACGGCGGCGATGCTGCCCCCGCCCGCACCGATCGTGTGGACGCCGACAGCCGGCAGCGCCACCGGATACTGGCCCATGTAGTAGGAGGTCGACATAGTCGGCAGTCCATCGGTGACCAGGCCGACATCGAATGATGTGCCACCCATATCTGCAGTGACCAGGTTAGCCAGCCCTGTTCGCTGGCCTACCTTAGCGGCACCCGCGACACCGCCCGCAGGCCCGGACAGCAGCGTTGACGCGGCCGCGGCGATCGCTCGACTCACGGTGCTCAATCCGCCGTTGGACTGCATGAGAAACGGCTCGGACTGCAGGCCTTTGGCCTTCAACTCGTCGGCCAGGCCGCTCAGCGAGTTCCCGAGGATCGGTCCGATGTACGAGTTGATCGCCGTGGTCGATGTCCGCGAGTACTCCCGGATCCGGGGGATCAGCTCGGAGGAGATGGTGGTGAACATCTGTGGGCTGAGCTCGGACACTATCTCTTCGATCAGGCGCTCGTGCACCGGATTCTGGAACGACCACAGCAGACTCACGGCTATGCTTTCGGCGCCCCGGTCGATAAGCGTTTGCACCGCCTCACGTGCAGCAGCCTCCGTTAGCGGCGCTACCACCTTGCCGTCTTTGTCGATACGCTCGGCAACCTCCACGACGAGCCCGGGATCGACCAGCGGACTCGGTTTGGTCAGCTGGCTGAGTCGGCGCATTTCGTCCTCGGACCGCCCGTCGCCGCGGCCGCCCGCGAGCATGATGGACAGCGTGTCGCCGAAACCCTTTGTCTGAATCAGTCCGACTCGCGAACCCCTGCGCTCCAACATCGCGTTGGTCGCCACAGTCGTACCGTGCGCAAATCGCGAGACCTGCCGCAGGAAGTCCCCGAGCGCGATTCCGACGTCAGCCGCCGCCATCTCGAGAGTGGCCAGCACCCCATCCTTGAGATCCCCGTGTGTGGTGGGCGCCTTGAACTGCTTCACCGATCCGCTCGCGTCGAGTACGACCGTATCGGTGAACGTTCCCCCGATGTCGCTGCTGATGATGTAGCTCATTGGATTGACCGCCCGCCGTCGACATCGAGGCAGACGCCAGTCAGCATGCTCGCCTGATCCGAGGCCAGGTATGCGATGGCGTTGGCGACGTCCTGCGGCTCCGTCATCCGGCCGATGGGCACGTTGGCGGTCATAGCGGCTACCGCCTCGGCGCCGAGCTGGTCGACACCGAGAGCGTTCTTGATGAACCCGGTCTGCGAGACGAGCGGATTGACAGCGTTCACCCGGATCTGCGGACCGAGTTCGCTGGCGAGGCTCCTCGTCAGCGTGATCACCGCACCCTTGGTTGCGTTGTAGATCGTCAGCCCGGGCCGCGGCCTACGGCCTGCGATCGATGCGGTATTGACGATGACACCACCACCACCGGTGTTCTGCATTGCCAGCGCGGCGTACTTGCACCCGAGGAAGACGCTTCGCACGTTGACTGCGAATTGCCAGTCGACCGTCTCGGTATCCATCTCGATCATGGGTCCTGACAGGTGCGGGAGGCCGGCATTGTTGACCATGACGTCAAGGCACCCGTAGGTGTCCACCGCCGTCTTGACGACGTTCTTCATGGCGGACTCGTCGAGCACATCGGTCTCGACCGCGATCGCCGAGGGCAGATCGGCCGCCACTGCTTGTGCGCGTTCGAGATTCACGTCTGCGATGACGACGTTGGCGCCGGACGAGCCAAAGGTTCGGGAGGTGGCCTCGCCGAAACCTCCTGCGCCTCCCGTGACGATGACCGTCTTGTCTTGGAATGAGATCTGCACGAGCTAAGCCTCCATGTGTGCCGTATGTTGAAACAGTGTGCCGATTGACGCAACAGTGGCTGTTATTTTCGCCACATCCTGTGTTCGGTGTCAAGGGGTAAGATCAGTGGTTCTAACCGGAGTCCGGACCGGCATCCAAAAGCAAAACTGCAGGCAGGCACGACAAAATCCGCGGGGGACCACCCAGTGACCGTCCCCACGAGGTCCGGTCGGTCCAGGGATTACGTCCCCAACGGTTACCGCGCCAGCACGACGGCTACCGCGCCAGCAGTTTGTCCGAGATCAGCTTCATCTGGATCTCCGAGGTCCCTTCGAAAATCTTGGTCAGGCGGGCGTCTCGCCAATACCGCTCTGCAGCGAAGTCCGTGGTGTACCCGGCGCCACCGTGGATCTGCAGGCCCTGGCTGGTCACCCATTCGGACATTTCACTCGCCGACAACTTCGCCATTGAGGCCGCGAGGCCACCGCTGCCTTCGCGGGAATCAATCAGCCGGCAGGCTTGGTGCATCATCTGCCGATTGACTTCGATCCGAGTTGCCATATCGGCGATCTTGAACCGGATCGCCTGGAAATCCGCGATCCGAGAGCCGAACTGTTCCCGCTGCTGCGCATACGCGATCGCGTCTTCCAACGCGCCCTGGGCCAGCCCGATGCTGCGCGCGGCGGTATGTGCACGAGCCGTGTCCAGCGTCGTCATCGCCGCGTAGAAGCCTCGCCCCTCTTCGCCGAGCATCGCCGACGCCGGAAGTCGCAGGCCGTCGAACGTCATCTCCCAGGTCTTCCAACCCCGGTAGCCGATCTTGCGAACGGGGGTCGCGTTGATTCCGTCCGGGAATCCGCCACGTTCCTTGTCGATCAAGAAGATGCTGATGCCGATGTGTCGGCGATGTGCGTCGGGGGACGCGCTGGTACGTGCGAACAAGAGAATGTAGTCGGCGCGGTCGGCGAAAGTGCACCACATCTTGCTGCCGGTGATCACCCAGTCCTCGTTGTCCTGCACCGCTCGACAGCTGATGTTGGCGACGTCGGAGCCCGCCTCGTTCTCCGACAATGCGAACGCGCCCAGGTATTCTCCGCGTGCCACCTTCGGCAGCAGGAGGCGGCGCTGCTCCTCGGTGAAGCCCGGCAGCAGGCCGTTTCCTCGCGCGATGAGGCTGGCGACGCTCATCCAGCCACGCGCGAGTTCCTCTGCGATCAGGCAGTATTCGAACACTCCCAGGCCCAGACCTCCGTACTGCTCGGGAATCAGGATCCCGAAGAATCCCATCTCGGCCATCTGCGCGATGAGTTCATCGGGGATCGCGCCGTCGACCTGGTCGAGTTGATTCGCAACGGGCAGCACCTGCTCGTGTGTGAACGTGCGGGCGAGGTCTTGGATTTCTTTCTGGGTTTGAGTAAGCACGTCAGGCCTCCAATCAAGAAGGGAGAGAGCGATTGATGACACACGCCGTCGTCGGCGTCACTGGTTCGGCATCAGCGCCTCACTCAGATCTGCGACCGGACGACCATCGGCGAGGTCTTCGATCACACGGAGCGCCGCGACAGCACCGGTGTCGCCCAGAAGAGGGGCGGCAAAAAGCGCGAACTTCTCTCGGGCCACGGCGCTGCGGGTCGCGGCGGCTGGCACGCGAGCCGAGTCTGCCTCCGTCGACAATGTGGTTCCGTCGGTGCGCACAACGGTCACGGATGCCTGTTGAGTTCGAAGCGCCGGATCGAAACGAATTCGCACCCGCGACGCCAGCTCTCGGACCAGTGGATCGGAAACGACCGATGGGTCGAAATCCGTTGCGGTGCAGTGGCCCCGCACCATGGCCAGTGCTGCGGTGAAGGCGATGCTGAACTTGGCCTCGAGGGCGGTCTGCGGATCCTCGATCGCGCAGACCGTCGACAGGAGCTGCGCGGCAGCGACCTGAATCTCAGCGACGGACGCATGGTCGCATCGAGTGCGCAACTCCAGCATGCAATCAATGACCGCATGCGTGCCGAAGCACGATGCATGGCGTTTGTTCAGCACGTCGCGGAGGAACCACCGCTGCGACACCGAGAGCGTCGCGAGATCGATTCGGCCCTGATGACCGTGAGCGTCGACGAATCCCTGGGGACCGAAGACCCCGTCCACCGGAGCAGACATCGGTGACGCCGCGAGCTGCGCCGCAAACACACCGGCCTCCGCTGCCCGTCCGACCTGCAGGGACTTCGCGGCAGTCCCGAAGGCACGACGCAATCCGGCCGCCGAAGTCGCGGCGAAGCCGAGAGCGCGTTCGGCCATCCTTGGATCACTCGAGATGATTCGCGTCGCTCCGATCGCGGCACCGAAGCACCCCACAGTGGCGGTCTGATGGAAGCCCGACGCGTAATGCGCCGGTGAGAGCGACGCGCCGATCCTGGCCTGGCCCTCGAATCCTGCGATGAATCCTGCGAGCAGCCGATCGCCGGTGGCGCCGGCCGCCTCCGCCTGGGCGAGCACCGCGGGCAACAGCGGTGCCGATGGGTGGATACTCGCATCGGCGAGCCAGTCATCGAAATCCAGTAGGTGTGCCGCAGTTCCATTGACCAGTGCGGCCGATCGAACGTCACGGCTCTCGCGTACGCCGATCAGCGAGCAATCGCCGGGCGTGGTGACTATCCCTCGAATGTCGGCCGCTTCGTCTGCGCCGTGCGCACCGAACGTCACGGCGATCGTGTCGATGATGCAGTCGGTGGCCGCTGCCAGCACATCGGCCGGCACCGCTGGCACCTCGATCGCCGACACGATGTCGGCCACCTCGCGATCGAGGTGGGTTGCCTGGGTTGACGCTTGCGCTCGCGAGTACCGGGACCGGATCGCCTCGCCATGCTCGTCGAGCATGGGTGCGCGGCGCACTGGTCCGGCAGTGGTCCGGGAGAACTTGATCGGCTGTCCGGCGACGGCCAGCTTCCGGCTGGTTCCCGGGTGTTCCAGTTCGACCGCCATGTGCCGAGCGGCTACCTGCTCTCCCGCCAGGATTTCCGCGGCATTGCACACGTCACCGACCGGCACCTTGCCCCCCATAAGGCCCGCGATCTGGGCCCGTGTCCGCGATCGCGTCCAGTCCGACAGGACCTGGTAGGTATCGCCGCGGTGAGCGACGCGCTCGGCGTTGGTGCGGAAGTCCGGATGATCGATCAGATCGGAGCGGCCGATCAAGTCGCACAGCATCGCCCACCGATTGTCGTTCGGCGCCGCGACCGCGACCCAGCCGTCGGCGGCAGGCAGGATGTCGAACGGACTCAGCAGTGGATGCTTGTTGCCCTCGGCCACCGGAATCCGGCCGGTGTAGGAGTACTGATAGACGATCCGCTCGCACAGTGACAGGACCGAGTCGTACATCGCCACATCGACGAACTGGCCGGCCCCATGCACCCGCGCCTCATAGAGGGCCGAAACGATGCCGAGCGCCAGGAGCGCTCCCGGGAAGATGTCGCCGACACCCGGACCGACCTTGATCGGGGTGCCGTCCTCGGTTCCTGTCACGCTCATCAGGCCGGCCATCGCCTGGACGACGATGTCGAAGGCGGGCCAGTCCTGATACGGGCTCACACCGGAGCGAGGATTGCCGAATCCGCTCAGAGCCGCGTAGACCAGGCGCGGATTCGCAGCCGAGAGTTCGTCGTACGACAGGCCCAGCCGGTCCATAACCCCGGGCGTGAAGTTCTCCACGAGGATGTCGGCTTCAGCGGCAAGCGCGCGGAGGGTATCGGCGCCCGCCTTCGACTTGAGGTCGAGCACCACGCTGCTCTTTCCGCGGTTCACGCTCTGGAAGTACCCGCCGAATGCGCGTAGTTCGTCATCGTCGGAGAACGGGCCGGCGGCCCGGGTGACGTCCCCGGCCGCGGACTCCACCTTGATGACCTCCGCCCCCATATCGGCGAGCATCATCGTGCAGTACGGGCCGGCGAGTGCATGGGTGAGATCGACGACCTTCACCCCGGTCAGCGGCCCCATCAGAGCTCCACGACGACAGTCTTGGTGTGCGTGTAGTGGCTGAGCGCCTCGAGACCCTTCTCACGTCCGTAGCCGCTGTTCTTGTTGCCGCCGAACGGTGTCTCGATCGCTGCGGCGAGCCAGGCGTTCACATACACCTGGCCGGAGTCCAGCTGGTCGGCGAAGCGCAATGCGCGCGAGAGGTCGCGGGTCCACAGACCCGAGACCAACCCGTAGTCGCTGTCGTTCGCGATCGAGAGCGCTTGCTCGTCGGTGTCGAATGGGATGACCACCAGTACGGGCCCGAAGATCTCCTCGCGTGCGATCCGCATGCTGTTGTCGACAGCGGTGAACACCGTCGGCTCGACGAACCATCCGCCGCGAATGTCGTCGGGCCGCCCACCTGTTGCCGCGGTCGCGCCCTCATCCGCGGCGATCCGGAAGTAGTCCTGGACCTTGTGGTACTGAGCCGGAGTGGACAGCGGGCCCAGCCGTCCCGACTGCCGCAGTTCGTCGCAGGCTCCGACCAGGCGCTCGACGACCTGGTCGTGAATCGACCGGTGGACCAGCATCCTGGTTCCCGCCGAACACACCTGCCCCGCATTGAAGGTGAACGCGTTGAGCGACCCCGGGATCACCCGGTCCAGATCGGCGTCATCGAAAACGATGTTCGCCGACTTGCCGCCGAGTTCCAGTGTCAACGGGATAATCCGGTCGGCAGCGATATGGCCGATCTCGCGGCCGGCGCGAACCGACCCGGTGAACGCCACCTTCCGGACCTTCGGGTGGCGCACGATCTCGGCGCCGGCATCGAGCCCGGTCCCGTTGACCACGTTGAGCACACCCGGCGGGAAGCCGACTTCGTCGGCGAGTTCGGCCAACCGGGTCGACGTCGACGGGGTGAACTCTGACGGCTTCAGAACGACGACGTTGCCGGCCGCCAGCGCTGGCGCGGCGGCCCGTGCCGCCTGATTGAGCGGGGCGTTCCACGGCGTGACGATCCCGATCACTCCGTACGGTTCACGACGCGTGTAGCAGTGATATTCCGGGCCGAGGTCGATCGTCGATCCCTGGATCGCATTCACGAGTCCGCCGTAGAACTCCAGATAGCCTGCTGCGCCGGCGATCTCGAGAGGGGCCTGCCACGCGGGCTTGCCGGTATCAGTACTCTCCAACTTCGACAGCGCCTCGATCTCACGATTCACCGCGTCCGCCAGTCTCATCAGCAGGCGACCCCGCTCGATCGGTTTCTGCTCACGCCAGCCGATAGCTGCGGCATCGGCGGCGTCCACCGCCGCCACGACGTCTGCCCGTGAGCCCGCTGCCACTGTAGGCAGCGGCGATCCGTCGGCGGGGCTCATGCGATCGAGATACTCGCCGGAAGCCGGCGGCGTGGTCTGTCCGTTGATCCAGTGATCGATAGTGCTCATGTCGAAATCCTTTGTCTGCGCTGCCCATTGGTGCGCGATCGTGCCGCTAGTGGCTGAATGTCGTGGTGCGTGACATACCGAGCAGTCGGCCGCGTTCGGCGTTCACCAACGCGAGCTTGCGACTCGCTTCGTCGATCATCTCGTCGCCGAGCATCACCGCTCCGCGGCTGCCGCCCGCCTCTGACGTCGCATGCGCGTACGCATCGAGGATCATTTCCGCCTTGTCGTAGTCCGCCTGGCTGGGCGCATAGACGTCGTTGGCGATGTCCAGCTGCGCAGGATGGAGAACCCATTTCCCGTCGAAACCGAATGCCGCCGACCGCTCAGCAAGGGACCGGTAGCCGTCGGCATCGTGAATGACCGCGTAGGGGCCATCGATCGCCTGCAGCCCGTACTTTCGGCTGGCCGCCGCGATCGCCATTAACACCGTGTCGAATGGATTCACCCCGCCGGCAACAGGCGCGCCGATGGTGAGGGCGGGCATCTTCATCGCCGCCATGAAGTCGCCCGGGCCGAAGATCAACGTCTCGGTGCGAGGCGTGGCGGCGGCGATGGCATCGATCTCACTGAGCCCTGCTGGACCTTCGATCTGGGCTTCGATCCCGATACTCCCCACCGGGATTCCGAATTCCTTCTCCAGCTGGGTCAGCAGGATATCGAGCCACTGGATATGGGCTACGCGTTCTACCTTCGGCAACATGATGCAGTCGAGGTTCTGGCCCGCACCACGGACCACCGTCAGGACGTCGTCGTGCGCCCATTCGGTGTCGGCGTCGTTGATTCGTACTACTCGCGTCTTCCCCGACCAGTCCCCCTCGTTGAGGGCCGTCACGATCGTTTGTCGCGCAGGCGCTTTCAACGATGGCGCCACGGAGTCCTCCAAGTCGAGGAAGATCTGGTCGGCGGGCAGCGTCTGCGCCTTCGTGATCATTTTTTCGCTGCTACCTGGCACCGCCATGCAGGAACGGCGGGGCCGATAGGTTCGGGATTCGGTCACGATCTATTCACTCGCTTTCATTGACAATTGAGAAGTGGATTCGATACCGGTGCGTCCGTACGGCGACGGACCTCATGCGGCCGGTGCGTCCGCGCGGCGACGCACCTCGAGCGTTCGTTTGGCCTCGCAGACGACCTCGCTGCGCTGGTTGATCCCGTAATGCTGGAAGGTGACGACCCCGCCGGCATCATCAACGGCAAGGACCTCCGACAGTGCGGTGATGCTGTCGCCACGTTTGACCGGCGACCTGAACGCGATCGCATCGAGGCCCCGTTCGCGGACACACTGCGCGGTCGTGTCCTGAGTCGCGAGACCGATCGTCAGAGAGAGTGTCAGGCCACCGAAATTGATGCGCTCACCAAACTCGGTGTCCGCCATGGCCTCGTCACTGAAATGCCCGTCCGCACTATTCATCACCAGGAGGGTCAGGCCGTTGAGGTCGATATCGGTGATGGTGCGGCTCCGGGAGTGGCGGAACCGAGCACCGATCTCGAAATCGTCGAGGAAGCCCGACGGAACCTTGCGCGTGTTCGCTTCCGCCGGACGCCTGAGCACCAGGTTGGTTCGGTCGAACTCGACGACCATCGCGCCGTCCGCAGCGAATCCGCGCGTATGCCAGGTGACGATCCCGAAATCCGGGCGCGATGCGGAGTCTTTCGCCTCAACGACAACGCTTGAGGCGTAGAGCGTCTCCCCCGGGTAGACGTCTCGAGCGAAGACGACGTTGCGCGCCCCGAGAAACGCTCCGCCGACCTCACTCAAGTCCTCAACGCTCAGACCGAACACCACCGAGAAGACCAGCATCGGATTCACAACCTCATCACGATGGCCGGCGCGTATCGCGTGATCGCGGTTGAAGTGGTTGGGGTTGAACGCCAGGTTCTGGGTGCTGAACTGGACGTTGTCGGCGGCGTCGATCGTCCGTCCCCAGTGGTGGTTGAACGTCTTTCCGACCACGTGATCTTCGTAGAAGTTCCCACGCGAGACCAGTGGCCAGTCTGAGAGATCGATAACCATACCGTTCCATTCTGTGGCACATCGTTTTATTATTTGGCACATTGATAGTGGCTCAGCACTGTGTCGGCGTCAACAGGCGCTCACCACCTTTTTTGGACCGACTTCGACGGCGTTGTGCCGCAGAGCGGAACGATCGACACGATTCGTGCCATAATCGGGGATGTCATGACGAAGAGTGTCATCACACGAGAGGACGCGATGAGTACCCCAGACGATGACAATGCGCGTACGAGCGCGGCCGGTGCGCAAACACTCATTCGTGGGCTGCGGGTGATCGAGGCGCTGGCGGTCACCACTGAGCCGATCGGCGTCGGCGACCTCTCACGCTCGCTGGACCTGCCAAAATCGACCGTGCAAAGACTGCTACGCACCCTCGACCAGGTTGGGTGGGCAGAGGCGGTTTCGGTTCCGATCACCAGGTGGCAGCTAACCCCCCGCCTGCTCTCTCTGGCCCAGTCCGGCACCCCGGCTCGCTCGCTGCGCGACATCGCGTTGCCGCATCTGACAGCGCTGGGGTATCAAACCGGGGAGACAATCCACTTCTGCGTTCCGAATGGTTCAGAAGAACTCGTCCTAATCGAACGTATCGATTCGATCCACCCGGTGCGCACCTTCAACCAGATCGGCGCCGTCTCGCAAATGCACAACACAGCATCAGGCAAGGCGTGGTTGTCCACGTTGGAGACTGCTGAGCTCGACAAGTTTCTCCAAGCCCCCGTGGTAGCTATGACCGATGATTCGATCACCGACACCGAAGTGATTCGGGCCCAAGTGCTTCAGGCGCGCGAGCTCGGGTACGCGGTGAACCTGGGTGAGAATCGCCCCCATGTCTGCGCCGTCGGCGCCGTGGTCATCGGCGCGGACTCGAAACCGCTTGCGACAGTGGCGATCAGCATGCCCGACTCGCGCTTCGAGGCGGCGCGGGTGCCTGAATGGGGCGCAATGGTCGCGGAGGCGGTAGCCGCGATCGCGCGGGACTTCTAGGCACTGGAAACCGACGGTGTTGGCGCGTACTTCAGCCAGAGGCTGGACGAACGGCGAGGCGATATCATCTGCCCCAACGCCGCCAACGCTCTGGGCCGCACCCTAGTGCGACGCGGCTACGACATCGCTATGTTGCAGCGTTGTTACCGGGCTTTGCAGTGCATCAGCTGGGCCAAGACAATGACTTCTGCCCTGCCGTGAAATCACCGATCCGCAGCTGCCACCGGCTGTTCTGGATCTGCAGTGGGACCACCTGAGCCGCAGCATATCCCACGCCAGCGTGCGCACCGAACGCCTGCAGGCTGCTGTCCGCGGATCCGGGTCGGGTCACCCAATGGACCGCGCGGCAGAATCCGCTCCGAGATGATCTACTGCTGGATCTGGCCGGTGCCTTCGAAAACCCTAGTCAGGCGGGCGTCCCGCCAAAAGCGTTCGACGCGTCGCTCGGTGGTATACCCGTTGCCGCCGTGTAGCTGCATCGTGCCCCAGCCTGGTCAGCCGGTGCCCTCATACAAGGGGAACAGGACGGGGAACCGCAACACCGGGCCTGCGTCCTCGGTGTGCTTCACGAACTCGGGCAGTTCCTCGGCCAGTGCGGCCACGGCCTCGCCCGGAGTGAGCACCGGTGCGACCGGAACGCCGACTGCGATGAAGGTCGGCGACGACCGTCGGAGCCCGAACTTGCCGAACCTAGACATCGGACTCGAAGTGGAGTCGGTCCGTCGATGCCCACCAGTGCAGGGCCGACAGGAAAGCGGCGAGTCGTTCCGCCTCCTTCCCGGGGCCACCCGCCGACGGTGCCGCGGGCGGCCCTGGGGCAAGGTCGAGCGGTGTCGGCGCCGTCGACGGCTCCGGGTTGGCGCCGCGGGTGCGGCGATCTGGCGAGCGGGCGCCGGCGACGATGTCGAGTGCTATGTGATTCAACGAATTCCTCCGATCGCGGCGTCAGTTGGTGCGGCCGGCAGCGGTTCGCTTCGGCTGTGGACGTAGCCGTCGAGATCGATGACCATCACGCGCTCGTCGTACTGGTTGGCGAGTTCGCCTTGGATGCGGACCTTCGCTCGCCCGCCCCGCGCCGATGCGACATCGGTGATCGTGACCCGGCCCGTGAGGGTGTCCCCGGGGCGGACCGGTTTCGGCAGCGTCATGCTCCTGATGTCACGTCCGGCGACGACGGCCCATCGCGAGTAGACGCCGGCCACGGCCAGTCGTTGAAACACGCACAGGGTATGTAGTCCGCTGGCAATCACCCCGCCGAAGTGTTCGCCGTCGCCGACATGGATCGCCAGCGGATCCCACTGCTGCGCGAACGCGCGGATGGCCTCCTCGGTCAAGCTGTGTCGGCCGAGTTCCTGTGCGACACCGATCATCTCGGTGAGGTCCTCGGAATACAGACGCTCGTCCACGGACCGGCTCGCGTTCACCGGGAGTACAGGTCGCGGGCGATGATCATCTTCTGGATCTGCGGTGTGCCGTCACCGATCTGGTAGCCCGACACGTCGCGCAGCATGGCCTGCAACGGCCTTTCCTTGGACCAGCCGATGTGGCCGTGCAGGGCGACACAGTCGAGTAACGCCGTGTCCTTGCTTCCACAGAACCCGTTGGCCACGACGGCACAGGGTCGTCCGGCTGGAGCTGCGAGGCTATTGCCGTCCGCGCTCACCTGCCACGCCGCGCGGTGGACACCTCCGCCCGCGAAGGTGATATCGCGGTAGGCCTGCTGAACGGTCATTCGACGATGATGGCCGATAGGCCACGCTCAGGTCTTGGCCTCGCGCGACACACATTTGGCTTTTCCAGACACGGCTGTCGCTGCTGCCAACTGTCCGGCGCCTTGAGTACCGTATTCACCCCACGCCAACGCGGTCTTGCTCGCGAGTGTGCGCAACGCGATATCTTCGGCTCGCGTCACCCGCTCACCCTCTACCGCCACGCCCTCCATCACCAGCGGCAGCAATCCCGAAAAGGGCATGGCGGCAGTATCTGTGAGTGCACGAGACTGTGGTAATCCCGTCGACAGGCGGCGTCTGTGCTGGAACTCAACGCCAGCAGCAACCAGGAGATGATGCATCAGTGGTTGAGGTGGATAACGTTGTTGCGCTTGCGCGGCAGCGCCCTCGGGTTCCGCAGCCTCACCAACTACATCGCAAGATCGCTACTGGAGACCAGCGGCTTCAGACCCCAACTACATCCCCGATCGTGAAGAGCGATGTTACCCTCGACCATCTGATGTTAGGGCCGCTGAACGACCCAATTCTGCTCTGCCGCAAGGATGCATACGCGACGTCAGCGCGCTATCGAAGAGGCCACTAAACCCGCTTTACACAACCCGGAAAGCGGTTCCCAAATAGCCTGTTGACCGGTCGAGACGCCGCACGAGTTCACTCAAACAAGCCACTCGCATTTCCGGAGGAGAAACGCTGATGACTGAATCAAAGCCTGACACGATCGTTCTTATTCACGGCATCGCGATGACGCCGTTGTCGTGGGAGCACTGGGTGCCGCACTACGAAGCCAAGGGTTTCAAGGTGCTCACTCCGGCCTACCCTGGCATCGAGCCCGGTGAAGCGGGTGTGGCCGCGCTCCGAAAAGATCCGTCGCCATTGGCCGGACTCGGCACCGGTCAGGTCGTTGAACATCTCCAGGCGTTCTTGGACAACCTGGACACGAAGCCGATCATCATGGGCCATTCGTTCGGCGGAATCTTCGTTCAGTTACTCCTCGACGCTGGCTACGGGAGCGCCGGAGTGTCCATCGACGGTGGTGGCACCAAGGGCGTGAAGGCGACGCCGCTGACTGAGATCAAGGCTGCTCTGCCTGTCGTTGGCAATCCTGCCAACAAGGACCGCGCGGTCACGATGACCGAGGAGCAGTTCCACTACGCCTTCACGAACAACCTCACCGATGAGGAATCGAAGGCTGTTTACGATCGATACGCGGTCGCCGTGGCAGCCAGGATGATCTTCCAAACGGCCTTGGCCAACGTCACCCCGAACGCGGCTACTACCGTCGACTACTCCAACGACGACCGTGCGCCTCTGCTGTTCATCGCAGGTGGCCACGACCACATCCTCCCGCATGCCATCCAACATGAGAACTATAAGAAGTGGGCTAAGAATTCGACTGCGATCACTGCCTACGAATTGTTCGAGGGTCGGGACCACTTCACCTGCGGAGAGCCCGGTTGGGAGGATGTCGCCGACTTCGCTCTGGAATGGGCGCTGAACCCCGTAGCTGGCGAACTACCCCCGAGGTAGTTCGGCGGCTGCGGACCGACGGTTCGATCTCGATCCGCGACGGGTCACTGCACTCACACGGGTCATACTCACGGAGGGCGCTCCGCTGAAG
>NZ_JBHZAL010000043.1:0-47500 GCF_042754245.1 Nocardia sp. NPDC059228 | reverse complement strand
GGGGTTCAAATCCCCTATCCTCCGCCGGATGGGCCCAGGTCAGATGCTCTATTTGAGCAGCTGGCCTGGGCCGCATCAACAACGGCATCAACACGTCTGGGGAGACGTGCTGTCGACGGACTTGACGTTGTCCATGTCCTCGACCTGTTAGGACCCCAGATGGCCAGTCTCACCGAGCGTGTTCGATCCGACGGATCCATTGCTCACATCGTCCTGTACCGCCGTAACGGCAAGCAGTCCTCGACGACGTTCGACGACTTCCAGGCCGCCCTGCAGCTGAAGAAGCGCATCGACAAACTCGGACTCGAGCAGGCGCTGCAATTGCTGGAAGCCGAACTCGCCGCCCAGGGCGATGCGCCCGGACTCACCTGCGCCGCCAACTCCTATATCGACGATCTGTCCGGCATCGAGGACGGCACCAGGAGGCGGTACCGGCGATTTCTCGCCAACGACATAGCGCCATTCTTCGGAGCGCATACCCCGGTCGACGCAATCGACGACAAGGCCGTAGCCCGATGGGTGAACCACCTCGAACAGATCGTCGGCAATGCGGCCAAGACGATCGCCAACAAGCACGGCTTCCTGTATGCGTTCATGGCATCGCTCACCAAGTCTGGTGTGATCGCCGGGAACCCCTGTGAGAATACGAAGCTGCCGCGCGTAGACCAGGCTGAAATGACTTTCCTCGAAGCGGAAGAATTCGCCGCGCTGATCGACCAGATACCGGGCCCGTGGAAGGCGTTCGTTCGATTCCTGGTGGCCTCCGGTGCCCGGATGGGCGAAGTCACCGCGCTGCGCGTCGGCGACATCGATCCGAAGAAGGGCACCTGCCACATCCGACGGGCATGGAAGTACACCGGCGGCGTTCGCACACTCGGCGGACCGAAGACCAAGCGCAGCAACCGGACACTGGATCTCGATCCGGCCCTCATCGCCGAGCTGGCCCTGGCGGGCCGCCCGCGGGGCGACTGGCTGTTCGTCAACGCGCACGGCGATCCCGTGCACATCACCACGTTCTACAAGCAGATCTGGGCCCCGGCGCTCACACGGCTGGCCGATGATCCCACCGAGCCGCTGAATGGCAAGAAACCGCGGATCCATGACCTGCGGCATACCTGTGCGAGTTGGATGCTGGGCGCGAACATCCCGATGTATGTCGTGCAACGGCACCTCGGCCACGAGAGCATCACGACGACATCGGACCGGTACGGGCATCTGGATCGCCGCGCCGGATCTGCCGCCGCCGCGGTCATCGGGGCGATGATCTCCCGGACCGCGCAGCCTGCGCTGAAAGTTGTTGAGGGCGCGGCCTGATCCACTGCGCCGCGCCGGGGTCCATCGCCCGGCGCGGCGCGTCCGGCTTACCGCCGGTGGTCGCGGATCTGGTAGATGCGTTCGCGAGACAGCCGGGCAGCCTTCGCGATGTGAGTGCGCGGGACGCCATCGGCGATTGCGCGACGAATGAGGGCATCCCGCTGATCGATTGACGCCTCGATGGCGTCCGCGGCTGTAGCGATGTCGTCGAGGATCGAGGGCGCTGCGGATTCTGTGGCGACCCTGGCGGATTCCAGGATGAATTCGGCGTCGTCCTCGCTGATCTCGGCGTCGGGGGCCTGTCCACCTTCGGGAACGTCGTAGCCGCACTGTGCGGCGTAGGTGGTGGCGAGAGTCAGCGCCGCATCGAGGTCCATGTCGGTGCGGTCGGTGATGGAATCGGCGACAGTGGCAATCGTTGTGGTCATAGCTCTATTGTGTCAAGCATGCTCCACACTGTCAAGCTTGCTACACACTATTTCAGGTGTCAGCCGATGGTTTCCGAGGCCCAGTACTCGCGCAGGCTCCGGATCAGCGCGCCGTCGAACTCCAGCAGGGCGACCTCACGCATGCGCTTGCGGATACCGCGGACCAGGTCATCGAAGCGAGCTTCCCACTCGACGATCGCGGTCTCGCCATCGACGTACAGGCTCAGCAGCTCGCATTCGATGTTCGCTTGCGACTCGACGACCTTCGACTGCCAGTAGTCCCGGATGCCGCCGTGGGTCGCGATCGGCTCGCCGAGCACGCGCTCGTGATAGGTCGCGTCCTCGGTGAATATCGACAGGATCAAGTCGGGGTCTTGCTTGGTCCACGCCCGGATGTAGATATCCACGACGTCGCGAACATGCTGCTTGGTCAGGGTCATCGTGCCTCCGTGATGTCCTCGAGCGTCATCGGACCGGCCGTGTGGCTGCGGTCCTGGAGCTGAGCGTAAATCAAGTCCGGCGCTTTCAAGGTGACGGCGGCGAGATCGATTCCGTCCAGCGAGGACGGCTCGATGCGTACCCATTTCCACTGTTCCGCAACAACTTCCATGTCATGCGGAAAGCCGGTGTAGTAGCCGCTGAGCATCATCTCGCCTGGCATGACCGACAGGTGAAGGGAGCCGAAATAGTAGCTGTCGCTCATGTTTCGCCACTGGCCGATCAGGTGCCGCCCATACAGCTCGGCCTCGACCCGGTTGCGGAATCCTTCCGCCTGGTCCTCGCTGCGCGGCGACGGCGGCCAGTTCGCGGCCGTGATCCGCCGGCCACCACGCGGGGTGATAACCGCGATGTCGGCGTGGTGGCGCACGCGGTCGAATTTGTAGGTCGTCACCCAACATCCTGTGAGCACGTTCGGCGGTAGCGATGGCCCGATCAGCGCCTCGTCGGCATCTGAAATAGGGTTGGCCGCCAACGCATCCCAGAATCGGCGCATTTGCGCCTCGTCGAGGGCGTCGAGCAGCTCGGCCAGGCGAGTCTGGTTGGCGAGCCGCAAATTCGCGTGTGCTCCGGCGCGCCGCCACCGGTAGAGCATGCTCGCGGTGACACCGACCCGGTCCGCGAAGACTTCGGCGGTGTCGCCCAATGCGCTTTGCAGGGCGTAAGACTCGACGCCCGTCCACTTCCCCACTTCCCTCATGCTGGGAAAATACGCCGGAATCCGGTGGGGGTGTGTACTTTCGTGAACTTTCGGGGCGTTTGATACTCCACTGTGGCGCAATGGTGAATCCACGTGGGCGCGTCGGACGATCGATACAGCACGCGGCACCAGACGCGACTCCCTCATCAACGCTCTGGTGCCGGGTGCGCTCCATCCGTTCCAGGGAGCTGGAGGCACCCGACATGGGAATCATCCTTCTTTTCACCCTCGCTGCGCTAGTGCTCGTGGGCGCCGCCACGCTCGTCATACCGAGCGACGAGCACGTAAAACGTCAGAACAGGCTGACCGTCAGCGACATTCAGGCCCGACTCGCAGCCGAGCCACGGCGCACGTACGTCCCGATCAGCCGGGGGTGTTGACCATGGGTCTGCTGCCTTCCGCGGTGGGATTCCTGCGCAGCGACGTCTCAGCGACGAAGCAACAACAGGACGAGAGAGCCATCGAGCGATGTGCTCGATTGAGCGGTTACGACCTCCGGAAGATCGTCGTCTTCAGTGAGCGCACGTTGGAGCAGGTCCATCGGTTGCGTGTGGTAGTTGACCGGACGCGCGTGGACGCCGTAATCGTCCCGAGCGTCGAGCATTTCGACGCCCGCAGTGTGCCGGCCGAACTTCTCGAGGTCGCGGCGGTGCTTACCGTCTCGCCCCGTGATGCGTACGCCCGCACCCTCACCGAGCGGAGCAGCCGGTGAATCAACCCAGCCCCATGGAGAGCCCGGCGCCCGACCGGGAGGCTCTCGCTACAGGCGTCGAACTCGTGCGCCAGCGGGCAGACGAGATCGCAGCCTCTGCCGGGCCGGGCTGGACGGTCGAGGTCGCGCGGCAACCGCCCTACGGCTGGGTCCTGCGCGATCCGAGCGGCTGGAGCAAGGCCAGCGGGAGCCTCGACCAGATTGCGGAATGGCTTGCGGAGAGCCGCCGGGTTGGCAGCGCCACCTGGGCAGGGGAACAACAGTTACGCGCCGAGCAACGCTGGCCACGATAACCACCACTACACAGAAGGAAACTCCATGCGGCACACGCTTACCCGCATCGCTCTCGCCTGTGCCACCGTGGCCACGGCGGCGCTCATGCTCCCGGCCACCGACGCCTGCGCCCAGAAGACCGGCAACCCGTGCTACTTCACCTTCGCCAACGGGATCTATGTCCAGTCTGGTGCGGTCATCACCGGCGGACAGGCGACCTGCATGCCCAAGCCGGACACCTTCCACATCGACCTGCGAATCGAGTACTACGACGGCGGGAACTGGGTGACGACTGGTACTGCGGGCGACAGCACCCGACCCGACCCGTTCCTCAACATTGGTGCCCGCGACCTGGAGTGCAAAACCATGTCGTCCTACCGTGGCCACGCGATCCTCTGGGTCAGCTACCAGGGCACTTTCCCCGCGGTCGACAAGTACACTGACATCCTCAACACCGGCAGCTGCTAGTGAGAGCGAAACGCCCGTGAACCACACGATTCAGTCGGCCCGAACCAACCTCTCGCACCGCTTGTTTTGGGCCCGTTACCACCTGACCCGCGTGCTCACCCCCCAGCGGCGTGACCCCGGGGACAAAGGCGCCGGAACCGTGACGCGGCGCGAGTTCGGCGGCACGGTCATCCGGCCCCGGAGCGGAATCCGCCGGCACCGGTGGGCTCCTCCGCTGCGCTACACCCGTTCGGTCGCAGCAGGCGATGACGGGGCAGCGATCGCATGGACCCGGAAAATGGGCTACTAGATCCTGAAAACACAGCACGGCCGCCCCCGTTCGTAGCGGGGGCGGCCGTTGTTCTCTCTAGTTGCGTGTCAATCCGACCGACATCGCATGCCAGAGTGACCGGAACAGCTAAGAATCGGCGATATTCCGTGATATCTCAGCAGCATTGTTCGTGCCCAGGCCCACCAATGAGAGGGACTGCATGACGCACCACCACCGGCCACGCAAGACTTCCACCGCGGACTTCAGGGCCAGGTTCGGCGACGGCTCCGGGGCGCATGGCGACGCGGCCGGCACGCGCGAGGCCACGCCGGAACCAATCGCGCCCGAGAAGAAGAAGGGCAACCCGGTCGTCGGATTGCTCGTGCTCGCCATGCTCGCCGCTGTGCCGATCATCGCGTTCACCAGCTGCGGCTCGCACGACAGTGCAACGGGGGGAACGTCGACACCTCAAACGACCTCGGCGGCCGCCGCGAAGTACAGCGCCGACGAGCAGGCCGCGCTCGACGCGCTGCGCAGCGCGTGCCGCGAGGACGATGGGAAGCTCTACGTCGAGGCGAAGCGGGCCAACGAGCTCATGCAGAAGGCCGGCATTAACGACGAGACCACCCTCACCGTGCTGCAGCATCTGCGCGACTCGCTCCCCGCGGATGCGCCGACGATGGACTGCGCAGGGGTCCTGGCTGAATACACCATGTTGCGCGAGAAGGGCACCGGCTAACGCGGCCCGCGTTACTGGCCGCCATTCCCATCGCGCCGCTGACCAATCATTGACCAATTGAGGAGAATTGATGCTCCGCAAGATCGTTTGTACGGCCGTCCTATTCGCAGCCGCAGCTGGGGCCGGAACGGGGATCGCGTCGGCTGCCTACGACGGTGAGGTCTATCCCTCGTACGCGGCGTGCGCCGCTGATGCTCGCGCTCATGAAGCGGCGACGCGGAACACCACTGCTGATACCGCGACGTGCGATCAGGTACCCGGGAATAGCGGTCGTGGGCTATGGCAGATCACGATCACGCCGCGACCGTGGCTCAACCAGCGAAGCGACGACACTACCGATCCCAATGATTTCGCGGGTGGCTTCATGAAGGGCCTGACCTCCGGCAGCGCTCAACGCTAACGCGGCCCGGTCCACACCGGCAGCCGCGGAATCACTTTCACGAGCCGCAGCCGAGCCGGAACGCCCTGGCCCGCGTGCCGGGTGCGTGCCGAATCCGCGACGGACCCGGTATCGGAGTTCGCGAGCCGGATTGCGGCCGAGTCGATTCCGCCGGCGGTGTCGGTGCCGGTGATGTTCACCCGGACGACTGCGGCATCAGCGCCGGTCGCCGTGTCGGTGCTCAGCTTGTCGATGGCCACCACGGCGGCATCAGTAGCGGCGGCCGTATCGGCAGCGGGCAGGGCGGCAGTGACAGAGGCGGATTCGGTGCCACTCGCCGATTCTGTGGCCCGCAGTACCGGCGCGGCGGTGTCGGTGCCCGTTCCGCTGTCGCTGACCGAGGGCAGTAGGACCGCGACCGATGCGCTTTCGGTGCCCGCGGCCGTATCGCTGCTCGTCTGCCGGATGAGCGCGGTGTCGAGGGCGGTCGCGGTCTCGGTGGTTGGTGTCGTCACCGTGCCTGATTCTGCGGCCGCGCCCGTGTCGGTCGCGGACGCCGTGAGTTGTGCGCTGTCGGCGCCCGAGGCCGTGTCGCTGCTCGGTGTCGAGGCGGTGACCGCCGCCGAGTCTGTGCCGGATCCGGTGTCCGCGTAGCTGAGTGCGATCTTCGCCGAATCCGCACCGGATCCGGTGTCGGTGTCGGACACGGGGACGCCGGCCGGATTGAGCATCCCGATCCAGGCCGCACTGATGCCATTGCTGGGCGCGGTGTCGGGGACCGTGCCGGTGATCGACGTGTTGCCGGTCGAGATGGTGGCGTTCGAGTCGGTGAGCGCCAGGGCAGAAGACGTGCTGTTGGATCCGGTGCGTTTGGTGTCGGCCGGGCTGAATGTGGTCCACGCCGAGATCGAGCTGTTGAAGGCGTTGTTCGCACCCCACACCGCGAGACGCCATGCACTCGCCGAGGTGTTGTTGACCGTCGGCGTGGTGATCGTGCTCGCCGTCGCGGTGGTGTAGTTCTCCACAAGGAGTGGGGTTACTGTGGATACACCGGAGTAGCCGGAGCACACGTTGTAGGTGGTGCCGGTCATTGACCAGCTCGTCGCCGTGCCGGTCGTCCATACCAGGTAGGCGACGACCAGGCGGATCGTGGAGAACGCTCCGTTCGCGGCGGTGACGTTACGAACGCTGGTCCAGCCGGTCGGCAAGGTCAGCGTGGTCGCCGACGCGCAGATCGCCGCCATCACCAGCACATCGCCGTTCGAGACGCCGGTCGGGGCCGTGATCGTGGTCGAGCCGGTCGTCGCCGTCCCGCGCAGGGCTATTGCCACGTCACGCCCCTCTCGTCGCCCGAATCATGCTGCGCTGCAGTAGATCAGGAAATCGTGCAGGTCGCTGACAAGGTCCAGATCGCGCCCGGGGACTTGGTGCCCAGGCCAGCGATCTTGTGGTTCAGCATGATCGGCGAGGTGCCCACCGAGGCCAGCGTGCCGCCAGGGGTGAGAGTGCCGGTCGCGATGCCGAGGCACCATTCGTTCCAGGCGAAATTGGCGTTGCTGCCGCCGAAAGTCGAGTTGACCGTGATGGTTCCGCCGGACTGTGTCGGGTAGCTCGCGTCCGCGCCCTGGTAGTAGGCCGTCGACGTCGACCCGTTGCCCGCGAGCGCGGTGTCGGTGACTGCCGCGTCGTTGGTGGTGGTGCCGCCGTGGTAGCCGACACCGATGATGGCCTGCGCGTTGTTGAATACCGCGCCGCCGTTGCCTTCCAGCAGCGAGGTGATGCGGCCGAGGCCGGCGGTGGTGAGCAGGTTGCCGTCCTCGACGTGGACCTCGTCGGGCGCGAACAGACCGCGGCGCACCAGATCCTCGATTTCGTGGCCGAGCGGTTCGCGCCCGAGATCCAGGTGCGCGGTCATTGCCGCCACCTTGTCCTCAAAGTACTTGAAGATCGTGGCGGAAGCGTGCCACGCGAAAACGTCGTCAGACATGGGATTTTCCCTCTCTACTGCTGGGCGATGGTGACCTGGAACGACCAATCAAGCTGCCGCCCGGTGCTGGTGGCGATGCGGTTGGTGACCAGGTAGGTGGTGCCGAGAGTTCCGCCCGATACCCAGATCGAGGCGGTCGTCGCGGTGTGGGTGGCCGAGCTCAAGGTCAGGCCGGGAATGGTGAGAAAGCTGCTCGCGGTGATGGTTTCGCCGCTGGCGAGGTCCGGGGACCAGTCGAAGGTCCAGGGCTCGATGTCGGTGGGCGACTTGTCGAATCCGTCATAGAGCTGGTCGGCGGTGGCCGGGATTCCGGGCGCGCCGTATGGCAGCCGCCAGCCGTACGCCTGATACTTCGCGAGGTCGGCCGAGTCGATCATCATGCCCTGGGTGGGCATGCGGGATCCGTCCGCGGCGAGCACGTCGCGGACTATCAGGATCGAGGACATTAGGTGCGGCTGGCGATCTCGTCGAGCAGCTCGTCCGACATCTCCGGAGCCGGGATGTCGTGGTCACGCGCGATGTCCATGAAGTCCCGGATCACTTCGATGGCGTGGCGGAACAGGTTTTCGAGCCGCGACTGCGCAATCCGATACTTGCTCAGCTCCTCCTCTGTGGCGTCTAGCCGCAGGTGGAGCTTGCCGACGGTCTCGGAGAGCTTGGCGACCGTTTCGGACAGCTGATTGCTGGCGACCGCATGATTCACATCTGCCTGTGCGCGGTCAGAGCTACGCGAGAACAGTCGGCGGGTGAGCTCCACGCCGACACCGCTGGTGGCCGCGCCGCCTAGTGCTGGGCCGATCCATCCCCAGCTCATGAGGCGGCGCCGTGGTCCGGCGCGAATGCCGCTTCGGCTTCGGCGACGACGTGCTCGATCGCGGGCTCGTTCTTGGTGAGCCACACGCCGAACGATTGCGCGGTGTGCACGACGAGCAGCAGCGCGGCGGCGACTGCGGCCGCACGCTTGTCGGGCACCAGCTCCAGCAGCGCGGCGGTTTCGGTGCCCCACGCCACGATGCCGCCCGAGACCGAGATTGCGGTCTTGGAGTACTGGGAGATGCTCATGCCTGCACCTCGGGACCGATCTTGGCGGCCATCCACGCGATGGTCGCGGTCTGGGCCTCGACGATCTTGAGCACGGCGGCCACGGCGTCGACGATGGTCCGGTCGCTGCCATCGGGGTTCTTGCCCAGCTGGGCCCACCCGGGGTAGCTGGCGCGCTCGTCGACGCCGGTCGCGGTGTCGACGCGGTCGCGGCCGCCGGTGAGCTGCTGGCGGATGTCCTTGATGTCGGACACGACGTTGCCCATGAATCCGTCGAAATAGGTGACGTCGAGCGGTCCCGTCACTGGCGGCGGCCCGGGAACCGGTGCGGGTGCGGTCGTGGCCGACCACTGCCCGTAGTCGTCGGCGAGTGCCTCGTTGACGTCGCACTGCACGCCGTCGATGGTCACCTGTTCGGCACGCTGGTGCAGCTGGGCCCGGGGCTCGGTGTTGCTGCCCGACCAGGCGTCGGTCTGCCACGCCCATCGAGCGCTGCCGTGGTCGAGGGCGCGCGAGACCGGCCAGTAGCCGCCGTAGATGCCGACCCATTCCGGGCCGATCACCGTGCCCGCGCCGCGCAGGTAGTCGTCGATGGCCTGCTGGTCGCCCTCGGTGGCATCCCAGTCCGCCGAGAAATAGATCGGCCGGTCGGGGCGGCCGCCGCAGGCGAGTACCTGGGCGAGGGCGGCCTGGGCGTCGGCGACGCCCGCATCGTGGCCGCCGAGCAGGCGGTCGGCGGTGGTTTCCCAGTTGCTCACGATGTCGACACCGGCGGCGCGCAGCGCGTCGGCCTCCTCGGGGGTGAGCAGCTTGCCGGGGAGGCCGGGGCCGCCGTCGGACAGGTAGCGGACGACGAATGCGTATCCGCTGGTGCGGATTTCGGCGGCGTTGGGTCTGCCACCGGCGTAGTCGATCCCGAGAGTCATGGGGTGTTCCTTTCGATTCGTTAGGCGCTGTTGAGTAGCGCGCCCTCGAAATAGGTGTGATAGCCAGCGCCACCCGCCCCCGTGCCGGTCAATGTGCCGCTGCCCGTGCCGGTGTACATCGCGGGAAAGATCTGGTCGCCCGCGCTGAGGTAGACGATGTTCGTTGTCGTGACCGTGTAGTTCGCGGTGTTGTCGCCACCGCCGCCACCGTCGACCCGATCGCCTTGGCGCACAATGCTCGCGGTCGATCCGCCAGAGGGCAGGTAGTACAGCCCGGCAGCGGCGGTGACCTGGCCGACGTTGACCGTTGCCGCGAAAGCGACGCTGTACCAGCCGGTTTTCTGGATGGTGATGACACCGGTGCCGAGCGTGGTGATCGTGACGTTCGCCTTCTGGCGGATGGTGTCGAAGGTGTTCGAGCCGACTGTGGTCCAGCCGCTGCCGGGCAGCGGTTGGCTCGAGGTCGACTGGTAGATGGACCAGCCGGTGCCGACGACGGGCGGCGAGGACACGTCGGCGGCCGCGAAACTCTTGATGTCCCAGCCTGTGTAGGCCGAGCCGAACAGGTCGACATACTGACCGCTGAGCATGCCCACCGAGCGGTTCGACGAGCCGACGGTCGCCTGATTCGTGGAATCGGTATGGGAGAGCAGCGTGATGCCGCCCATGGTGGCGACATAGTTCTGCCCCGTGGCGGTCAGAGTGAGCGTGGTGCCGACCGCCAGCCCGCTGAGGCCGACGTCGGCCCAGTCGTGGAAGGTGTACGCGGTGCCGTTCCAGCTGCCATATCCCAGGTAGGCGTGGTTGTTGTAGACGTTCAGGTAGACGAAGCTGCTCAGGTCGGTCGCGCAGCGCACCAGCAGCGAGGTCATGGCCTGCGTCGAGCCGGTAGTGCCGGCCACCATGGTGACGGCGTGGTCGTTGGTGAGCATCACCGTGGTGTTGAGCGCCCATCGCACGCCGTTGCCGTAGTGGTTGTCCGGCTGAATACCGGCCACCCCATTGCCTTCGGCCCACAGCGCGGTCGATTGGCCGCCGAGTGTCCAGCCGGGCCCGATGCTGCCGAGCTGGGTATCGGGGAATGTCACCGAGATCGACGCGCCGCCGGTCTGCTGTTGCTGCTGCTGGGTCTGCAGCGCGGAGATAGCCGCGGAGTTCGCAGCGATGTTGTTCTGAATGCCGCCGACGGTCGTAGCCACCTTGGTCGGGTCGCTGCTGCCGCCGTTGATGCCCGAGGCGATGGTGACGCTGTTCTGGATGGCGGTATTGGCGTCGTTGCGCAGGTTGGTTGCCCAGTCCCCCAGGAACGCGAACGGGTGCACATCGACGCCGAAGATGTTGATGTCGACCCCTGCGACCGCCGAACATACGTTGGCCAGCAACAGATCCTTCATGGCCTCGCCGATGGCGGCGAAAAACTGCGGGGGCAGCGCCACGGCTAGACGGCGTCCAGGGCGATGCGCAGCTCGCCGAGCGTCTGCGAGGTGGTCCAGGCGGCCGAACCGTACTGGCGGACCGCGGTGAGGACAATGCGCTGCACAGTGCCCGCAGTGACGACGGCCGCCGGCGAGCTGTCGGTCGGGGCCATCGCGGTGCCGAAATACGGTGTGATGTTCAGGTGGACGGCCAGCGCCGACTCGGCGCCGCGCCCGTAACCGATGAGCGTGCCGCTGGTCGAGATCGTGGCGTCGGCGGTGGCCTGGGTGTTCATACGCACCTCGGCATCGATCCGCATGCCGGTCGCGCCGGTCACTTCCAGGTCGCCGGAGATCCGCGGCCGGTAGTTGTAGGACTGCGCGGGAATCGTGATCGCGGCGACGATATCCCGTACGCCGGACGTGGATTCGGACAGCGCGGTGAATGCCGTGCCCGGCAGCACGTAGTACGGGGTGACCGGGTGGATGGTGGTCCAGGCGACCTGTCCGCCGGTCGAGTTGTAAACCGGCACTTGGCCATTGGCCGGTGAGTTCGAGAAATCCGACGAGCCCAGGATGTGACCGGTCGCGCCGGTCGCGCCGACCGCGCCCTTGAGCAGGTTGAGCGTCAGCGTGTAGTGGGCGGCCTGGCCCGGGCCGCCCGGGTCGACGAGGTTGAGCGTCGCCGACTGCGACGGAGTCGGCACGGTGGCCGGGTCGAGGGTATTGACGGTGACCAAGTCGAAGATCGGCGGCAGGCCGGGCGCGCCCTGAGCGAGGACCGGCAGGTTTCCCCAACCGCCGGCCGGAGTGAGCGTCAGTGTGGCGACACCGGTCTTGGCGATGTCGTCGATGTTCATGAGGTAGACCGTGCCGGTCCACGTCATCGAACCGTCAGGGTTCAAAACCAGTGTGGGCGTGGTCAATTCATGTCCTCAGTTCTGCGCCAGCGCGGCGGCTTTGACGATGTCGTAGAGAGACCCGATGCGGCGCATGACCTTCGCCCACGGGGATTCGACGGCGGACTGGTCGCCGACCTTCGCGGTGAGCGCGATGCGGTGGGTGCGGTCGTCGGTGATGGTGGCCTCGGCGCAGTAGTCGGTATAGATGCGGGCCTTGCGGACCCAGCTGACCGGGAACCCGATACCGAAGTCGCCGTACCGCACCCCGAACAGCTCGCCGCCGAAGCTGTACGGGCTCTCGTTCTGTGTGACCAGCTGGAACGAGTGATATCCGCGCGTGTCCCACAGCGCAGACTCGAGGATGACCTGCGCGTCGAGGGTGTAGGCGGCACTGCCGCCCTGTGCCCAGAATTCCGGCCGGCCGAACTTGCCGAGCTTGATGCGCCGTGACTCATCCTCGAGCTGCTGATAGGCGAGGAACACGTTGTCGAACAGGCCGTCGAGCAGCGTGCTGGAGATGCCGGACGCGCCGAAAGCGGCCAGCAGCAGCGACAATCCGTACTCCAACACCAAGTCGATGCCCTTGTTGACCCAGTCCGGGGACTTGCCGCCGGTGACCACTCGGTAGGCGAGCGGGTGGTGTGCGGTGACGTGCGATTCTTCGATGCCCGAGCGGGGGCCGTCCTCGTAGATCACCCAGGGCGGTTTGGCGTCGAGGCCGAGCAGCTGGGCGAGGATCCCGTTGCCGTACGGGTTGGTGGCGTCGGTCGAGTCGCCGTCGGAGACGTTCAATCCGGTGACGAGGGAGAGGATTTCGCCGAGCACGGTGTCGAGCAGGTCGACGACGCCGCCGATCAGGCCGTCGAGCATGGTGCCGGTGAGGCCGGTGACGCCGCTGTAGTCCTTGACGTCGATGACGATGACCGGCTCGGTGAGGATGATGCCCCAGTCGGCGGCGGGCTGCGGGTCGCCGGGCAGCCACAGGTCCGCGGTCAGCAGCAGGCCGCAGTCCTTGAGAGTCTGCTCGACCGCGGCCGAGATGGTGGTCATCTTGCACGTGATTGCGGTCCACTTCGAGGTATCGGTCAGCGGGTTGGTCGGCACGACGACCAGCGGCAGGCCGAAGAAGTCGAGCAGGCTACCGAGGTAGGCGGGCGGGTTGAGGATGTTGCCCGCGAATTCCAGTGCCGCGCCAAGCAGTCCGGACTGCCGCAGGATCTGCTCGGCGATGAGCTCCTTGATGTTGGTGACCGCGGGGCCGATGAACGTGGCTTCTTTCGGTATCTGCGCCTCGATTGGCATCCACCAGGCAGGGAAGACCAGCAGCGATGAAAACCAGCAGTAATCGCTGATCAGCTGCAATGTGGTGGTGCCGACGCCCTTCACCATGTCGTCGGTGTCAGTGTCCACGCGACCGGACCAGCGCCAGCCCGACGGCATGGTGATGGTGATCGGAATGGTTGTGTAGTAGCAGTTTTCGGCGATCGCGACGAGCGGGTCGCTGTCCTTGAGGACGATGGTGCCCGGCGAGATCGCATTGCGTTTCGGGGTGAACGTGACGCTGATGTAGTCGCCGCATTCCCCCAGCGGGCGGCCGCTCGGGTCGTAGTAGGTGACCACGAGCAGCCCGCGGCCCAGCGGCTCATCTTGCGGCGCGGCAAGTACATTCGCCCGGTCGAGCGCAGCCCAGTCTGGGGTCTGCGTCAGATCCATAGGCCCGGTCATTCCGGCCAGCGCCGCCACGGGGTGAGGGTCGAGAGCGCGGAGGTCACGCCCGCCTGCGCACCGGTCACGGTGATCGGATTGCGCACCACAGCACCTGCGGGCACTGGTGTGGAGAACCGACCGACGAGGCGCGGATAGATGTTCGCGCCGGTATTGACCTCGACGACGGTCCGCCTATTCGGGATCGTGGTGACGCGGGCGAGCTCACCGGCATTGAGTGGCAGCTTGATTCGCCGTGCGCCACCGTTGTCGCCCATGGTGAACGTGCCCGGGCCCTGCAGCAGGATGACCGGCCACCCGTCCTGGTCGCCGCGGTTCCAGTTCTGCAGGAAATTGGCCGGCGCCTTGCCCGCCGGATCGGCCAGGGTGGTCGAGTTCGAGGCGATGAGCTTGGTCGAGACCGAGTCGAACGACTGCCAGTACGAGAAGTCCGAACGAGCAGCCCACTGCGTTGTAATCGACGCCGCGTCACCAGCTTTGATGACATCGCTCGGGGCCTGCAAGAGACGCATGTCGAGCCACCAATGCCCGAGCTCTGCCGTAAACCACACCATCCGGCCGGTCTTCTTGGGCTCCCATCCAGCCAGCCACTCCCGGAAAACTCTGCGGCGGCCGCGGGCGTCGCGTCCGAAGATGGTCAGCGTCATGTCCAACTCGAGCGCGTCGTATGTGGTGTCCAGGTTTGTGACGCCGTCCTGGTGCGCGCCCTGCTGGTCGACGTGTTTGAACGGGGCATGCATGCCCTTGATGTCGACGAGCTGCACGCCCTCGTCGGGCGGCATCGGTGCCATGCCGCCGGAGATCGGCCACAGTCCGCCGTCGGATCCGTACCAGGTGATGATCGAGTCCGCGCCCGAGAGCAGCGATTGCAGCGCCCACGCCGAGGGTGGGGACGAGGGTGTGATCAGTGTGCTCATCGCGGTAGTGATCCTGCGTACGGGGCGATCTCGCGGGCGATGGCCCGGGCGTCGGCCTGACCGCCGGACGGGTCGGCGGCGTGCCAGTGCTCGATGTGCAGCACGGGCGCGGAGCGGCCGAAGTTGATGCCGCCGGGCGGCTGCTCGGCCGGGGCGAGCTTCGGGTTGACCACGTACTCGTGGCCGCCGGTCTTGTTGTTGACGATGCTGAGCCCGGGCGGCAGCAGGCCGCCCATGTCGTGGGTGGCGTCGAGGGCGTTGGACAGCGCGTCGGGGTCAGATGGCTGCAGGTCGTCGGGCATCGCCTGAGTGCCGGGGTCCGGATCGACATCAATATCGGCTGAAATGTCGGGCGAGGCATCGATTTCCGGCGCCTCGGTCGACTCGGGCACTTCCGTGGACTCTGGGGCCTCGGTGGATTGCGGCGCGGCGTTGGTCTGCGGGGCCGCGCTGCTGCTCAGTGGCGCAAGCGGATTGACGAATACGGGCTGGCCCTGCACCTTGAGGTTGCCCAGAGATGAGCCGATCTTGAGCAGCGGGCTCTTGTTCGGGTCCTCGAGCAGCGTCCCCTTGAGGCCGAAGGTCTCGAGGAACCCGGTCGCGGCCAGACCGCCGGCCTTCTCGCCGAACTGCTCGAAGGTCATCAGACCGCCGTCGCCGTTCTTGTTCTTGGTGGTGGTCGGGTTGAGCGCCTTCTGCCGGTCGGTTGATGCCGTCGCCCTGTACTTGTCGGCGTCGGCGCGGGACTTGTCGGCCGCGTCCCGAGCGGCCTTGGCCTTGTTGCGGTAGTCGGTGACCGCGGCGAGGTGCTTGTCACGGGCCGGGCCGAAGGACTTGTTGGCGAGCTCCTGGGCGTGGTCAGCCTTCTGGTCCCATTCGGTCGCCTTCTGGTCGTGCTTGGTCGCCGCGTCGTCGGCCTTCTTGGCGCGCTCGTCGGCCTTGTCCGCGGCGTCGCGCAGTTTCTGCGCCGCCGCCTCGGCCTTGCTCTGCGTGCTCTTGGCGTTCGGGTCATACGCCGGATTGAACGTCTTGGGATCCACATGGAATTGGGCGGTGAACTGCGGATCGAACGCACCGACTGCGGACGATCCATACCGGATTTTCTCGCCGGTCTGCCGCGCTTCCATGTTCGTGCCGAGGATGGTCATCGCCGCGTGGGCCTCGTTGGCGCCGATGGTGAATACATCGCTGGCGCTGGCGCCGCGGACCAATCCGGGCCACTGGCCGGCCAGCATCGAGGTCGTATCGCCGAGGCGCCCGGTGGGATTCGCGACGCCCTGCGCCAGCTGGATTGCGTCGCCAACGAGGCCCGTACAGTCGACGCCAACGGTGAGGTCGCTGCCGCCCCACACGTACGGCGTTGAGGCGTGTTCGCGCACGGTGTCGCGGGCGACCTCGGGGCCGGACTTGCCCACGATTCCGCCGGTCGCGTATCCGTGGCCGTGGCCCCACTGCCCGAGCAGGTCGCCACCGTGCTGCGCCTTGAGCTCGCGCAGACCGAGGCGCAGGTTGGTCAGCGGGTCGTAGATGTCGCCGCCCAGTTCCGAGAGCCCGAGCCATGCGGCCGTCTTGGGAGTCACCTGCACGAGGCCGAGACCCTCGTTGCCACCGCTGTTCTCATCCAGAATCTGCTGCACGGCGTATTGGTTGCCCGACGACTCGGTCATGATCTGGCCCTCGGCCGCGGCCACGTATTCCGGTGTGGCCGGGAAGCCTTCGAGCTGCAGCGCCCGGACGATAATCGAATCCCATTGCTTCGCGCCACTGCCGTCGACGGTGCCACCGCCGCCGATGCCGAGCGCAGACTTGGCGAAGTTCAGCGCCTTGTCGATCACCTCGTGCACGAACGCCGACGGCATCCCGATCAGCATGTCGCGCCACGCCGAAGTGCCGCCGTCGCTGCCGCCGTCCGGGGTGGACTTGGCTTTGTCGAGGACGGGACCGAACAGCTCGGTGACTGCGGCGCGCGGGTCGGTGGCGAGCTTCGCCGCGAACTTCGCGGCATCGACAGCACCGGTGGCGGCGTCCTTGGCCCAGTCGACGACGTCGCCCACGGCGTCGCTGAAAGCACCGACAATGCCACCGGTATCGAAATGCGCCAGGCCCAGGAAATCTCGGACACCGCCGACGCCGCCCGACCGCGCGGCGGCGTTGGCCGCGTGGATGTAGTCGGATCCGACCGCGCGCGTCCATTCCGGGCGCATGATGGCCTCGCCACCGCCGACCGCGATGAGCTGGTTGTCGATGCCGGGCGTATAGCCGGGCATGATGCCACCGACGTTGAAATGCGGAATCTTGCTGGCATCAACAGGATTCAGTTTGCCGAGGTGGAAGACGTCGGCAATTCCGTTCCACAACGCGACGATTCCGTCGTTATAGACCAGATCGACGATGGCGACCGCCGGTGTTCCGACGATTTTCTCGATCGTGCCCCACTTGTCGCGGATCCAGTCGACGGCGTTGCCGAATCCATCCTTGACGGTCTTGAGGCCGTTGCCGATGCCCTCGAATGCTGGCTTGAGGGCATGCTCGTAGAGGAACTTGCCGATCTCGATCCAGACCTTGATGTAGTCGACGATGTAGCCGATAACGGGCTTGATCAGGTCTTTCCACAGGAAATTCCACAGCGAGGTCAGGCCGTTGCGGAACCAGTCGAAATGGTTCCAGGCATAGATCACGCCAGCGACGAGGGCCGCGATACCAGCGATGAGCAGCCCGACCGGATTGGCGTCCATCGCGGCGTTGAGCAGCCATTGCGCTGCGGCCATGCCCTTTTCGGCGACGCCAGCAGCGATGGCCGCGCCCTCGACGAGCACGAAACTCGCGACCACACGTGCGTTCTGGACCACCCAGGCCAGCGCGGTCTCGCCCGCGCTGACCACGGCGGCGGCCTTGGTCGCGAGGAAAGCGCCGGCCGCTTGGGCTTGCATTCCGAGCCAGCCAGCACCCGCGCTTACCTGTGAAGCGATCCAGGCCGCGGCGGTCTCGCCTGCCGAGACGGCGGCGCTGGCCTTGGTGGCGAGGAACGCGCCTGCCGCTTGGACTTTCATGACCGTCCAGGCCCCGGCGGCGCGAGCGCTCTGCATGAGCCAGGCGCCGGCGGTCTGCGCCGACTCGACTGCCGCGCTGGTCTTCGTGGCCACGAAATCCTTTGCGGCCTGAACCTTGAAGCGGCCGGTCCAGTTCCAGTAGTCCTTGACGGTTTGGGCTGCGCCGGATGCGCCGGTGCTGATCGTGGTCCAGGCGCCGCTCACAGTGGTGGCGGCGGTCTTGATGCCGCCGATCGCGTCCTTGATGCCGCCGATTCCGGACTTGACCAGGGAGAACGTGCCGGTCGCGGCCTTCCAGCCCAGCCACACCGCGCCGAGATCGATAGCGACCTGAATGAGGTCCTTGGTCAGGGCTTTGTGTTCCTTGAGCCAGTGCGCGCCATCACTGAGCCAGTGCCCGACCTCCTGGATGACCCCGACGAACAGGTGCGCTGGCGGCACCACGTCGGCGGACACGGTGTGCCCGAGGGAAGCGAATGCGGCCTTGTGCTCGCCGAGCCAATGGACCGCATCCTGCACGCCCTCAAGGACTTTCGTCGCGACCGGCAGCAGATGATCACCCGCTTCGATGGCCCATGCGCCTACCGCGGCCTTGGTCTCCTTGAGTTTCTGATTGAAGTTGTCCTGGACTTCCGCCCAGCCTTTGACGTCGCCGCCGTTCTCGGTGTGGGCCGCTTCGATATCGGCGCGGGCGGCCTGGACGTCGGCGAAGTTGCCGCCCTGGCTGCCGCCGGTATCGCCTTCATCGCCGCCGACGAGATTGCCTGCGACCCTGGCAGTTTCCTGGTTGCCGGTCGCGGCAATCATCATCTGCTGGTAGGTGAGATTGCTGTTCTTCAACGAGGTCAGCGACGCATTCAGGCCGTTCGCCTTGGCATCCATCTGCGCGTACTTCGCGATGATGCCCGCCTCGTCGAGGTCGAGCCCCTGGCCCTCGAGCGCGCCGACTGTCGGCTTGATCGCGCCCGCCTTGACCTGGTCGGCAACGGCTTTCAGCTTCGGGGGCAGGCCCGCGTACACCTTGGCGACGTCATCGGCTGCGGTCTTGGACTGGTTGAGGGTGTCGATCATGACGCGGCCCGAGGGCCCCATGTGCTGCATGATCGCTTCGGAGATGTCCTCGAACGTGCCGGACAGGCCCTTGGTCGAGAGCTTTTCCGTCAAGTCCGCCGCGTTGATACCGATGTTGGCCAGCGCGTTGGTCATGTCCACGCTGGGTTTCTGCAGCGTGGTGATGGCCCGGTTGAGATTCTGGGTGGCGCGGTCTGCGCTGATGCCGTGCAACGTCATCGTGGCCACGTCGGCGTACAGGTCCGACATCGGGACGTGCGCCTGGTGCGCGGCCTCTTCCACGCTGCCGATGGAGGCCGAGAACTCACCGAAACTCGTCTTGCCGTGCGAGACAGCGGCGATCATCTGCGAGACCTGGTTACCGGCCTCGCTGGCTGGCAGCTGGAAGTCCTTCAGCGAGGTCGTCAGGGCGTCGACGACATCGTGCAGCGGCGCGCCCTCCTGGGCGGCGCCCTGGGCCGCGGCTTTCATCACGGTCAGCGCGTCCGCGCCGTGGAAGGTCGCCGACTCGACGGTGTACATCGCCTTGGACAGGTCCTGTGCCGAATAGCCCACTTGGCCCGACATTTCCAGTAGGCCCTTGGACACCATGTCCAAGGCGTCCTTGCTCTCACCGGCGGTCGTGACGAGCCGAGTCTGGGTCTCCTGGAAGTCGGCCGCCGACTTGACGCTCTCGCCCATTGCGAGACCGAATGCGGCGACGCCGAGACCGGCGGCCGCTTTCATGGCGAGGCCGAAGTTGCCGGCCGAGGCGGCTGCGGTGTCCTGCCGTGCGGTCAGGGTTTCGAGCGCCCGCTGCTCGGCGGCGGCCGCGGCCACGACATCGGCCGACGCGGCGATGTTCTTGCGTTTGGCGCGTTCCAGATTCTCCTCTGCAGCAATGAATTTCGTGCTGTCTGTCGCGTATTTCTGGCGCGCGTCGTTGAGCTGGTTCTCGGCGATGCGGACTCGGCCTGCGGCGTTGGCCTCGGCGTCCCTGGCCTTGAGCACCCGGGCCGATGCCGATTCCAGCGCCGAAGTCGCCGAATTGACCTGCGCGGTCATAGATGCCGACATGCCCGAACTCACGCCGAGCACCTTGGATTTGAAGGCGTCGGCGAATCCGGTCCCGGCCTGCTCGCCTGCGCGGGCGGCCTTCGACACCACCTCGGTTGCCGCGGCTTCCATGCCCACGATCCGGCTGATGATGTCGAAATAGACCGCGCTCAAGCCGCTAGTACCTCCTCGATTGGTTTGGTGACGTCGATGTCTGCTGTGCGCAGCTGGCCGGAGAGCATGCGGTCGATGACCGCGCGCGCCAGCTGGCGGCGGTGAATGTTGGCCGCCTCGCGGGCCTCACGGCGACGGCGCTCGTGGTCGAGCTCGGGCGCCTCGATAGGCGTGAAGTGATAGTCAGCCCCGTGCGCGCTGCGGTAGTCCTCGCGCATGCAGTGCTGCAGGTTGATGCTGGCCGCGAGCAACCGCTCGAGCAGCGTCCAGGCGGTCGACCGCTTCCGCTTGAACCGGGAGTCTTCGGGCAGCTCCTCGATCAGCACGACGAGCTCACGAGGGGTCATCTCGCCGGTACGACGCAGGCCGACGGTTCGCCAGAATTCAGCGATCCGCCGGCCTGGGTAGTAGCGCTGCAGGTCGGCCTCGATCTGGTTCGGAGCCAGCTTGAGCAGTGCTACCGCTTCGCCGATTTTGGGGCGCCGAGGCCTTCGCCGAGTCGCCGCCACGCGATCATGACGTCACCGGAGCGGCCACCCGCAGCCCGGAACCGGGTGTAGACGTCCGGATCACCGGGGGTGTTGAGCAGGATTCGCGCGATAGCAGGCGTGTTCAGCGTCTGGTTGAGTTCCTCGTGCTGGTCGTCGTCGAGCATCAGAGGATGCGGCACGGTGAACACCTCGGTGCCGGGGCCGCCGGGCTGGAACGAAATGCCCTTGCCGCCCATGCCTTCGATGCCCTGCTCGCGGAACGCGGCGAGATCGGTGATGACGTCGGCCGGGGCCTGGACGACCGGGGTCATGGCGACCGGAGCGGCTTCGACTGCGATGGTGACGGGTTCGGTCATGGTGTTTTCCTCCTCGAGGCGTGGCTGTGGTGGCTGGGCCCGACGCGACGCCCAGCCACCGCGCGCCACGTCGGGGTCGAGGGGTTAGGAGACGGTCACCGAGTTCGAGGCCCCCGACTTCGCCGAGCCCGACAGGTTCGAGCCGATGGCCTGGACCTTGTAGGTGTGCGCGCCAGCGACCTGGCCCGACACGGTCAGAATCGGTTGGGTGAGGGTGCCACCGACGGTGACGTTGCTCGAAGTGACCGGAACGACGCCCGCGTCGACGAAGACGTTGTAGGTGAACGGGCCGTTCTTCGAGGTCGGCGCAGTGAACGTCAGCGACGCGACGCCGGCGGAACCGGCGGTCGCGGTCGGGGTGCCGGGGGTGCTGGTGGTGCCGCCGAGAGCCCGCCAGCCTGCGCCTTCACGCATGGTGCGCACGGCGTATCCGGCGGCGGTGTCGGGCAGCGCCTCGAAGGTCAGTTTGGCTTGCGCCTCGACCTTGGCGTTCATGCTCAGCTTGTCTGGTTTGATCATCTGGCAGCGCGGGTAAATCCGCGCCCACAGCGAGATCCCGAGCGCCGAGGCGTAGACCGCGCCGAAAACGACCTGACGCACGATCGGGGTGGTCCATGTCGGCTTGGTGTACTGATATCCGGCCTGCCCGAGCGAGCCCATCGCCGCGAGCGGGAGATTCGTCTCCAGCGCCTCGATAAGCGGCGTGCGTTCGATCCCGGTCAGCATCGCCGACTCGGAATCCTCGGTGATGTCGGTCAGCAGCTTCTGCCGCGACTGCCACGCCTTGGTATCCGCGGTCTGCAGGGTCGGGGTGAACTCCAGGCCGTTTTCGTCCTGGTAGCCGAGCGCCTCGAAACCGTCGGTCGTCATCAGGGACGTGGACCAGTCGCCGGAGACGGTATCGAACGGCGTCCAGTTCGTCAGCGGCTTGGTCGGGTCATAGTCGCGAATCGCGACGAAACCGACCTGGCCCTTGTACACATTGTTGACGTCACCGCCGAAAATGGTGTCCCAAGTTGTGCCCGTCATGACTGAATCTCCTTACAGGGGTTGCGCATTGACTGCGGATTCGATCTCGTACTCAGCGATGAACCTGTGCAGGGTCTCGTCTTCGTAGTCGAGATCGCCGAAGCCGTTGATGGTTCGGACTTGGCTGACCGGCACGCCACCGACATAGGTGTTCCGCAGCCGCATCATGTGGTCGTGCACGACGCGCGAGAAGTCGGCGGCCGCGGCGTAGTCGGAGTGGAAGACCTCGATGTCGACCACTTGGTTCGACCACACGTAGTTGTCACCGCCGGAAGGGATTACGGTGATCAGCACGAACGGAAAGATCAGCTCGAGTTTGGTTCCGGCCGCGCCGATACCCGTCAGCGTGGACAGGTAGGCCACCAACAAAGTTCGCAGGTTCGCGAAGTGGCGGCCGTCTGGCCTCACGAGTCGGTGCCTCGCAGGTGTCCGGCGGTGCGGCGCATGATCGCGAACTTCGGCTTACCCTTCGCGCCGTACTCGATGATGTGGGCTTTCCAGTCGTATGCGCCGACGCGGCCGCGCCACGCGCCATCCTTGAACAGCACGTCAGCGCGGATCGAGTCGCGGTAATCGCCGGGCTCGTCGACATAGCCGCTCTTGAGCTTGTGCGGCTTGCCGGTCTTGTTGACGGGCGCAATGGTTTTCGCGTACTCCGCGCCCTTCTTGGCGAGCAGCTCGGCATGCTCGCGGGCCTGGATCGAGGCGGGACCGGCCTTCTCGACAAGCTTGGTCAGCTCGGCGAGTACGCCCATGATTTCCATGGCCATGGCTATCCGTCCTCTCGGGTGCCGGGGATGCTGCTGCCCAGGTACGAGCGGCAGGTGATGACGATGTGGTCGACGTCGGTATTGCGGATGTTGGTGACCGGGCGCGGCGGCCCGTGCACCTCGAACTTGATGCCCTGCCAGGTGACCGCGGCGGTGTGGTCGAGGGCGGCCCCAGGTGGCAGCAAGGTGCCGACGTCCGGCGGCAGCATGCCTTTGCCGGTCAGTTTGGTTGCGGTGACGGCGTTCTCGGTCTCCTGTGACTCGGTGACCCAGAACGCGCAACCGCCAGCGGTGACGTCGGCCTCGACGATCTGGCGGCGGCCGTAGGCGTTGAGCACCGGCTTGCCGCCGCCGTCGAGCATCGGGATGCGCAGGTGCAGCACCAGCTGCTCGGTCCCGAGCGCGTACACCACCTAGTTCGGGCCCCACTGGCTGATGCCCGGCAGGATCACCGGATCCGGCGTCCCGTAGCGGTTCCCCATCGCGTAGCGCGGCCCGGTCGACTGGAACAGCCCGAGCAGCTGCAGGTGGTACTCGCTGAAAATCAGCGTGCGAGCCAATTCTTCGATCGTGGCGGTGCGGACGTTGGTCCACTCGTCGGATCGGTCGCCGCGGGTGGTCTTGCCGCTCGGCACACCATCGAGGACGTCACGCTGCAGCGCGGCCCGCACCACCTCGATCGAAACGATGTGCGCGGCAGTGGTGTTCACCGGGATATTGGCGGCCTGGCATTTTCCGGTGATCCACAGTGCCGCGGCCTGGAGCAGCAGGCCGGCGAAATTGAGCTGCTGGTTGTTGAGGGTGCGCCACGAGTTCTGCACGTCATCGGTGGTCGCGAATGGTGTTGGCGTTGGCGAAGTCACGGCGCACCCCCTCTTACTGGACCTGGAGCGCGATCAAGTCGGGCTTGGTCATAGCCTCGGCCGCGGGCCGGTCCAGGCCGAGCGCGGTCACGGCGTAATCGACCCAGACCTCTTTGGTCGCGGTCTGCGGCGGTCGAGCCACCTCGGTCGACGGCGCGGCCGGCGTGGTGCTGCCGGGCGCCGGCTGCTCGCCTTCCGGCTCGTCGTCGGGGCCGACGACGCCGGGCGGGGTGGCGTCGGGGATCTCTTCGACCATGCCGAGGCGCAGCAGGTGCTGCCGCTGCTCCTCGGGCATCCAGGGGATGACCTGGCCCTGATAGCGGTGTTCGGCCGCGCCGTCCTGGTTGTGGGTGATGACCAGCGGCGCGATTACGCGATGCCTCACAGGTTCACCCCGGTGATCTGCCAGGCCGCACGCGGCTCGAGCACGATCGGCACAGTGATCCGGCGGCAGCGGATCCGCCACGAGTCGGTCGTGTCCTCGCGGATCGTCTTGACCTGCAGGCCGTCGGCGTCGGGCAGGCCGTCCTTGCCGGTGCTCATCACGTACCCGGGCGCGGGCTGCTTCTCGTCGGTGAAACCGCCGAACACCTTGGAGTCCAACAGGGTTGCCACGCCCGCGACCGGCAGATTCGGGCTGCCGAGGAACGTGAAACCGCCGATGCGCTTCATGTAGGGCGAGTCCCAGCCGGACTGCACCGGTGCGTTGCTGAAACCGGGGATTTCGCGCGGCAGCAGCGCCATCAACTTGTCGTCGGAGACGACGTTGGCGTAGGTGACGGTGTCCATCAACAGCGTGTCGGGCATGTAGCCCTGCTTGAGGTTGATCAGGCTCGCATATGCCCGCATGATGTCGCGGAAGATCATCGGGGTCGCGCCGGTGCCAGCCCACGAGGCGATAGCGCCCGTGTTCTGGGTGACCGCGGACGCGGCCGCCGACAGCCCGACGCTGTCGATCTTCTGTACATGCGAGTTCGCGAGCTTGGTGAACGCGCGGCCGACGACGTCGAACTTCTGCCGCGAGATCGAGGCGTCGGTGATCACCGAGTCCTGGCCCCAGTTGATGGTGTTGGCCATGGACGCGGTGCCGGTGCCGGTCGTGGTGGTCGGATACTCGGCGCCGGGCGCGACCGGCTGCGGGGAGTTGTCGGCGTAGATGTTCTCGTTCTGCTGGTAGCCGACGGTCCCAGACTCGGTCCACAGCTGAGCCGTAAGGATCTTGTTCGCGATGAACATCTGCTCGGTGATGGTGCGCAGCGCCCTCATCACCCAAATCGGGTCCTTGAGGAACCGATTGATCGAAATGACATCGCCGGTCAGAGTGGCCGGCGTGGGCGCGAAGGTGACGTTTCCGGTCATGATTGCCTACTTTCCGATGCTCACGACAGCCGCAGCGCGACGAGCACCTTGCCGCCCGAGGCAGCAGCGAGGGCCTGGCCGACGACGTGGTTGTAATTGGTGTCCGACCCGATCGTTGCGACGGCGCCGCCGGTGGCCGGAATGACGGCGTCACCGGCGGCGATGGCACCGGATGCGGTCAGCAGGTGAATGCCGCAGCGCCAGACCATGATCTGATTGCCGCCGACGAGATCGTCTTGCGAGGCAACGCCGTAAGCCATCGCCGCGGCAGTCGACGCGGCCACGGTGTTGTTTCCGGAGACCACGACGACCTGTCCGGCGGTGACGGCCGCGGAAGTGACCGCGGGGACCTTGTCGGCCGGGGCGTAAAGGGGCAGAAAGTCGCTCATGCGTCAGTCCTTCCAGGGGTTGCCGGTGACGCGCGCGTACACGCCCGACATTTCGTTTTCCAGCGGGTCGACGTCGGGCTCGCCCGCGTGGCCGACCTCGGTCAGCGGCACGACCGAACCGGCAGGCAGGCTGTCGAGCAGCTCGGCGGTGCCCTCGGGGTCGGCCTTGAGCAGCTTCGCGAAGTGCTCACGGCGGCCGGGGGCGAGCGCGCCGCGCCGAATGTGCTTGTCGAGCACAGCGTTACGCTGGTCGGTTTCGAGCTGCTCGAACGCGGCTGCGCCCTTGCTGGCACTGGCGACGGTCTGCTCGTACTGGGTCCGGTCGACAAGCACCAGGCCCAGCCGCTTGGCGGACGCGGTGATCTGCTGCGCCGTCGGCTCGGCCGGTGCGTCCTCGGTGGCCGCGGCCGCGCTGTCGAGCTGCTCGGTGACAGCGGCCAGAATCGTTGCCTCGTCGGCGTCTTCGGGCAGACCGAAGCGCTCGCGGAGGCCCTCAATCAGGGTGGGCATGGGCCCCTCCTCTCTTTTGACCTCCGCACGGACGGCAGAGGGAGTTCGGGTGCGCGCGGCGATCCGCGGCGCGGGCGCAGCGGCGCGGCCGGCGAACGCATAGATCGACAGATCCCAGCGCGCGGAAGCGGTCGGCTCGGCGGACGACGGCTTCGCGGGCTTCTCGACTCGATCGGCCAGGCCCGCGGTCACGGCCTCGTCTGCGCTGTACCAGGTTTCGGCATCCATGGCGGCTTGCCATTCGGCGATCTCGCCGCCGGAGCGCTCGGCATAGATGCTGGCCAGGTTGGCGCTGGTGCGGTCGAGCTGATCCGCGGCCGCGCGCAGGTCCGCGGCGCTGCCGATTGCGACGGTCCATGCGTTGTGGATCATCATTTCCGCGCCCGGGCGCATGATCCGCTCGTCACCGGCCATCGCAATGAAGCTGGCGGCCGACGCGGCGAGGCCCTCGACCGAAGTGGTGACCTTCGCCGGGTGCGCTATCAGCGCGTTCATGATGGCCAGGCCGTCGAAGACGTTGCCGCCGGGCGAATTGATCTTCACGACGATCTCGTCGGCATCGATCGCGTCGAGCTCGCGCACGAAATCCTCCGCCGCGACGCCCCAATAGCTGTCGATCTCGTCGAACAGGTAGACCGTCGCCGGGCCCGCGTCGCTGGCGGCGGCGTTATGGATTGCGTACCACTGCCGCGGCGCGGCGTCCTGGCGGCGCAGTGCGCGCATGCGGGTATTCACTGGCCCTCCTGCGGGTCTGGGTCGTTGGGGTCGTCGCCGTCCGGCTCGCTGGCCGGCGCGGCGGGGGCGGGCGCACTCTTCTGGTTCGGCGACGGATCCGGTGCGTTGGGGTCCTTCTGCGGCAGCCCGTACATGTCGCGCACCGCCTGCTCGAGGCGGCGGTCGGGGAACACCGCACCGGCCTGGATGAGCAGCGACAGAGCCTCGGCGGTCGCGTCGTGGCGAGATCCGATCTCGTCGAACACGATCCGCGGCGCGGGCTCGTCGGGCCCAAAATTCAGGTCGACGAGCGCCTCGACGATGTAGGCGTTGGCCGTGTCGGCGATCAGCTGGCCCTCGACCTGCAGCGACATCACGAAGAAATCGGCGAACGTGCTCCCGAGAGCCCAGCTGCCCGTTTGTGTTCCGAGGTTGAGGAAGTGCGCGAGGACCGATCGGGCGATCTGCGAGTCGTGGTACTCGATGACCGGCATGGCGTCGGGCAGCGCGCCCTCGACGCCCTGCAGCCGCAGTTTCGCGCCGTTCGGCAGCGCCGCGCCCGAGCTGTCGCCCGCGCGGTAGTCGTTGGCCATCTGCTGACCGAGATCGAGGTCGGATTGCTTGTCCAGCGGGCCCGCATAGTAGACAGGGATGCCCATGCCATTGCGCTTTATCGTCATCGCCTGGACGCGCAGCAGCTCGTCCTTGAGGATCCAGTTCTTGTAGGCCGCGCGGAGCACGCTGCGGCCCAACCAATCCCCGCCCTCGCGCTCGTTGACGTAGGCCACGATTCGCCGGGCCGGGATCCGCGCACCGCCGGCCTCAGCGCCGCCGAGCGCGATGGCCTCGAACGCGCCCGTCATGGTGCCCATCGCGTACTGGGCGATCGAGACGAGGTCGCCATTGGGCGCAACCACGATATTCGCGATCGACCGCTGCAGCCGCGGCGACAGCTTCGCCAGGTGGGCCCGGCCTGCGTCGTCGATCTGGTACGTCTGCTCGAAAAAGGCGTGCCCGTACGCCATGCACTTCAGTGCCATCCGTACGTGTTCGGACCAGCTGAAAGCGTTGCGGATGCGGCGTTGCGGCTGCTCGGTCTCGTCATCAGCGCCGACGATCGGCAGGTGCAAATCGTTCGCGACGAACTGCACGACCTCGTCGCGGGCGCCGTTCGGGTCGATCCGCCACGTGGTGCGCTGGACCGGCAGCGTGATCGCGCGCAGCACCGATTGCACCTGTGCGTCCTGGCGCGACATCCGGTCATAGACCGACACCGACAGCGGCCAGCGCAGTTCCGGCGTGGTCTCGGTGTTCTGCAACCAAATATCGCCCGGATAGGAGACGGCATAGCCGAGCTCGCGCGTCGCTACCCTGCCCCGTACCGGGGACTGCTGCGGTTGGTCGGCCATATCGCCTCCTCTCAGAAACCGACCGCGGCGAGATTGGTCTCACCGCGGAATTGATGTCTTGGTGCGGCGGGCGCCGACGCGGCCCGGTGCACGATCTGCTGTACCGGCGCGACCTGCGCGCCGAAGGCCAGCAGCCCCCAGTGCGCGAGGGTGCCCGCGACGACCGGTGAAATGTCGTTCTGCCCCTTGCGGTCCCACGCCCAGCCACCGCCGGACAGATCCCGTTTGATCGCGCCCTCGACGGCCTCGGCGAGCACCGGGTCGCCGGTGTGGTGCAGCAGTCCGGCCATGGCCTTGTCGTAGAAATCGCCGGTGGCCTTCGCCAGCTGGCCCGAGTCGGTCATGGTCGGCTCGATGCCCGCAGCGATCAGGTCGGCTTCCATCGATGCCGCGGGCGAGGCCCGGTCGATCGTGAGCACGCACGGATCCATCCGGGTGACCACGCCGACGATGTACTCGACGGCCGCCGGGGTGTGAGGGCCGTGGTAGCCGAGCTCGATGTGCACGGTGCCCGTGGTGGTCCACTGCGCCGCGGCGATCGAGAGCGTGCGGCGGTCCGGGGTCATATCGACCGAGACCGCGATCGGGCCGACCAGCTGCGCGGCGGCCTCGTCGCCCATCGCGCGCCAGGTCTCCGCCGGAATGAGCGCGGGCATGTCCTCGGTCCGGACCGGCCACACGCCGCGGCCGAGCGCCTCGACACCGAAGGCGATGATTCCGGCCTTGGTTGTGGCCTTGCGCAGCAGCTTGCGCATCTTCGCCGCGGTCTGGATCACCCCATACGAGGGATTCCCGTACTCCCAGGTCGCGACCGCATCGTGCGGCATCTCCTCGGGCGCCATGTACTCGGCGAGGTACAGGCCCTCGACCTGGCGCAGACCGGCGGCGCGCATGTCGGTGAGAACGAAGCCCTTCGAATGCATCTCGGCATTGACCGCCGACGATGTGTAGATCGTCTGCGGATCCTCGGCGGCCATCTGCGCGAAATCGACTGCGGCAGAGGCCGAAGAGTCCAGGTTGTATGCCTCGTCATAGATCAGCAGATCGAGCTTGGTGATGCCTCGGCCGACGTCCGCGGATCGGGTCGACGTGATCATCTGCGCGCCGCTGGTGAGCACGATCTTGCCGCGGCCCTGCGACATCGTCGGCTTGGCCGCGAGGTGGCGGCGCAGCCACGGGCGGCTGTTGATCATGGCGACGAGCCGCGAGTGGATCTCGATGCCCGTGTCCCACCGCTGCACCGTGTACAGGATCTTCTCGCCCAGCTTGAACAGGCCGTACAGGCAGCGGAACAGCAAGATTTCGGACTTGCCGTTCTGTCTCGGGCACAGCAGCACGGCGTCCGGATGAGTCCAGCTGCCGTCGAGGGTTTTGCGCAGGATGGCGCGCAAATTCCCGCACTGCCATGGCATTACCGGCTGCACGGTCGCGCGTCCGGCCAGTGTGATGGCCTTGAATCCGTGCGTATCGTCGCCGTCGAACACCGAAAGGTGGTGCGGCGCCTGCCGTCCGGTCAGCGTCGGGAACACGAGCGGATCCGGAGCCGGGAACAGCTCGACGACGTTGTCAGAGATCAGCGAGGCCGTCCTCGTCATCGGGTTCCGGAGCGCCGCGGCGCCCCGCGATGGTCGCTAGCAGCTGCCGCAGCGTCCCGGCCTGCTGGCGGGCCTCCTGCAACGCGCCGTCGACCCGTAGTTCGAGCTCGCCGTCGCGGGCCTTGGCGATGCGCGCCCAAATGTCGATGTCGCCGTCTAGAATTCGGGCCAGGTGCTCAAGCCGGTCAGCGATCCGGCACGCTTCCAGCACCAAAACGCCAGTTTCGAACGACTTTGTGTCGGATTCGAGTGCGTTCCAGAGCATTTCGCCCGCAGGACCGAGGTTTTCAGCCATTGCACGCACCGTTTTGGGCCCCGTGTAAAAAAAGCTGACTAAAGATGGGGGTCAGGAGGCCCCGGGGGGTCAGATTTTCTGCCGGCGCGCCCCTCACAGCGCCCCGCCGGCCGCCGCCCTGGGGTCGAGAGTCCCCGTGACCCTCTCCAGGTCGGGCCATGGTCACCACCCCTGCAGCAGGCACCAGGCGGCCCTGTCGTCGGCGTCCTGGCCCTCCTCGACTGCCTGCCCGGTGAGCGCCGGCCGCTGATCGTCGCGTGAGCCGTCCCCGCGCGATCGGTTGCATGACCGGTGCAACAGCCGGTCGGTGACCACCCCGCCGCGTGAGCGCGGTTGGGAGTGGTCACCGTCGAGCATCTGCGTCCGGTACATGCCCTTGCCGCACCACCAGCACGGCGTGCCGTCGACGAGCTGGCGTTTGAGCGCGTCGACGGCCTGCTGGTGTCGCCATCCGAGACCCCGGGCTGTGGTGCTGCGGCGTGCGGGATGCGCGGCGGCCATGGCGGGAGCTACTCGCTCGCAGTACCCGACGACGGCGCGTCCGTCACCGCGCCGCTGTCGCTCGTGGTGGGCGCAGCGTCAGCACCCGACACCTTGCCGCTGTCGCTGGTGACCGGGACCTGCACCGGGACCACGGGCGCGGTCACGGCGGTCGGGTCGGTCGGCGGCACGGTCTCGATGGGCTGCGAGGTCACCGGTGCCTGCGGCTCGACGACCGGGGTGGCCGGCGCGGGCGAGGTGGCGCTGGCCGAAGCGGTGGCGTGGGCCTGCGCGGCTGTGCCGGCGATCTGCTGGGTGATGGCGTCCAGCGCGGCCAGGGTGTCGGCGCTCGGGGCCGCACCGTTGGCGACCTGGGTCTTGAGCGCGGCAATCTGGCCCTGCAGGTCAGCGATCTGGGCTACCTGCTGGGTCTCGAAGTTGACGAGCGCGGTGTTGGAATCGATCAGCGAGGCGATGTCGGCCTTGAGCTGAGTCTCGATGTCGGTCATGAGGATCTCCAGAATCCGAGCGTTCTGCTCGATGATGAATCCGGCCCAGATCGGGATCGGGCCGTCATGGATGGCGGCCACGTTGCCGCCGGTCAGGAATGCCTCGAACTGGTCGAGGATGAAACGGTGCCGGGACATCAGCAGTGGGTGATGACGGGGCCGTCAATCGAGCCGGTCATGGTGGGCGCGAGACGATCCCATAGCTCGGCATGGTCGACATATATGCGGTCGACGGTGAAGCCTCGGGCGGCAGCGCGGTTCATGTACCGGCAGAACCTGATCCATCCACCATCCGAGCCACTGAGAGTTGCGTCCTGATCGGATCTCCGGGCAGGCCGCGCGAAGACGAGAGGGGTCTGATGCGACCTCTGGGCGCGCTCGCCTTCGCGCAGCTGCTCCATGGCCTCAGTGAGCAGCGTGGTGATGGCGTCGTCGCTCGGGGCGACGATCAGCACCCGCAGCCCTGCCCGCATATCGGCGAGAGCCCGGTCGATGATCGTCGGCATCGACCGAGGTTCTTCAGCGACAGACTCGGTGAGCGCCCGGCGTACGCCTTCGTCCACGGCTTCCGCGATCAAGTCGCGGGCCTGCTGGGTCGTCAACACAACGGCGTGGACCTCGACGGTTGCGGAATCCGTGGCCATCGGTCAGACGAGCACGCCGAGGATGGCCAGGGCGATGCGGCCGAGCAGCGACCACGGGACGAGGGCAAAGTCGGCGGAAAGAGTCGAGAGCGGCATGGTTTGCTCCTAATACGACGGAACCCGAACCGTGACAGATTGGTTCGGGCGATTGGTGACCAATGGTCGTGGCAGGGGCGTGATTTGAACACGCGACCTCTGAGTTATGAGCCCAGCGAGCTGACCGAACTGCTCTACCCTGCTGCGCGCCCGGCGATTCCGGGCATGAAAAAGGCCCGGTCCGCGTGCGTCGGATCGGGCCTTGGGGACAACTGTCCCACTGCAGAAAAGTGTTGCACGCCGAAGCGATCTTGTCACGTCATGCGATCTGCCAGGGGTTATCCGGTCTCGGTCATGCTTCCGATCCTCCCTCGGTGGCATCGAGCGCCGATTCTCGAATGTCGGCGGTCGACGACCGGCCGCGAGACTTGAGCGGCGGCTCGGACCGCTCGCGCACGATCTCCACTCCCGCCGTCGGATCGATGAAGAACGGATTGGATGGAATTTGCATCGCCTGCATTTCGGTGAAGTGTGGTTCGCCGTCTCGCCGCAGCGGATACCGCTGCCTCTCGCCGTCCCGCTCGACGACGAACCAGACGCCATCCTGCGCTATCTCGGCGCTGACCGCGCTTCCCTCGTCGACTTCCACACCGTGGGCTGTGAAGGTGTTGCCGTGGCCGTCGTTGAATGTGACGGTGCCGTTGACGACCGCCATGGAGGGCTGGTTGCTCATGGTTTCGATTCTCCTTGATCGGTGGCCCACTCCTGCTGGTAGTCGGGGTGATCGAACCAGATGGCGGCGAGTGCCCGGATCTCATCACACGGCCACAGCACGTCGCCAATGTCGCCCGAGCACTCTTCGCATATGACCCCCGACACCATCCGCAGGCACCGGGAATCTTCGTACCACTCCCAGTTCTTGGCCTCGTGACGCCCGGCGATCGCCCGCAGCGCCGCGCACTGCCGCAGCACGCGCGCCGGGTCGTGACGGGCGATGTGGTGACCACTCTCGGCCTGGACGCCCGGCACGGTGCCTTCCTCGTCGCCGCGTGTGACGTTCTCGTAGTACACGCCATCGCGCGGCGCATCGGGGCAGTAGACCTCGCCGCCGGTTGCGCTCAGCGTGTCATCGCCGTCGTATGCCCATCTCGCATGGATGCCTTCGCCGGCTGTCCGCGCGATAGTCTCATCCTCGACGAGCCGGGCCTCGATGAACTTCTCGATTCTCTGCACGCTCAATTCCTCCGCAGGTGTCCACGTTCGTATGCGAGCTGAACCGACCTCGCCCGCATGTCGTCCTGGTGCTGCTGCTCCTCGATGGATACCGCGATGGCCATGGGCCGCGCTGCCTTGGGCTTGTCGCCGAGTTCCTGCACGATTTGGTCGATCTGCTCCTGCGGCACGGGCAGTTCGGCCAGCCGCTTCGCCTGCGCCGCTTCCGCTTCGGTCATCGGGCGGTGCGGGCGGATGCCGTAGACGGCCCTCCGCTCGTCGCTCATGGGTTTCCGCCTCCGTGTATGCCGCACCGGATCTCCTGGTGGCCGCCCACCCAGGTGACAGTCCACGTCGGGTAAGCCCAGTCGGCGCAGATGACGCAGATCTCCGACATCTTGTTCGGGACGATCGACTCGACTTCGGGCGAATCGCTCATGCCGTCGATCCTCCTCGGATTCGCTGGTGCCGGTCGACGATAAGCGGGTACAACACGTGCAGGTACTCCCAGATGTAGACCCCGAACCAGGCCGCCGAGCAATCAGAGCACTCAGCGGAGATGCGCCGGTTGGGCAGCCAGCCTCGCTGGATCTGCCGCGCCCAATACCGGCATCGCGCCGATACTTCCGGCGGTGCATCACCCCAATAGCGGTATCGGTCGTCGACTTTCGCAGGCTTGGGCTTCTCCAGCTCGATCCACGGCTGCCCTTCGGTGCCCGTCTTGCCGGTCCGGCTCATGCCGTCGATCCTTTCGGGTGTGTGGTCAGCGTACGCAGTCGCCGCACGTCGTCGAGCCGATACAGCGGCCGATCACCTTCGTGGCGGCGCGGCTTCAGCTGACCGCGCGAGATCCACGAGACGACAGTGCCGCGCGGGATGGGCTGGCCGAGCTCGCGCAGCACGCGCAGCAGGTCGGGCAGCTCGAACATCTTCTTGCCGAGCGTCGCGAGCAGGTGCTGTTCGAGCTTGGCGACGTCGTGCCTCACGTTGCAGCGCGGGCAGGTGATGAACGTTGCGACGTCGACATCACCGCCGCTGGTGTTCGACGAGTAGACCGTCGAGGCTGCGTCGTCGATGTACAGCATTTCGCCGCACTCGATCGGTTTGACGTGCTCGCTGATTCGTACCAGCGTCGGGCATGGGCCACGGAATTCGGGCATCGGCGGCGGGTTGATCGCCACGAGCGCGACCTCGGCGAGTCGGGTGATCTCGCGGTGGATTTCGCCGGCCGCCTCGTCGAGGCGCACCGCCATCACGTGCACGCCCATCCACTGCGCGGCGTCGGCCGCGGATCCGGACGGCCCTGGCACGCCACGCGTTTCGGCGATGTGCCGCGCCCACCCGGTCACCGCATTGTCGAGCTCGACGCGGATAGCCGCGACGTCCGGATCGAACGGCAGCGGCTGTTCCGGGCGCGATCCGGTGCGCAGGCCGCGCGATACGCGGTCCTGCCGCAGCTCGGTCACGGCGAGCTGTTCCAGCAGCCACGGCACGCCGTCGAGCGCATCGGCGAGCTCGGCGATGCAGTCGCTGCACAGGAATTCGGCGCACGGCCGCCCGCACTTGCGATTCCGGCAGACCGAGCTCATTCGCCCTCCGGCGGTGGCGTGACGGTGATGACGAGACTCCCGTCGGCGCGCCGCAGGATGTGCATGCCGGAGTACAGGTTGTCGCGCAGCGCCACGAGGATGCCGAACAGCATTTCGAACTGGGCTTTCGGCGGCAGCATGTCGCGGATCCGCGCGAGCTTGCGAATGCTCTCCGCGCCCTGTTCGGCGATGGCGGGCAGGTTCGGTTTGGTCACGGCAGCAGCCCTTTCGTCTTGAGCATGACGAGGATTCCCTCGGCGATGAGCGGCGCGCTCGAGTACGCCCGAACATGCTGCGCGGCTTCGCGGCTGAGCAGAAACTCGGCCAGGCCGTCGCGGTCGATCGGCTCGCGTAGCCGCGAGGCGAGGACGCTTCCCCACGCCTTCGCGGCAACCTCGTTGCTGCCGAGCAGGTTCACGCCCTCGCGCACCAGCTCGCCGTCGCGGTACAGGTCCGCGGACTTGACCCATTCGACGACCGCGGCCTCGATCGGATCCGGTTCGGGTATGCGGAATTCGATCATTCGGCCTCCACGATCGGTGTGACTGTGATGCGTACGCCCGGCGTCTCGCCGAGGGCGGCCAGTCGCTTACGGGCGTGCAGGTCGACGACTTGCGCGTCATCGGCGTACGCGATGCCGGTCAGCGCGTCGAGCACCGCGCGCGAGAGCTTGTCGAGATCCGGCTTCTTGGTGGCTGGTGGCCGGCGGGACTTGGGCGTGCTTAACGGACGCGGCCGCACAAACAGGAGATAGACGGCGACAGGGCCCGTGCCCGGTGTCCAGCCGTGCCCGTACGCGGCCAGCGCGATGCGTTCGCGCCACGGCCCAACCGAATTCGATGACTCGACCATGCGGCCGCCGCCGACGTGTCGCTTGCTGCCTTGCGGCGCGGCATCACCGGGCACAAACAGCGGTGGGATGGCGCGGGGGATCTCCCAGCCGCTGATCGCATCGCGCTTTGCTTCGCAGAACTCGCAGACGACGATCGGGTTGTCGCCGTCGAACTTCCAGGCGTGCTTGCCGTCGGCGCGTGTGGACTTCAGGCACTCGATCTTGGCGCTGGCTCGTGGCTGGGTCACTGAACACCTCCGAGCCACAGAGTTGGGAACGGGAGCGGCCTCCCGCCAGGCCATGCCTGGCGCAGCGCGCGTTTCGCATGACGCGCTCGCACCTGCCAGAGCAGAATTCCGTCCATCTGGCCTGACGGGATCGGGACCAGGACCATCTCGCGGCCCCATGCGCGAGGCTTCATACGCGGGAAGTGCCCAGGCATGCGCGGTTTCTGCCCCCTGCTCATTCGCTCAGTCCCCACGCGCGCAGGCGTTTCTGGACGCCCTCGATCACGGCCGGGTCCGCGCACATTTCACTGATGGGCGCGCCGGCGGTTGGGTCGAGCTCATCCAACGCGGCGAGCATCTCTTCCGACGCCGTCACGCCGAACGCAGCGAAGACGTAGTCGAAGGACTGGCGGACAACGACGTCGACGCTGCCCGCGAGGTATGCCTCGGCGACGAGATCTCGTTTCGAGTCAGGGATTTCGGAATCGGCCACATTTACAAGCGGCTGGCCGCTGTTATCACTGGGCATTGGGCTCCCTCATCACGTCTCGGATGTCTTTGCCGAACGGCACGAACCATGCCCGGCGGAACTGGTCCGCGTTCGCTGCGCGCATCGCCTCGATCTCGTCCGGGTACGGGGTCACCTCACTCAGCCCGTCGGCAGGCCAGTAGTGGTCCGTGACCACCCACACGCCGGTCGGCTCAGCCACGGCTGGCCTCCTTGGGCTCTGGCAGCACCTCGACGGGAAGCCTTGGGGTGCAGTCCTGTTCGTCGAACATCTGGCCAGCTCGGTTCCAGCCGTCCGTCTGGAATGCTCTTTCCCAGATCTGCGGGTAGAACTCGAGCTCGTCCTCGGGTGTGATCTCCCGGACGAGGCACGGCCAGTCGAGGGTGTCGAGTTCCTCGCGGGTCTCGATGACGCTGTGGCCGCTCTGCCGCTCCAGCTCGGCGATGCGGCCGGCGGCGATCCGGTGTCCCGATTCCATGCCGGTGAGGTACGTCCACATCCCGTCGACGCTCCGGCTCTGCGAGGTGCCGACGCCCACGGGGGTGCCGTCGATGTCGCTGTACCGGTAGCTGATTCCGAACCGGTAGGGCCCACCGTGCTTCGTGTCTTCGCCAACGTGGATCTCGGTGCCGATGGCTGCGCCGACGGAAGCGGCGAGCCAGCGCAACTTCCACAGGTCGGGCCACATCTCGTCGAACGGCGGTTCGACGTGACTTCCGGTCTCGTCCTCGACTCTCCGGACGGTCGTCCAGTCCGGCTCGGCGATGGAGTCTCGGTCAGCCACGGTCGGCCTCCTCCACAGGTGCGCTCGGAGTCCAGTTCCCGAGCGCGGCGGCGAGCTGATCGATCTTGGTGAGTTGGAACCCGGACCAGTGCATGTCGCCCGCGACGATGACGGGCAGCGACTGGTAGCCGAGATCACGCACCCGATTGGCGGCGTTCTCGTCGGCCGCCACGTCGAGCTTGACGAACGGGACGCCGCGCGCCGTAAGAGCTTTCGCCGTCGCAACGCACTGGCCGCAGTTCGGCTTGCTGTACAGGGTGACGTTCGGGGCGTCGGGATGGATCTGCTCAGGCATTGCGGGCTTCCTCGATTGCGGGGCGCTGGGCGACGGGGCGAAGCTGCACGCGCACGACAGCGACCGGCTTGTACTTCAGGAGGCGAGACGAGGTGCAGGGCGCGGTTTCGTAGCTGCACCACACCTCGCCGCGCCGCTGCCAGACGTCGCCGTCGCGGTCAACAACGATGGTCAGAGGCGGCAGCGCCTCGAGCTGCTCGACGGCAGTGGGCGCTTCGGGGTCGACGGTGTAGTCGATCGCCAGCTCGAAGAGCTCAGGCATGGTGTCTCCGTTCGAATTTCGGGCGCAGGTGTTTCTTGCACTTCAGGCAGGGCTGCGGGTTGTCGGCGTCGCGGTCGACCCAGCCGTCGTCGCATACGTGCTCGACGGGCTCCTCGTCGACCTCGTCGCCGGTGCGGTCACGACGCATCGGGATCCGCCGCCGCGTGCTTGGCCAGCCAGTCGCAGATCTTCTGGACGTTCTGGCTGTGGGTGTCGAACGCCGCCGTGAGGTCGTCGTGAAACTTCTTGTGCTGCGACGGAATTGCGACGTTCGCGCCGCAGACCGTGCACACGGCCGGGGCGATGAACATCTCGGCGAAACGCGCCACTTCCGCCTCGCGGTCGGCCTGGAGCTTGGCGGCGATGGCGTCGAACGGGTCGGCCGGTTCCTGGTCAGACATCTGCGGTCTCCTCGGCGTGGACGTCGGGCGTGTGCTCGGTGGGGCGGCCGGCCATCGCCGCGCGGATGGCGGCCATGCCGCGGCGGGCCCGGTCGGCGGTGCCGGGGTCGTGGTCGCACAGGGCGGTTCCGCGGTAGCCGTCGGCGTCGCACAGCGTGCAGTTGGCGATGGCCTGGGCGCGGACATCAGCGGCGCGCTTCGCTTCGGCGGTGCGTTTGGCCGCTACAGCGGCGGCGAGCTCGGCATCGAAGACCTCGCGCTGGCGGCGGCGGTCGCCGCACTTCCCGCACGGATCGGTTGTGCCTTCCGGGTGCCGGTCGCAGTACGGCGACGGCGGCTCGGCCTCGGTGACGTGGTTGTGCCGGAAGTCGATTCGCTGATCGAGCAGCGCGGTGCACTCGGCGCAGTCGGGGGCCCAGAAGTCCGGGTGCTCGGGATGGTGTGCGGGGGGTGGGGGGTCGTTGCGCGGCTTCGGGGGGTTGTCGGTCGGCGCGGGCGAATCCGCGCTCCCCCCTCCCAAAGTGACCAGAGAACTAACAGAACCTATACCCGTACCCGTTCCCATACCCGGGGGTTCCGGAGGGGTTTCGAAACCCTTCAACCGTTCGGGAACGGTTTCCGAACCGTCTTGAAACCCTTCCGAAACCGTTTCTGTCGGTTCGGGAACGGTTTCGGAAGGGTTCTCGAACCCTTCAGGATCGATCTCGTCCGCGACCCGCGACGCCTCCGCGCGGCCCAGCCGCCGAAGCTCCTTGGCGAGCTCATGCCGGATCAGCTCAGAGCCCACCAGGCCGGCGCACCGCAGCGCGTTCTTGAGGATGTTCGGATACCGGACGACCTCGCAGGTGCGCATGTACGACCGGATGAACAGCTCGTCGGTCTCGGTGTCGTAGAAGATGAATCGGTGCTTCTGGAGGGCATCGAGATCGCGCCACATGTCGTCCTCGGAGACGTCGTCGCATCCCTTGGCCCACTTCGACGCCATCAGCGGCTGCACGCCGGCGCGGTCGAGTTCCTTCTGGCTCAGCAACTGGGCGTAGGTCGCCTGAGCGGTGCGCGGCAAGGACTTGAAATCGCGGTCACGCCAAATCGATTCCTTGAGGACACCCTGGCTGTTGGCCATCAGTAGGCCTCCTGAGGTAGATCGAACAGGGGAATTTCGGTCGCAGCGCGCCGGGCGTCGGCGCGACTGTGGCGGGCGCAGACCGGGCCGAGGCGCGCGGTGACCGACTCGGCGGAGACGAGCCAGCCGCCGCACCGGATGCACTGCACGGCCAGGCGTGTGCCCTCTGGAAGGTCATCCATCGCGGCCATCCAGCTGGAACAGGCCGGGCGTCGCGCTGTCGGCGTCGCCTCGGCACGTGGTGCACAGCCGATCTCGGGGCACCTCGACGTCGGGATGCCAGGGGGTATGGCATTCGCTGCAATCCATGAGCTGGACCGGGCCGTGCTTGCCGACGCGGTACCGGTGCGGGATCGGGCGCTTCGCCAGCGGTTTCGCTGTACGCGCGGGGGCCGCGGCCCGGCTGCTGCCGGGCCACGGCCCTGCCACGACATTGCTGTCGCCGCTCATGTGCGCGAAACGATCTCGTGAATCTGGTCCCGGATCCAGGCGCGGGCGGCGTCGCGGTCCGGGCCCGGCTCGTACCCGACACCGGTCACGGTGGCGTTGATGACGGCGGCGAGCTCCAGAGCGTCGGCAATGCGGGCGGCCTGGACAGCCGAGGCCAGCTGGGCGGAAGCTCCTGCAAGCGCGCCGATCCCGGCCGCCTCGACGTTTGTGAGGTCGCGGTCATGTCCGAGCTGGATCAGGCGCGCAGCCTCGGTATACACGTCGATGCTCACAACAGGCTCCTGAGATAGCGGGTGTTCTTGAAGGGGACGAGGGAGATCGAGCGGGCGAATTCGCAGCCCTGGCAGCGGCAATGCAGGTCGGCGCGGTCGATGCCGTCGACGAGTACGACTGTTGGGTGGTCGATGAGCGCGACTTCGAGCTGCTCGCGCAGGGCGAATCGGTCGATCCTGTGCTCGGCCAGGCCCTCGGACAGCTCGGCCTCGCGGCAGTCGCAGGCCAGACGATGCTCGGTGCAGGCGTTGTACCGCGGGTCGGTGGTGTCGCGCGGCGGCGAGCTCGTCACCGCGACGGGCTGGCCACGGAACCAGACCATCGGGCCGACGAGATCGGTTGAGGGCCGGGCGATGTGCGGCGGCGGGTTGATGGTCACTGCGGGGCACTGCCTTCGGCCGCGGCCTGCGCCTGCTCGCCGGCGAGGGTGTCGGCGAGCGCGGTGATGAGGGTGTCGGCCTCGGTCGTGGTGAGGTCGCTCAGGTCCTGGACCGGCTTTTGCAGGATCATCGATGCGAAGTCGCGCTGCTGGGCCTCGTCGGTGACCTTGAGCTCGGCCATGATCTCGCGGATCGTCTCCAGCTCTTCGGGCATCACCAGGTTCTCCTCGAGGCGGGCGAGCAACCGGATTGCCTCATCGCGTGTCACGTCGCCCGGGGCGGCGACCGGGCGGCCGAGGAACTTGGCGATGCGGGAGAGGATTTCGGCGTCGTCGCAGATGCCGCGCTCGCCGTACAGGCGGCCGAGTTTCCGCTGTTGGATCTTGGTCATCGGCGGATCGCTCTCGGTAGAGGCCTTAGCCGAGTCCGTGACCTGCACAGTGTCTGGTTTCGCGCCCGGATTTGAGGGGGCCTCGGTCGCCGTTTTCCACGTCTCGATCACAACCGCGGGATCCACCGGCGCGGGCGCCGAAGCGAGCACCATCTCGGCGGCCGAGACGCGCTCGGACTGCACACGTACCGGCTCGGGCTCGGACTCGATGTCCTCGACGGTGCGCGGGATGCCGAGCAGCACGTCGGGCGCGAGGCGCCGGCACACCTCGGCGGCGGCCTTGGCCCACAGCATGTTCTCGGGCTCGGTGATGTACTTCTCGTTCCCGATCAGGTTGCCGTTCTTGTTCACGGCGTAGACCCCGGTGCCGGGGTCGATCTTGGGGATGTAGCCCGCCTGGTGGGCGCGCTCGATCGTCCACGTGCTGATCTCGGACTCTTTGCCATTGGGAGACCAGCCCTGGAATACGACGCGGTCAGGGCCCGTTTCGATCGTGTCGAATCGGAATCCGCGGTTCTTGAGCAGCGCGACCATGGCCCGGGCATAGATCGCGGGCATGCCGTGCACGACGAAGATCTGCTGCAGCGATTGCAGCGGATGAAAGCCCAGTTCGGCCCCATGCAGGATCGCGACCGTCGCCGCTTTCGGGTTGCCCTGGTAGAACTTCGGGACCATCGGCGTCATGCACACGACATCGGCGAACTCCCGCGCGTCGGCCATCGCCTTGAGGTAGCGGGTGAGGGTGGCGAACGGGTCCGGCGAGACAGCCACGAGGGTCGCCTCGACGGGTTCAGGGATAGCAATTGCGGTGGTCACCTGTACTGCTCCTTCTTGAATTCCCAATCGGGAAAGTCGATTTGATGGCGGCCGGGGCCGTGGCCGAGGTCCGGCCGCTGGTCGGTGTCGATGTAGCGCGCGTATTTCTCGAGGGCGCGGCGGGCGGTGTCGCGGCCGAGGTCGACGACTCGCGGTTTGAGCTCGTGCACGGCGACCAGGTAGGGCGGGCGCTTGGCTACGGCGACGAATACGAAGTCATCGAGCGGCAGGCCGGCCTCGTCGAATGTCTGCTCGTACCAGGGCTGTTGGACGTGGTAGCCGAATCGACGAGCCTCGTGTTCGAAGTCGCGCGGGCTCGACGACTCGCAGGTCTTGAGGTCCGCCGCCGTCCGTTTGTGCAGCCAGTCGGTGCGGGCGCGCATCATCACGCCCGTGATCGGGTCACGGCTGTATGCGCTGAGTTCGGGCAGGCCCTCGGCGAAGATCGGTCCCGCCTCCGGGTGGTTGAGGACGGCCTCGGCCATCGCCTCGGCGACCGCGATCTGCCGGGACAGCAGCGGCACGCCGCCGCGGGCCCGAATCGCTTTGCGCCGCTTCTGGTCGGCCGGTTTCTTCCAGTCCGACGCCTTCACTTCGACGATGCGCTTGCCGTCCTCGAGGACGAGATCGTGCACAGCGGTGCCCATCTCCATTTCGGGAGTGGGCTCGCGGGTTTCCGGGTGGTCTTGCTCGTACAGCCATTCAGCCGGGGCGATGTCGAGCAGGCGACGGGCACCGCTCGACGACAGCGTGTTCCGGTCACCGTGATAGACCTTCTCGGGCACGTCGGCATACACACCGGGCACGGTCGGGGCCGTCATTCGTCCACTTCCAACGCGAGAATCGCGTCGGCCGTCGACTTGATGGTCTGCCTCTGCGACTTCGTGGCCAGGTTCCCGACGGTCGGGTAGGAGACGCCGGACCTGTCCGCGATGTCGATGAGGCTCCAGCCGGCATCCCGCAATCGGTCGATGTGGGCGCTGACCTTGTCGGCGCTGACCAACGCCCCGCCGCGGTCGGGCCGCGGCTGGCTCGGCTGCCCCGGAACGAGGCCGCACATCTCCAGGAACATCCGCAATTCGTCGGCGTTGACCGCGTTCCGGGCCAGGGTGCGCCGAGCGGCTGCGCGCTGGGACTCGGTGAGCTCCTTCACCGGAGGGACAGCGTCCCGAACGGATCCGATATCGATAGGGGCACCCTTCGGCATTCAGAACGCCCCCGTCTTGTCGGCGATGTCGTTGTCGCGCTCGCGGTCCGGGTCCTCGGGCCGGTCCTCGCCGTCGTCCTCGGCCGCCAGATATGCATCCGCCGCATCGCAATCCCACGCATGCGCCTCGGCGCGTTGGGCGGCGGTCAACTCGGCTGCCTCGGGGTGCGCCTCGTCGGCCCACGGGTCATCCCCGATGAGGCCGTCGCCGTCGCAGTCCGGGCAGGTGCGGCCGCGATCCAGCTCGCCGGCACCGCTGCACCGCTCGCATTCGACGGCGTCGCGAATCAGGTCCTCGGGCTCGGTCATCGCGCACTCCGGCTCATGTTCGCCGCCCTGCGATCGCGATTGGCATTGACCTCGGCGAGAGTCAGGCTGAACAGCTTGTCGCGCAGCTCGTTTCGCTGATCCGTGACGTTGGCGATCTGCGTGCGGCAGCCGCGGACCGTCTTCTCGAGACCGCGGACCTTGTCCTCGAGATGCGCGATCGTGCGCGCGGCGAGGTCGGCCTTCTCCGCCGCGGCGTCGAGCTCGCCACGCAACCGCACGTTCTCGTCGACCAGCTCGTCGAGGTTCTGAGGCTCGGTCATCGCGCACCGCCGTTCGCGTTCGCCGAGGTGTCGCGCAGCTCGTTCCGCTGTTTGGTCAGCTTGGAGATCCACGCCTTGAGCCTGGAGACCTGTTTCAGGAGTTCGGTGTTCGTCGCCTGGAAGCGGGTGCCGACCGTGTCGAGGATCGCGATCTGCGCCTTGGCGACGTCGAGTTGTGCGCGCAGCCGGGCGTTCTCGTGGCGCAGCTGCTCGACCGTCTGCTCGTTGACCGTTTCGGGACTGGTCACCACTGCCCCCTCGCAAGGTTGCGGAGGCGGCCGGCGATTTCTGCGTGCGTGAGCCCGGCCCCGTCTGTTGCGGCCAGCACGTCAGCGAAATCGAGGACAGACGTGCGCAGTTCGGTGCCGTCCTGCAGCGCGTGCTCTGCGAGTTCCTTGATCGCGGTATCGACAGCGGGATGTGGTGCGCTCACTGGGCACCGCCCTTGGGCGTTCCCGGCTCGTTCTCCGACTTACCTGCCCAGTGCGGGGCGTTCAGCAATGCGGGCAGGCACCCGCAGTCGTCGGGGCGTTCGTGGTGGAACCCGATACACCGGTCATCAGGGCAGCCACAGGCATCGCCGGTCCAGGTGTCGCCGATGCCGTAGCGTGTGCGCCATTCAGCGATGCTGACGCCAGCTGCGCGCAGGGTTTCGCGCGCGGCCCAGTTCAACTTGCGGCTCACCGGGAGGACCGCCTCAGCGGTGGTGATCTCGCTGATGTGGATGAGGTTCCCGAGTCCGGCAATGTGGCCGAACAGGACCTCGTTGTCCAGTGGCAGCCGGGCGAGTCCGGCGCGAATGGCGTAACCGCGAGCGGCGAGGCTGGCGTCCGCGACCATCCACGAGTGGCCGTATACGCGGTCCCACCAGTCCTCGATATGGACCTCGATCGGCCCGTTACCGAAGTTCATCAGGACGGTCTCGCCCGCGAGCGGTGAAGGCTCGGTGTGGATGGGGTGTTGATCGGACATGGCGTAGCATTCCTTTCGTCTCTGGAATGCGCCCCGTCGAGGTAGAAGCTCGACGGGGCGCGGTGGTTTCAGGGATTTGGCAGGTCGCCCAGCACGGCGAATCCATCAGTCGCGCTGGGCTTCCTGATCCAGCGGCCGGAGGACGGATGACGGGCGCGAGCCGCGCGGCGCAGATCAGCTCGCCGGGCGCGGAAATCAGAGAGCAGCGCGGTGGCGAGCCAGATCCCGATTCCGATCGCGATAACCCCGCAGACGCCGAGCACGATGACGACCACGGCGAGCAGCTGCGCCACGCCGATCCAGCCGGTCGCGTACAGCACCCAGTTGCCGACCAGGGCGGTGAACCATGGCCAGGTGACGTGCATGAAGGCGTCGATCGCCTGCCCGGCGCGGTGTTTCATGCTCACAGGTCGCGACCCCCGATCATGACGATGGCGACCACGAAGGCGACCACGGCCAGCACGACGACCGCGACGGACAGCCAGCCGACGCCGAGGGTCATCTCGACGCCCACAAGGGCAGTGAGCAGGATGATCGCGAGAGCCAGCAGCAGCCAGCCGAACATGATGGCGGTATCCCGATCGGGTTGGGCGGCATCGCGATCGACGTGGTGAGGACGATTCATCGCGACCGCCTGCCGCCCGCGAGTGCGAGCCGGATCAACGGGGTGAGCGCGGCGAAAGTCAGCGTCCACACCGTGATGAACAGGAGGATGTCCAGGCTCATCGCGGCATCACCACCGGATCAAGAGCCTTGACGGACTCGATCGCATCCAGGTTCCAGATGCACCCCGACGCGCAGTCCCACCCGTAGTACCAGTCGAGGTTGTAGCGACGCTCCCACAGATACTGGGCAATGATCACGCCGTCGTACCGCTGGACAACGGCCGGCCAGTCGATGCCCCACCGATCCCGGTGGTTCCCCAAGCGGCGATCGAAATCCGTTGGCGCAGCGAACTCGTCGTGGAAGCCGTCGATCTCGGAGACCGATGTGATGGTCCGAATGCTGGCCGAAGTACGCAGCCGTACCTCGTGCGCTACAGCGAGGCGCTCGACTGCGAACTCCTCGCTCCGGCACCACGCGGGCCAGTCGCCGTCGCCCTCGACGGACACCCAGAAGCCGACCGGCTTCGTGAACGTCCCCCGGTCGCGCTGCGTGTAGACCCGCGAACGGTCGAAGGTCAGCGGTTCTGCCTGGTAGTGCATCAGGCGACGGTTCATCGCGGCATCACCACCAGGCCAAGCCACCCCAGGGTGAACACCACGAGCATCGTGATCACGGCTGTGACCAGCAGGGTTCGGATTTCGATGGTCACAGCGACGACGCTCCGATCGGCACGACCCAGCGCGGCTGCTCGCGCACCCACGCATAGACGGTCGGCCGCAGCAGCTGGCTGGGTTCGGCCTCGGGTTCCGAGCACGCGAGGTTGATCAGTGCAGGCAGCGTCACCATGGACAGCGCCCACAAGGCAACGAAGATGGCGACGATCATGCGGGCCCCCAGGGCAGCGAAGCGATCGGGGTGCGCAAGGGCAGGATGATCTCGGGAATCGGCTTGGGGGCGGGGGTGGGGTGAATCAGTGAGTGAATCCAGGCGAGCAGGTCCATTGGGATCTCCTGTCTGCGTTGGGATTTCGGGTTGGTGCGTGCCCGGAGGGGCGAGGTGGGGAGTCCTCGGCGATCCCCTTCCGGGGCGCGCGACCCGCAGCGGCGTCGACGGGAACCGGTGCGGGAGTCTGGGTTAGGCGGACTTGGCGCTGAGACGCTTGCGGCTCTTGGCCGACAGTCCTGCGGCCACGCTCACGACGGGCGGCGCGGGAGTCGGCGCGACCTGTTCGGCAGCGGCTGCCTTCGGGCCGCGCGCCATGTACTCGAGGAGGTACGCGATGTCGCTCTCGGTCATGCTCCAGATGCGCCCGGCGCGGCGACCGCGCAGGATTCCGGCGTTCAGCCTGCGGCGCAGCCACAGTTCCGAGGGCACGTCGACTCGTTCGACGACTTCGGCGAGGGTGTAGGTGCGCGTCTCGTTCATGCCCGGCTCCCAGCGTGTCCGCTCCTGCGGCGAGGCAGGTACGTCGTGGAAATGGAGCTGGCGGGAAGGTTCAGGGCGGCTTCGATATCTGCGAGCAGTTCACGGCTGGCCCCGCGCTGGCCGGTTTCGACCGCCGACAGGGTGCCGTTGCTGATCTCGCGGCCCGAAATCAGCCAGAGTCGCCGGCGCACGTCGTCGAGGGTCAGTTTTGCTGCGACACGCACGTCGCGAAGTGACACGTACGGGGGTGCTTTCCGCTCCCGCGTACTTGCTTGTCCCTTGCCATCCTTGGTGGTTTGCTCGGTCACATCGGCAACTTTAGGGCAAGGTTCCCCAAGTTCGCAATCCGAAGCTTGGGCGTGTTCTAGATCAACTTGGCAAACATTGGGGACAAACCGACCAGCAGCGATGCCGTTGACACGTAATTACAGCTGCGGGTATTGGGTTTGCCGAAACTTTCGGAGACACTAAGGGGCATGACGGATCGCAACATCGCCAGGCTCGGGCAGTTAGCCCACCAGCGACGGCTGGAACTTGGCCTCTCGCAGGCAAAGGTGGCCGAAGCTGGCGGACCTTCCGACACCACCCAAACAGCGCTCGAAGCCGGCGCGCTGTCCAAGGTGCGGCCGGCCACGTTGCGAAAGCTGGATATCGGCCTGCAATGGGCACCAGGATCGGCCGCGGCGATCCTTCGCGGCGAAGAGCCCGCAGCCGCGGGAAGCCCCGACGAACCGACGCAGCCGGGGCGCGAGGTCGCACAAGGCCCGCAGCGCCCACAGGGCCGAGACTGGGTCGACCCTCTGGGCGGCATCCATGTGCCCCTTGCGCCGGATCAATTGGCGCCGGAGCGCATTAATCAATTGCTTGTGGTGATTGCCGATCTCGACGTGCAGTCGCGTGCGCTACTCGACTCGGAGAACCCGGCGGTGCAGCGCACGGCGGCAGCGGCGCAGCGAGCAGTGGCCGTCGTCAGTCAGGCAGTCGCCGAATGGATGGGCGGGGAAAACCAGCTCGTCGAATTGGCCGAGGCGCTGAGCCGATTGGCCAAGCAAAGCAGGCTGACCGCGAGCGCTTCCGCAGATTCAGCTGACGCGACGATCATTGCGCGGCCGCCGGAGATGAGGCCATAGCCATCCGAATGGAGTGGGTCGGAGGCGGTCTGAACGTTCATGCATGACCGCCCGCTATCGCATGGCTCCCCAATATCCCCATCGTTGCCTCCTCCGACCCACCCCGGTACCCAGCTGGATACCGTCGCAAACCTTCCAATACGCATCGCACATTACGACTAATTCGGGTGAACGGGAAGATATCTCGATGATTTGGTTATGGGTTGTTAGCTGCGGGAACAGGTCCCGCTGGGCGGTTGCTGACCTTTCGTGCCACACGGTCGGTATGAACCGACATGCAGCGCCAAACCGACCGGTAGCGGTTGCGGCAAACGCGCACGAGCGCTAGCGACCCGGCGGCTCGAAAACCACCCGCACAGTCGATTGCACGCTCCCCGGAGGCGTTGACGCCATCAACACCCCGGCATAAAGTTCCAGTTCGCGACGGTTCTCGGCAGTACTCCAGAGTCGTTTAGGCGCAGGTAGACGCGAATGGCGTGGGGTTCAAATCCCCTATCCTCCGCCGGATGGGCCCAGGTCAGATGCTCTATTTGAGCAGCTGGCCTGGGCCGCATCAACAACGGCATCAACACG
>NZ_JBHZAL010000042.1:0-47821 GCF_042754245.1 Nocardia sp. NPDC059228 | reverse complement strand
GCACGACATCGTCGCGGAACTCTTTCGGATACGGCTTGGGCACTGCGACATCCTCTCAGGCCCGCCTCTCGGCAAGCCATCTCGGTTGTCACCTAACCCTGCAGCAGCCCCGTCGGGCATGACCGGAATCTGCAACACCATCGGCTCGGCGCGCAGGTCCAGCCACGCTTGGCTGTAGAGGGTGTCGACATTCGGGGTGACGACGGTCTTGTCGTCGGGGCTGGGTGTCTTGTCGAACCGCAGCAGGGTGTTGGTCGGCGCGGCGGTGGCGCGGGTGGCGTCCATGAGGACCAGCGGGTAGCCGAAGATGTAGGCGTCGGTCGCGATCGACTTCGGATCGCTACCGCCCGCGGCGGCGGTGGTGGTAGACGACGTGGACGAATCCTTCGAGCTGCCGCACGCCGCCAGCGCGGCCGTAGCCGCCAATCCGGCTGCGGCACCGAACAATCCGCGTCGCGAGATCGGGAATCCGGGAACACCGTCGGGCATGGCTGCCGCTCCTGTCGGTATGGGAACCTGAAAAGGCCGTTCCCGCACGGTAGCCAATCATTAGCTAAATACCCAGGGATCTGGAAGGCCATGTCGAAATAGATGTTTCGGATTCCATACATGATCTGTGCTTCCATACCCGCGATCGCCCCATCGTGGTTGCCTATCGATCAGATACGACCTTCATAGCGAATCATTGGCGAGCCTTCGTCCTGGAAGCTCCCCGCCATCCAGCCCGCGTGACCGCCGCGTCCGAATCGCGATACGGCACCGGATCATGCGATCAGGTGTTCCGAAAAGGGGTTGGGTGATGAGCGGTCTCGATACCATTCTCTGGGAGGTGCGCCATGACGAAGGTGCTCTTGATCACCGGGGATGCCGCCGAGGACCTCGAGGTGATGTATCCCTATCAGCGATTGCTGGAAGAGGGGTACGAGGTCGATATCGCGGCTCCGGCTCGGAAACAGTTGCAGTTCGTGGTCCACGACTTCACCGAGGGGTTCGACACCTATACCGAGAAGCTGGGACGGACCTGGCCTGCTGATCTGGCGTTCGCGGAGGTTGATCCGAGCCGGTATACGGCGCTGGTGATTCCAGGCGGGCGGGCGCCGGAGTATCTACGCGGGGACCAGGACTGCCGGCGGATCGTCCAGCACTTCGCGGAAACGGACAAGCCGATCGCGGCACTGTGTCACGGGCCGCTGATCCTGGCCGCCGCGGGCGTGCTGCGGGACCGGTCCGCGAGCAGTTACCCGGCGCTCGAACCCGATGTGGTGGCGGCCGGAGGGCAATGGGTCGACAGCCCGGACCATGTCGACGGCAATCTGATCACCGGGCGCGCCTGGCCCGACCATCCGCAATGGATGCGCGCCTTCCTCGACGTGCTGCGCAAATCCGCTCCGCCCACCGCCTGACAATCCAGCACATCGTGGCGGCATAGAACTGGACCGGGGTCGGGCATAGAACCGATCTATGCATCCATCGAATTATGAGCGCTACCGGGGGCAGTGCCGGTCCGCGAGGGTTGAGGCATGACCACCGTGACCTTCCGCCGAACCGCTGCCGCAGCTTCCGCCGCACAGGTGAGTACCCCGACGGCGGCGGGCGCGGGCGAGGGGCGGCAGCCGCTGCGGTACCTGGCGCCGAACTGGTTCGCCGCGGTGATGGGCACCGGCATCATCGCCAATGCCGCCGCCACCCTGCCGATGCAGTTCCCCGGATTGAAGGGCGTCGCCACCCTGGTGTGGGCGCTGGCCGCGCTGCTGCTGACCGTGCTGGCCGGGGCCTGGGTCCTGCACTGGCGGCGGTATCCGCAGGAGGCCCGTGGACACGGGCTGCACCCGATCATGATGCAGTTCTACGGCGCGCCGCCGATGGCCCTGCTGACAGTGGGCGCGGGCACCCTGCTGCTCGGCAAGGACATCATCGGCCCGACCGCCGCGGTGACCGTCGACTGGGTGTTGTGGTCGGCCGGAACGGTTTTCGGGCTGATGACCGCCGCCGCCATTCCCTACCGGATGATCACCCGGCACACGTTCGATCCCGACTCGGCCTTCGGCGGCTGGCTGATGCCCCTGGTGCCGCCGATGGTGTCCGCCGCGCTGGGCGCACTGCTGGTGCCGCACACTCCGGCCGGGCAGCTGCGGCTGACCATGTTCGTGGCCTGTCTGGCCATGTTCGGACTGAGTCTGATCGCCTCGCTGGTCACCATCACCTTGATCTGGTCGCGGCTGCTGCATCACGGCCTGCCGCCGGCCGGGATGGTCGCCACCGTCTGGCTGGTGCTCGGTCCCCTGGGTCAGTCGGTGACCGCCGCGGGCAGCCTGGCCAATGTCGCCCCCGGCGTCGTGGATGACCGCACAGCCGCCGGGCTCGATGTCTTCGCCGTCCTCTACGGCGTTCCCACCTGGGGATTCGCCATGCTGTGGCTGGCGCTGGCCATTGCCGTCACCCGGCACGCCCGCACCTCCATGCCGTTCAACCTGACCTGGTGGGGCTTCACCTTCCCGCTCGGCTGCTGCGTCACCGGCAGCACCGCGCTCTACCTGCACACCGGCGCCGACCTGTTCGCCGTCACCGCCGTGGGCCTGTACACCCTGCTGGTCGCCGCCTGGGCCGTGGTCGCCGCCAGGACCGTGCAGGGCGTGCTGCGGGGCGATCTGCTGCGACCCGTGCGCTGACAGCGCGATCAGCGTACGTCCCGGGTGGATCCGGCCGGATCCACCCGGGGACGAATTCGTTGCGATACCACCGAAAAGTCCCCGCTGTAACCCCGGGCGCTATCTACTGACAGACGTGAACACGCGTCGTTGTATTCGTTGGATGCGGGAAGCGGCGGTTCATGGTGCGACGGGTCGAATCCGAGCACCGGACGCAGCCTGTCTCGAGCTCGAGCTCGGGTCGGGAGTTGCGGCTGGTGTCCGGTGACAGCTACGCCAGCTGGGAAGCGGTGTACCGGGACAATGTCACCTGGGTGTACGCGTTGATGTTCGGCAAGGTCGGCAACCGGGCCGACGCCGAGGATCTCACCGCCGAGGTGTTCACGGCAGCGCTCAAACCGCTGCGCATCACGGCGAGCGCCCCGGAGGTGCGGGCCTACCTGCGCGCCACCGCGCGCACGGTGCTGGCCGCGCACTGGAAGGCGCGAATGGGCCGGGAGATCACCACCATCGAGGGCGACATCCCCGATGATCCGCCCGAGGAGTTCCACGACTCCGGGGCGGAGGCCCGCGCCAAGGCGGTGCTGGCCGAACTCCCGGACCGCTACCGCCGCATTCTGGAACTGCGCTTTCTCCAGGGGCTTTCGGTCCGGGAGTCGGCGCAGAGCCTCGGTGTCACGGTGGCGAATGCGAAGGTGTTGCAGCATCGGGCGTTACAGATGGCGTCCCAGCTGAATGAGCGAGGTGTGCGGTGAGCGGGCGGGAAGTGCGGCGGTTCGTCGATGAACTACTGGCCGGCAAGAAGTCCACGGGCTTCCGGCCCGATGAGGCCGAGGCCGAGGAGATGCGCACGGCCATCGAACTGCGGGCCGCGCGCCTGGGCAGCGACGCGCCCAGCGAGGAGTTCCTGAGCAGTCTGCAGCGCCGGCTCGCGGCCGAGATGGACGAGGAGCCGACCCCCTTGCACCCGGCGAACGGTTACCGCCGCCGGAACCTGCTGATCGGCACCTCCGCGGCCGCGGCCGCCGCCACGGTCGGCGCGGTGGTGGATCGGACCCTGATCGGGCACGGGCAGCCGGGTTCCCCGCCCGCCGCCAAGCAGGCCCCGCTGTCCCCCAATACGGGCGCGTGGCTGCCGATCGCCCGCTCCGCGGATCTGCCGGAGGGCGCGACGATCGCGTTCGATGTCGGCACCGTCAATGGATTCGTGCGCCGCGACAAGGGGAATCCGGTCGCGGTTTCCGGCGTGTGCACGCATCAGGGCTGCAAGCTGTGGCTCGATGCCCCGGCCGAGCGCCTGCGCTGCCCGTGCCACTCCACCTCCTTCTCCATCCAGGGCGAGGTGGTCACCCATCAACTGCCGGTGGCGCCCGCTCCCTTGCCCACCGTCCAGGTCCGCGAGAACAACGGCACCATCGAGGTTTTCGCGCCCACCGAACCCGCTTAGCCTCCAATAGTGCTGGTGCACAGCGGTTTCCGTCCGATGTAACCCCCGCCCCTATCTATGGATGACCGGTTCGCAGCAGCGAACGGAACCATCCCGGATGGAGGCCCGGACCCCATGACACCCACCCGCAGCCGGCGGCGCGCAGCCGTCGCCGTCGCCGTCACCGTCGCCGCGGCAGCCCTGTTGACGGCGAGCGCGTGCAGCTCGAACGGCGGCGGCAAAGCCACGGACAATGCCGCCCCCGGCTTCACCTTCGCTTCCGGCACCGCTACGCCCGGCATGGTGCCGGACGGCAGCGGGCCGGCCGGTATGCCCGGCATGTCCATGCCGAGCTCGTCCGCCGCGGCGGCGGCACCGGCCGGCCCGAATGCTGTCAACATCGACAATTTCGCCTTCGGGCCCAGCTCCCTGACCGTCAAGGTCGGCACCACGGTGACCTGGACAAACAAGGACGAGGAACCGCACACAGTGGTCGCCAGCGACGGCAGCTTCCGCTCGCCGACGCTGGGCAACAACGCGACCTACACCTTCACCTTCTCGAAAGCGGGCAGCTTCGCCTATGTCTGCTCGATTCATCCCTTCATGCACGCGACCGTGGTGGTGACCCAATGAACACTCGCAACCCGGACGACCGATACGCGGACTTCGAGGACGAGGACGCGGCCCGCGATCCGCAGAAGATGACCCGCCGCCAGCTCATGCGGCACTCCGCCTGGTTCGGCGCGGCCGTGGGCCTGGCGGTGGTGGGCGGCGAGGTGGTCTCGCACGTGGCCGGCACCGCGCTGGCCGCGCCCGCCCGGCCCACGCTGCGGTTCGCTCAGGTCAGTGACAGTCACATCGGCTTCACCGGAACCGCCAACACCAGCGTGACCGATACCTTCACCGAGGCCATCTCACAGGTGAATTCGCTGGGCTACGAGCCCGACTTCGTCATCCACACCGGCGATCTCACGCATCTGGCCACGGCCGAGCAGTTCGATCAGGTCCATCAGATGATGCAGGGGATCAAGACTCCGCACGTGTTCACCGTTCCGGGAGAACACGATTCGAGTGACGAGGGCGGTTCCCGATACCGGTCGACGTTCGGGAACGGCACCCGCGGGGACGGCTGGTACAGCTTCGACATCGCCGGCGCCCACGTGATCGGGTTGGTGAATACGCTCAATCTCAAGGATCTCGGACACCTCGGGCAGGACCAGCTGGACTTCGTGCAGAAGGACGTGGCCGGATTGTCCAGTGACACACCGATCATCGTGTTCAGCCACATTCCGCTGTTCGCCATGTACCCCCAATGGGGCTGGGGCACAGACGATGCCACCCAGGCGCTCAGCTACATGAAGCGGTTCTCCTCGGTGACCTGCCTCAACGGTCATGTGCACCAACTGTTCACGAAGACCGAGGGCAATGTGACGTTCTACAGCGGCACCACCACGGCGTATCCGCTGCCGAAACCCGGTGACGGGCCTGCACCCAAGCCGGTGACGCTGCCCGCGGGCAAGCTGCACGACGCCCTCGGCATCCGCGAAGTCACGTATCAGAAGGGTCAACAGCAACTCGCTATCAAAGAACAATCGCTGAAATGACCACTGCCCAACGGTGTGTCGCACGTGGGTCTCACATCGTTGTCATTTCGTCAGCACGACCTGGCGATGGAAGATCTAGAACGGAGGGTAATCTACTACGCTGGGCAGTAACAAGATGCTGTGCAGCAGTGCGGCGCACGGCGATTACAGGAGGGAAGCTATGCCACCCCGCCGTTTTCGGACGAACGCCGCAGCGAGCGTATTGATCGCATTGGTGCTGGTGCTGGCGGCCTGCTCGTCCAATCTCCCGAGCGGGAATGTGGGTCCGCGCACACCGGTCGCGCAGTCCATCACCATCACCCCCGCACAGGGCACGGACAAGGTGGATCCGTCGGCGCCGGTGAAGGTGAGCACCTCCAGCGGCGTGCTGACCGATGTGTCGCTCACCAATGAGGACGGCAAGGTCATCGAGGGCACCTTCACGCCGGACAAGACGGCATGGAAGCCGAACGATCAACTGGGCTACAGCCGCACGTACACGCTGAAGGCCTCGGGCATGGACGTGACCGGTCCCACCGGTCCGGTCACCTCCAGCTTCACCACCATCGCCCCGAAGAACCAGACCAAGGTGTATCTGAACACCACGGGCGGGCAGGCGATCGTCGACGGCAACAGCTACGGCGTGGGCATGGTCATCGTCGCGCACTTCGACGAGGACATCTCCGACCGGGCCGCGGCGCAGAAGCGTCTGGTCGTCACCACCGATCCGCCGGTCGACGGCGCCTGGTACTGGATGGACAACCGCAATGCGCACTGGCGGCCCAAGGAGTACTGGAAGACCGGCACCAAGGTGAACGTGGCGGCCAACCTCTACGGCGTCGAGGTCGGCAACGGCCTGTTCGGCCAGGAGGACTCCAAGGCCAACTTCGTCATCGGCCCGTCGCACGTGTCGATCGCCGACGACAACACCCATCAGGTGCAGGTGTTCGAGAACGGTCAGTTGATCCGCACCATGCCCACCTCCATGGGCCGCGGCGGCAGCGAGACCATCGCCGGCAAGACGTTCACGTTCTGGACCATGCCGGGCACGTACACGGTCATGGACAAGGCCAACCCGGTCATCATGGACTCCTCGACCTACGGTCTGCCCGTCAATTCACGGCTCGGATACAAGGAGGCCATCGGCTGGGCCACGCGCATCAGCACCGACGGCATCTATCTGCACCAGCTGGATTCCACGGTGTGGGCGCAGGGCAATACCGACACCTCGCACGGGTGCCTCAACCTCAATGCCGAGAACGCGCAGTGGTTCTTCAACTTCGCGCAGCCCGGTGACGTGGTGGAGGTGCACAATACCGGCGGTGCTCCGCTCGAGGTGTGGCAGAACGGCGACTGGACGCTGAGCTGGGATCAGTGGCTGGCCGGTAGCGCCTGAACCCGCTCGCGCGCGGCCAGCTGACCGGTCCGCGCGAGATACCAGGCGGCGACACAGAATTCGGCGGCCACGGTGCCCCACACCAGCGTCCACACCGAGTGGGTGCGCAGGGTGAGGAGCAGCGCGGTGGCCGCCACCGCTGTTCCGATCACCGCGCCGATCATGATGCCGGCGGTGTCCTGACGCACCGGCAGGACGGCGGTGGTGACGAACGAGGTGGTGGCGGTGGCGACCAGAATGCAGACCTCCACGCGCAGGATCGGCACCACGGCGCGGAAATCCTCGTCGTAGATGAGCTGCACGGCGAACGGGGCGGTCACCCAGATCCCCACCACCGCAACGGCGGCCACGATCACGCAGGCGGCCAGTGCGCGCATCTCGTGCCGCCAGAAACCCGGATCGGTGCGCTCGCGCGCCATGCGGGGCAGCAGCGCCAGCCCGATCGGATCGAGCAGCGACTGCAAAGCGCGCACGAGTTTGTCACTCGCCGAATACAACCCGAGCGAGGCGGCGTCCAGCACCGAGGAGTAGACGGTGGCGGTGCCCTGGCCGTAGCTGGTCACCAGCAGCCGTGACGCGAGCACGGGCGCACCGGTGCGCAGGATCATCACGACCTTGGTGGGGCGTCCCGGGCGGCCGAACCGGGTGTGGGCGTCCCGCCAGGTCAGCGCGACGGTGATCACGGACGACAGCAGCAGGCACAGCAGCACCACCTCGGCGTGCGGAAGTCGTGGCAGCACCGCGACCAGCAGCACGAGGTACACCACGCGGCCGGCGATCTGATAGGTCATCGAGGCCCCGAATCTGGCCTGCCCCACCAGCAGCCAGTCCTCGGACATGGACAGGAATCCGCCCACGAACAGCCCCAGCAGGATCATGCGCAGGTGCGGGCCGGCGCCGACGGCGAGCCCGGCCGTGAGCGCCACCGCGATGATGCTCAGCCCCGCGCCCCGCACCGCGAGGTAACTCCCCCGCAGTTCGTCGAGCCCCTCCTCGTTCAGCAGCGCGGCCAGAAACGTATTGATGCCGAGGTCCACCAGCAGCGAGCCCAGAAAATACGCCGACATCCCGATGGCCAGCAGCCCGACCCCGCTCACCCCGAGCGTCCGCGCGGTCAAAGGCACGGTCACCGCGGTCACCAGGAACTGCCCGTACTTCCCGAGACTGACGAACCCGATGTCCCGCAAGACCGGCAGCAGCCCATCCTCGGCCACCTTCGCGCGCATCCGCCCGACCAGCGCCGTCCCCACCAGTCGCCGTCCCGCCATAGCGGTCCTCTTTCTCCCCGACCGCGCACTCCGGCCAGACCCCGAAATTCTCCTGCCCCCTCCCCACCCCCGCCACCCCAAACCCCCGACCCACCGCAAAACGTAACCCCGCATTCAAATCAATCGCCCAGTCACCCAGCCTGATTCACCGCGGCTGCGGCCGTCGAGTGCCGGGCACCAACCACCAACCTGTGCAACGGGTTCCAACGTAGGCTCGACGACGCACCGCCCAACCGAAAGGGTGACCCGATGTCCGACGACACCATGTTCAGCGTCTACGGCCGAATGACCGCCCTCCCCGGCCGCCGCGACGACCTGATCACCTTGCTCCTGAACGGATTCCGCGCCGGCGGCCCCACCAGCGGCCTGCTCACCTACACCATCAACACGGCCCCCGACGACCCCGACACCGTCTGGCTCACCCAACTCTGGATCAACAAACCCGCCCACGACGCAACCACCCGCTCCGAGCCGGTGGCCGCCATCACCCGCCAACTCCCGCCACTCCTGGCCCGGCAACCCGAGGGCTTCTACGGCAACACCGTCCACGCACAAGGCCACACCCCCGAGTAACAAGAATTCCCGCCGCCCCGGGAATCCGCTGTCACATCATGACCAGTTTCGATACCTGGCGCGCGGAACAGACCTGACGTGGGTCCACAATGTCCAGAATGAAGGGGTTGTCCATCGAAAGGTCGTTCCGACGATGAAGTCCACCCGTATAGTCCTGGCCTCCCGCCCGACCGGTATGCCGCAGCCGGAGAATTTCCGCACCGAGACGGTCGAACTGGACCCGCCGCAGCCGGGCGAGGCGTTGCTGCAGACGTTGTACCTGTCGCTGGACCCGTACATGCGCGGCCGCATGAGCGACGCGCCCTCCTACGCCCCGCCGGTCGAGATCGACGAGACCATGTGCGGCGCGACCGTCTCCCGCGTCCTCGAATCCACCGATCCCGCACTGCGGCCCGGCGATATCGTGCTGGGCTGGGGCGGCTGGCAGACGCACTCGGTCGAGCATGTGCGGGCTCTGCAGAAACTGGACCCGAGCGCCGCGCCGCTCACGACCGCCCTCGGTGTGCTGGGCATGCCGGGTCTGACCGCGTACTCCGGTCTGCTCACCATCGGGCAGCCGAAGCCGGGCGAGACCGTGGTGGTCGCCGCCGCCACCGGACCGGTCGGTTCGACCGTCGGCCAGATCGCCAGGATCAAGGGCGCGCGAGCCGTCGGCATCGCAGGCGGCCCGGAGAAGGTCGCCCTGCTGCGCGAGCGCTTCGGCTTCGACGCCGCCGTCGACCACCGCGCCCCCGACTTCGCCGAGCAGCTGGCCGCCGCCACCCCGGACGGCATCGACGTCTACTTCGAGAATGTCGGCGGCGCGGTCTTCGACGCCGTCCTGCCCCGGCTCAATCAATTCGCCCGAATTCCGGTGTGCGGCTTGATCGCCAACTACAACGACACCGACCTGCCGCCGGGCCCCGACCGGCTGCCGCTGCTCATGTCGAGCATCCTGCGCCGGAGCCTGACCGTGCGCGGCTTCATCGTGTCCGAGTTCGCGAGCCAGGCCGGTGAGTTCTATCCGGCGGCGACACAGTGGATCGCGGAGGGCAAGCTCGTTTACCTCGAAGATGTGGTCGACGGCCTCGACCATGCCGTCGCGGCGTTCCAGGGCCTGCTCACCGGCACGAATCTCGGCAAGCTGGTCATCAAGGTCTCCGACTGACGGCCGACCCCGGACCTCCGGGACTCCCGTACCGGCGGGCGGAAGTCCCGGAAGCCGTTCTCCTACTTCATGACCGCGATGTACGGCCGCAATCCCAGGGCGATGTCCACACAGACACCCAGCAGCACGTCCCGCTCCACCGGGTCGAGCGGGTGCTCGAGCCAGAGCCGGGTGCCCAGGATCGGGACGGGAAGCGGCTGCCCGGCCCGATCCCACCAGAAGGACTCGTTGTAGAGATCGTTCGCGATACGGCGCAGGCTCCAGCCGCCGACCGTGCGCACCACGTCGAGGCGGCCGGTCTCCTGTCCCATGCGGTCGAGCACCACGATGCGGAAGAGTTCCGGGGTCCGGGCCTCCTCCGGATCGGGTACGAAGTGGAAAAGCGTTCCCGCCGTGGATCCCACGGCGGTCGAGGTGTCGGCGCGCTGAATGGTGGCCAGCGAGGTCCCGTCGCCCCGGCTGAGCACGGTGGGCGCGGAGTCCTTGGACTCCACCCACACCACCGACCCGTCGGCGTAGGTGATGCGGTGCTTGCCGGTGCCGCCGTTCTTGAAGCCGAACAGGATGGCGGCCTTGGCCGCGAGACCATTGCCCGCGCCCTGCACCCCGGTGGCCAGCGGGTCACCGGGGCCGGTACTGAAGGTGATCTTCAGTGCGTTGCTCACCTTGTGCACGACCCGGCCCTCGATCATCGTCGAGGGCTCCTGCGGCGCTGACATCGTTCGATCGTAGGCCCGCGGGTTCGAGTCCAGCGGCGGTTTCGGCCCGGCACGCCGGACGTGACGCGCCCCTAGCTATTGGGGAAGCCGACCTTCGCCAGCGCGGTGGTCCAGTCGGCGGCGATCGCCACCTGGGCGTCGACCAGTGCCACCTTGCCAGTGCAGATCAGGGTGTGCAGCTTGGTCTCCACGCCGTCCTTCGGATTGTTCGGCCCGGCGCCGGCCTGGTGGCCCGGTGACGGCGGCTCGACCCAGATATTGCGCGGATCATTGGGGTCGCCGCCCAGCTCCAGCGAGATCAGGTGGTCGTACTCGGCATCGCGGGGGTCGCCGGTGTAGTCGTAGGACTTGATATTGGCGGCCTTCTCCGGATTCGTGATCGACGTGTTGGGCCGAATCGAGGCGGTATAGCCCGACTTACAGATGGTGACGGCCAGATTCGCCGCTGTCACTGTGGGATTCGTCGCGCCCGGGGTGCAGTTCGGGTCGGGCAGCGGCTGGCCGTCGGCGGTCTTGCGGTAGTGGCAGCTGCCGGGCGCGGGCTGCGCAGCCACCGTGTACGTGCCCTGGGGACCGGGGCCGACCGGAATCGTGCCCTCCTTCTCCTTGGGCGCGGGCTGCGGAACCGCTTGTGCCGGTGCATTGGCCGGATGGGTGGCCTCCCCCTTCGAGCACGCGACCGTCAAACCCAGGACCAGCAGGGCCATCGCAACCCCTTTGTGCGCCTTCATAACTTCCCCTGCTCGAGCCGGATAGCCGCCTAATTGTGCGCTATCCCTTGGGGATCGGCCACCCGCCACGGCGACACTCCGAGCAGAGATGCGGAACCCGGTTACCCGCCGGACAATACATACCGACCGGTTATGCTGCGACGATGGCAGCAGATCTGTCGCACTCCCCCGCGGCAATCCAACCAGTCGGCTCCAATGGCATTCGGGCCCGCGCCCTCGCGCTGGCCGCCCTGCTGCTGGGCTCGGGCGTCCTGCACTTCGTCGCACCCAAGCCCTACGACACCCTGATCCCACCCCAGCTCCCGGGCAAACCCCGCACCTACACCCAGGTTTCGGGCGTGGCCGAACTGGCTTCCGGCGCGCTGCTCGTACTGCCGCGCACTCGCGGCCTGGGCGCGCGCCTGGCCGCGCTGATCTTCCTCGCTGTCTTCCCCGGCAACCTGTTCATGGCCGCCGACTGGCTGCGCAGCAATCGCCCGCTGCCGCTGAAAATCGGCGCGCTGCTGCGCCTCCCGCTCCAGATTCCGCTGATCACGACCGCCCGCAAGATCTACCGCGGCGTGTGACCGGGCGTGCGCCCACCCGAGCGGACCGCTGCCGCCCAGCATGAATCTGAACCGTAGCGAATCCACAGTTGCTGATGTGTTGTCGGATAACAGAACACATCCGTTGTCATAGTCCGTGTCAGCGTGGGCGAGGACCGGGACGGTCACGAGCCGAACCCCGAAACCGAGGGGAGCGAGGGTCTTTACGAGGGCATTTCGAGCAATCTCACGACGGGTACCCGTCACTGTCTCCAGGGCGGATGAATCCCGACCCGGAAATGATCTGGGTTCGCGGTGAAATAGCCGGTCCGAACCGTCTCCGAACCGAGATCCGAATGCGCCCCAGTTAACAGGAAATTGACAGCTTTCCGCTGGAAATGTCTCGAGGTTCGTGTCGATGTAATTGTCTATGACCCCGATTCAGGCCCCTTCACCGCACGCACGGTGGTTCTGGATCGCGGCCGGCAGTTTCGTCGCCGTGATCTCCCTGGCAGCCCTCAGCGCTCCCACTGCGTTCGCCACGTCTCATGATCAGGCCGGCGTCGGCCAGGTACCCGAGATCACGGCACCCAGCGCGACTGTGATTGCTCCGCACCCCATTTCGGTGACGGCCATCGCCCAGCAGATGCAGACCGCCATCCAGGCGGCCTCGCCCGGCACCAGTGTCGGCATCGACGTGGTGGACACCACCACCGGGGCGGCCATCGCCAGTCTCAATGCCGACGAGCAGTTCTACACCGCCTCGGTGGTCAAGCTGCTCATCGCCCTGGACGCGTTGAAAACCCAGAACTGGCAACCGGATCCGGACACCATGACCCAGATCACCCGGATGCTGTCCACCAGTGACGACGACATCGCCGACGAGATGTGGGACAACGGCGGCAACAACGCCATCATCGATCGCATGGTCGCCGCCATCGGACTGTCCGCGACCACCGCGCCGGACGACACCGCCCAATGGGGCGAAACCCTCACCACGCCACGAGATGTGGTCTCCGTCTTCCACTACATCACCACCGCGATCCCGGCCCCGGCCCGGGACCTGATCGTCGGCGCGCTGCACAACGCCTCCGAGACCGCCGCCGACGGCACCGACCAGTACTTCGGAATCCCCGATGCCCTCACCGGTGCGACCTGGGCGGTCAAACAGGGCTGGATGGATCTGGACTCCTCGACCACCCTGGACACCACCGGTCTGGTCTCCCCCTCCCCCGATCAGCCCTACCGCTATGCCGTGGCGGTGCTGTCCACTCAGCCCGCGGGCACCAGCTGGTCGGTGGCGGGCGCGGCCCTCACCGCCGGGGTGACCCTGCTGCACGCCACCCTGAAGTGAGCCCGCCGACGCCGTACCGAGCATCGTCGCCGACCGAGGGTTAAGGTCGGCCGTCGGATTCGAGACGGAGGAGCAGCCGGAGTGGTCACGCTGTGGACGATCGCCCGCGAGTGGGGGCGCATCGGCTGCCTCGGCTTCGGCGGGCCACCCGCACACATCGCCCTGCTCCGGGACCTGTGCGTGCGGAGGCGCGGCTGGCTCGACGCGGGGGAGTTCGAGGACGCCATCGCCGCGACCAATCTGCTTCCCGGACCGGCCTCGACGCAGCTGGCGATCTATACCGCCTGGCGACTGCGCGGCACCGCAGGGGCGCTCGTCGGCGGATGCTGTTTCATCGCACCGGGTTTGGCACTGATTCTGATCCTGGCCGCGGTATTCCTGGCGGCGGGCAGCCCGGTGTGGGTGCGGGGCGCCGCGGCCGGGGCGGGCGCGGCGGTCGCCGCCGTCGCGGTGCATGCTGCGATGGGCCTGCTTCCGGCCGGCTGGAGGCGCGCGGGCAACGGCCGAGCCGCTCGGGCCCGCTGGATCGCCTATGCCGCACTGGGAATCGTCTCGGCCGGGGTCCTGGGACCGTGGCTGGTCCTGGTCTTGATCGGGGCCGGGCTGGTCGAGGTGGGGATACGCGGCGGCCTGTCCGCGAGCCGGGTATCCGCGTGGCCGCTGGCATCGGCGGCCGGGCCGGCCATCGGCGGCCTGGCAGCGCTGTGCTGGGTGGCCTTCAAGGTGGGCGCGCTGTCCTACGGCGGGGGCTTCGTCATCATTCCGCTCATGCAGGCCGATGCGGTCGACCGCTACGGCTGGATGACCGGAGCGCAATTCCTCAATGCCGTTGCGCTCGGCCAGATCACGCCGGGCCCGGTGGTGCAGACGGTGGCGGTGGTCGGGTACGCGGCCGCGGGTGTGCCGGGCGGATTGCTGGCCGCCGCGGTCGCTTTCGCGCCGTCGTTCGCCTTCGTGCTGGCCGGCGGCAAGTACTTCGACCGGCTGCGGGCCGACCAGCGCGTACAGGCGTTCTTCACCGGTGCCGGACCTGCGGTCATCGGGGCGATCGCGGGCTCCGCGATCCCGCTCGCCCTTGCGCTGCACCACCTCTGGCAGTTCGCGGTGCTCGCGGCTGCCGCGGCGTGGCTATTGGCGGCGCGCCGCGGTGTGGTGAGCGCCCTGCTGGGCGCGGGCGCGCTCGGGGTGACCGCGGCGCTGGCGGGCTGGCCGGTCGGCTGATGTGCGTCAGACCGTGATGCCGAGTGCTCCGGCGACCGCGCGGGTGAGGTGGTCGGTCACCTGGGCGCGGCTCCAGTGGCGGTGCTCGGTGAGGTCGTAGACCACGCGCTCGTCGAAGATGGTGATCCACAGCAGCACCGCGTAGGTGAGGTCGTATTCGGCTGTCTTGCCCTGCAGCGCGAGGGCATTGAGCACCTCGGCGAGCATGTCGTGCAGGGCGGTGATGGACTCGTCGCCGTCGGCCAGCCGTTCGATGAAGCCCCGGGAGCTGCGGATGTAGCGCACGGCCGGACCCCACTGCCCGGCCTGGTCCACCCAGGTACGGCAGCAGCGGTGGAACCGTTCCACCGGATCGGGGCCGGCGTCGACGGCGGCCAGCGCCTGCACCAGATGTTCGATGGCGCGGCGGTGGAAGGCCTGCAGGGCGTCCTGCGGAGTCGGGAAATGCCGGTACGCGGTGGCCACGCCGACACCCGCCGCGGCGGCGAGTTCCGGGATGGAGAAACCGATCCGGCCCGCCTCCAGCAGGCTCTGGACCGCGTCGACCAGCAGCACGCGGCTGCGCTGGGCGTCACTGCGGGTGTTCACGGGCACGTCTCCATCCTGCGCGAGCGCGACGCGGTATCGGTGCACGGCACTCGAGTAGAGAAGTTCTTCTCAGTTTCGTATCCTCTAACAGAGAAGATCTCCTCAGTTAGGAGGCCGGGATGCGGGCAGCCGCACCGGGTGTGCTGCTGGTGCTGATCATGGCGCAGCCGAACATGGCCACCGGGATGATGCCGTACTACCGGCACGCCTGGACGCTCGCACCCCTGCTCATCACCGTGATCTTCGCCGCCTACCTGTTCGCGCTGACCCCGGCGCTCGCACTGGTGGGCACGCCGCCCACCCGACGGGGCTGGTGGTGGCGCATCGGGATGGGCGGCGGGTTCGGCATCGCCGCGGATGTGGCCATGGCCGTGGCACATTCGCCGTGGCCGGTGGTCGCCGCGCGGATCTGCGCTGGGCTGTCGGTGGGGTTGGTGACCGGCTCGCTGGCCGGATTGATCCTGGAACACAAGGGCGAACGCGGGCGCACGGCCCTGGCGGTGGCGACCGTGCTCGGCTCGGCGCTGGGGACGATCGCGGCCGCGGTCGTGGCGCAGTATCTGCCCGCACCCGGGGCGACCGTCTATATGGGCCACGCGATCCTGCTCGCGGTGACCGCGATGGCGGTGCTGAGCGATCGTGCGGCGCGCCCGGCGATCGCCGGGCGCGCGGCCGCGGCCCCCGAGACCGCCGAACCGCGAATCGCCGGATACCTCAGCGGCATTGCCGCCTGGGTGTCCGCGGGACTGGTCGTCGCCCTGCTGCCGAGCTACGGTGCGGAACTGCTGGGCACGAAGAATCTCGCCCTGCTGGCACTGCCCGTCACGCTGTATCTGGTGAGCGCCTGGCTGGCGCAACGCCTGATCGCGCCGGCCGGACTCGCCGCCGAACCCGTTGCGGCGCAGTGGATCATCATCGCCGGTGTCGCGCTCGCGGCGGCCGTGTCCTGGCTGCCCAGCCCGGCGCTGCTGCTGTGCGGCGGCGCGGTGGCCGGTTTCGGGCAGGGCATCGCCTATCGCTCCGGGCTCCGGATCGTCAGTGCCGCAACACCTCCCGATCAGCACGCTCGGGCCGCCGCGCGCTTCGCGGGCGTGGCCTACGCGTGCGCGGCGGTCGCGACGGTGGGCTTCGGAGCCATCGCGACCGTGGCGTCCATGCGCGACGCGGTGCTCGCCGCCGCGGTCGTCCTCGTTCTGGTGGCCACGACCACCGCAGTCGTCCGTCGGCGCGCAACGGCGCGTGCCACGGACTCCGTTCCCACTCCGCAGATCTCGACAACCGCATAATTCTTCCGCCGCCATATTCGACGCATCGAATGGAACGGCAGAATTGATCGCGCGCGAATTCCGATCGCGTGCAATTCAGCATGCCCGCAATGCTTTACATTGCCGAATACTCCAGATTTCGACGAAACGAAGTCGTTACGCGAGTTCACCGCCACATAAACTCCGGCCGTTTCACTGGAATACATCAGGTCCAAAGACATTCTCTCCGAATGGATTCCAGAAATGGCAGCACAAACTCGGGCCGGCGCGACTCCGGCAACCCCGGCCGACGGCGGAACGCTCACCCGCAGCCTCGGCCGGGTGGACCTCATCGCCATGGGCGTCGGCACCATCGTGGGCGCGGGCATCTTCGTCACCACCGGCATTGCCGCCGCGACCAAGGCGGGACCGGCCATCGTGCTGTCGTTCGTGCTGGCCGGGGCCATCTGCGCGCTGGTGGCGCTGTGCTACAGCGAACTCGCGTCCATGACGCCGCTCTCCGGAAGCGCGTACACCTATACCCGCGGCACGCTGGGCGAGGTGCCCGCGTTTCTGGTCGGCTGGAATCTGCTGCTCGAATACGCGGTGGCGGCATCGGCCATCGCGATCGGCTGGTCCGGATTGTTCGGGGCCGCCCTGGATTCCTTGTTCGGAGTGACACTGCCCAAGGCGATTTCCGCGGGCCCGAGTGACGGTGGCGTCATCAATCTTCCGGCGGTCCTCATTGTCGCGGCGCTGATCGGTGTGCTCGTGCTCGAGGTCAGACTCACCGCCGTCGTGGTGAAAACTCTGGTGGCCTTGACCATCGGCGTCCTCGTGCTGGTGATCGCGGTGGGCGCGCCCCATCTGCATCCCAGCAACTGGTCGCCGTTCCTGCCCTTCGGCGTGCACGGCATCGCGGCCGGCGCGGCACTGGCGTTCTTCGCGTATCTCGGTTTCGATGTCGTCGCCACCTCCGCCGAGGAGACCCGCGATCCGCGCCGTGATCTGCCGTGGGGCATCATCGGCTCGGTCGTCGTCGCCACCGCCCTCTACGTGGCCGTGAGCGCTGTATTGACCGGTGTCGCACCGTATTCCACCCTCGGCAATGCCGCACCGGTGGCGACCGCACTGGCCGCCGTGGGGGCCGGATGGATCGGCAAGGTGATCCTGGTGGCCTCGGTGGTCGCGCTCACCAAGGGACTGCTCATGGTGTGCTACGGCCCGACCCGCCTGGTGTTCGCCATGAGCCGGGACGGCATGGTCCCGAAGGCGCTGTGCCGCACCGGTTCCCGGGGCACGCCCGTCCGGCTGAGCCTGCTGCTCGGCACGGTCGTCGCCGCGGTGGCCGGGCTGCTACCCATCGGCACGGTCGCGGAACTGGTCAATATCGGCGCGCTGTTCGCGTTCGTGATCGTGGCCGTGGGCGTGCTCGTCCTGCGCCGCACCGCACCCGGCCGCCCGCGTCCTTTCCGGGTACCCTTCCTGCCCGTGGTGGCTGTCTGCGCCATCGCCGGATGCGTCTGGCTGGCAACCACATTCGAGGCGCTGACCTGGTTGCGGTTCGTGATCTGGAGCGCGGCGGGAGTCGCACTGTATCTGTTCTACGGTCGCAGCCACGCGACCGCCGTCCACGGCCCGACCGCCACGGCGCTCGATCCACCCCGGGTGCCCGATCCGAGCCCGGCACCCGATCCCACCCCGGCGACGGCCGATTCGAGCGCACTGACCACTACCGCGACGGTGACCACCGGAGGTGCGGCGTGACCGCGCAACTCGACAGCTTCTACCCGACCCGCGTCGACTTCGGCACCCTCGACGAGATCCGTCACGCGGCCGCGACCGCGCTCCCCGCCGACGTCCTGGACTTCATGGAGGGCGGCGCGGGTAAGGAGATCACCCTGCGGGAGAACCGGCTCGCCTTCGACCGCTGGCGCATACTGCCCGCGCCGATGAGCGGGGTGGGCGCGCCCTCGATCCGCACCGAATTCCTCGGAATGCCCCTGGAGACACCGCTTCTCACCGCACCGTTCGGCGGTGACGCGCTGTTCCATCCGGACGGGCATCCGGCCGTGGCCCGGGCCGCGCAGGCCCGGGGAGCGCTGTCCGTCGTGCCGGAGGCGGGCAGCTTCTCCTATCAGCGGGTACGCGCCGCCGCACCCCGCGCCGCCCGGATCGCGCAGGTGCATCCCTTCGGGCACGCGGCCGCGGTCGCGGACCGGGTGGCGCGACTGGGCTACGACGCGCTGTGCGTCACCCTCGACTGCCCGGTCGGCGGCTTCCGCACCCGGAATATGGCCAATCGCTTCGACCCCGATCAGCGGCACTTCGGCGGGAACCTGACCGGCGAGGACGGCGCTCCCGGCGTGGCGGAGATCTTCGGGCAGCTGCTCAAACGCGGTGACATGGTGTGGGATTGGGCCGAGCTGGCCGGCGCCGCCACCGGGTTCGGGCTGCCCTGGATCGCCAAGGGCGTGCTCACCCCCGCCGCGGCCGAACGCGCTCTGGCCATCGGCGCGAGCGCCCTGGTCGTCTCCAATCACGGTGGCCGCCAAGTCGATCCGGCCCCGGCGAGCCTGGACATGCTGCCGCGCATTCGCGCCGCGGTGGGCCCGGAGACACCCATCCTGCTGGACAGCGGCATCCGCACCGGCAGCGATGTGTACCTGGCGCTCGCGCTGGGCGCGGACGCGGTGATCCTGGGCCGCGCGGCCATCTACGGCCTGGCCGCGGCCGGGGAGGCCGGAGTGGATCGGGTGCTGGAGCTGCTCACCGAGGAGCTGCGCACCCTGATGATCCTGTCCGGCGCGGCCACCCTCGCCGAGATCGACGCCACCCGGGTCATGCGAGCCGCCCCGTGAGCGCATTCCCGTTGGCCCGCACCGCGTCCGGGCTCGTGTTCACTTCCGGCCTGGCCGCCGTCGACCCGGACACCCTGACCGTCACCACCGCATCCTTCGAGGGCCAGACCGCCGAGGTCTTCCGGCAGCTCGACGCCGCCCTCACCGCTGCGGGCAGCGGCCGCGCGCACGTACTGCGGCTGGACTGCTACCTGTCCGATCGCCGCTGGTTCCCCGGCTGGAACTCCGCCTTCCGCACGCATTTCCCGACGGCCGCACCGGCGCGGATCACCACCGTCACCACCCTGCCCATCGACGGGCTGCTCATCGAAATCCAGGCGATCGCCGTCGCCACCGCTCAGGAAGATCGATCATGACCGCAGTCACCCCGCTCGTCCAACCGCAGTCCGCCCTCGGCGATTTCACCATCCGAGACGTCATCGAGGGCCAGACCGCCGGCCAGCTCATCGTCGCCGCCGACGACTGGGGCTGGTGGGTCACCCTGCTGGGCGGCGACACCGTCGCGCCCACCACCGGCATCCAGCAGACCGTCGCCGAGGGGCTGGTGCGCGCCGGCTTCCTGCTCCGGCGCGGGCGCCGCTACCAGCTCACCCACACCGGCCACGATGTCGGCAAGAACCGCGGCTTCGTGCGGGTGGCCGTGCGCGGGTGGGAACCCACCTTCCGTCAGCTGTCGGACAGCCCGCACCGCGAATACATTCCCGCCGCCACCGAACCCGGCGAGGTGGCTCGCGGCTGCACCGACATCGCGCGGCGGCGGCCGGAAATCTTCGAGGCCATCGGGCACGCCATCGCGGCCGGAACACCCGGCTGCACCATCGATCTCGGCTGCGCCGACGCCGGGCGGGTGCTCGCGCTGGCCGGAATCGCCGAGCGAGAACGGTTCCTCGGCGTCGACATCGAGGACGGCGTGATCGCCTCGGCCACCGCCGAACTCACCGCGCGCGGGCTCGGCGACCGCATCACCCTGCTCGCCGGATCGGTGCAGCCCGAACCGGAACCACCCGCCTGGCTGGCCGCCGTCGACCGCGATGCCGTCACCACCGCCATGTCGTTCTTCCTGCTGCACCAATTGGCCAGCGACGGTGACGGCATCGCCGCGGTGCTGCGCGGCTGGATGGACTGGTTCCCCAACCTGCGGCGGCTGGTGATCGGCGACGGCTATCTGCTCGAGGCCCCGTATTGGACACAGCAGCCGTGGTTCTCGCCCACCTACGAGATCTATCACGCGGTCACCGGCGTGCGACTGTGGACGCGCCAGGAGTACGAGCAGGCCTTCGCCGAACTCGGCTGGTCCGTGCGGCGGCGGCTCGAGGATCACACCATGCTGGTGACCAGCATTCTGGAACGCGACTGACCCGAATTCCCCGGCCAGAGCTCCGGTCGGCTTCACGCATGGCCGGGGCCGGCCCGGGGTAGGCTCGCCGGGTTCGTTCGATGTTGAAGGAGAGTTCGTGGGTAAAAAGAGCCGTCTCGCTTCGGGTTTCGGAGTGATGGCTGCAGGGGTCGCGTTGCTGGGGGCGGCCGCGGGAGTGGCCGGGGCGGAGCGGGCACTGACCGCGCCGGAGCAGGTGTTCGTGAGCTACCTGCAGGAGCGCGGTGAGCTGCTGACCGATCAGGATCAGCAGCTCGCGGCCATCGATGTCGGCAAGGCCGACTGCGCGGCCATCGCTTCGGGCATGACCAAGGAGCAGCTGTCCGAACAGCTTCCGGGTGGGGCGGCCGAGAAGGAGGAGGCCGTGCTGTTCCTCGACGCGGCCACCGCGCCGGGGAGCCTGTGCGGCTGAGCTGAGCCGCGGACGTGACGAGCCTGCGGGCGCTGCCGGAAACGGCGGCGCCCGCAGGTTTTTCCGGGCCCGGACGGGTCCGACTGATTTCCGCGGCGGTGTCGTGATCGCGGCAGCCCGTTCGTGTAGAGGGTGAGCCCGGCAATCTGGCCGGGTCGCAGCCAAGGAGCGAACATGGGCAGGATCATCGCGGTCGTCAACCTCACCCTCGACGGCGTCATGCAGGCGCCGGGCCGGGCCGACGAGGACACCCGGAACGGATTCACCGGCGGCGGCTGGGCACACCGGTACGCGGACCCGGTCCAGGGCCGCGTCATGGGCGAGCACATGGCCGCGCACAGCGACGGCGGCCTGCTGTTCGGCCGTCGCACCTATCAGGACTTCTTCGGATTCTGGCCGCACCAGACGGACAATCCGTTCACCGAGGTGCTGGACAAGGCGGAGAAGTTCGTCTGCTCCCGCACCCTCGACGAACCGTTGCCGTGGCAGAACTCGACCCTGCTGGCCGGCGATGGGGTCGCGGCCGTGCGCGCGCTCCGCGCCGGGCGGCCGGACCTGGATCTGGTGGTCCTCGGCAGCGGCGAGTTGCTGCGCTCCCTCATGCGCGCGGGCATGATCGACGAGTACCTGCTCTCGATCCACCCGTTGACGGTCGGTCCCGGCGCGCGCCTGTTCGACGGCGTCGACGCGGGCCCGCTGCGGCTGACCGACAGCGTCACCACGACGACCGGTGTCCTCATCGCCACCTATCGTCCCGCCGGAGAGGAGTCGCGTTGACCGAGTACCTGCTCAGCGTCTACCAGCCCGATGACACCGCGCCGCCGGACAACCTCGACGAGATCATGAGCGAGCTGACGGCACTCGATGCGGAGATGCGGGAGTCCGGGGTATGGGTGTTCGCGGCCGGGCTGCACGCGCCGAGTACCGCCACCGTGCTGCGCGCGCAGGGCTCGGAGGTACTCGTCACCGACGGGCCCTTTGCCGAAAGCAAGGAGCACATCGGCGGTTTCACCGTCATCCGCGCCGCCGACCTGGACGAGGCGCTGGACTGGGGTCGCCGCATGGCACGCGTCATCGGGCTGCCGATCGAGGTCCGGCCTATCCAGGACAGCTGACATGCCTTCCGGCACAGTCGATGTCGCGGCCGTCTTCGCCGAGCACTACGGCCGCGCGGTGGCCTCCCTGATCCGCGTCTTCGGCGATGTCGATATCGCCGAAGACGCGGTGCAGGACGCCTTCGCCACCGCCGTGCAGCGCTGGCCGCGCGATGGGCTGCCGCCGAGTCCACCCGGCTGGATCATCACCACGGCCCGTAATCGCGGGGTGGACCGGCTGCGCCGCGAGGCCGCCCGCGCGGACAAGTACGCCCAGGCCGCGCTGCTCCGGGCAGAGGGCGAACCGATCGAGGAGGGCGCGGTGCGCGACGACCGGCTGCGCTTGATGTTCACCTGCTGTCATCCGGCGCTGTCCCGCCAGGCTCAGGTGGCATTGACCCTCCGCCTGCTGGGCGGGCTGTCCACGGCGGAGGTCGCCCGGGCCTTCCTGGTTCCGGAAACGACCATGGCGCAACGCCTCACCCGGGCCAAGGGCAAGATTCGCGATGCCCGGATCCCGTATCGGGTGCCGTCCGACGCCGAACTGCCCGCCCGGCTCGACGCCGTGCTCGCGGTCGTCTACCTGATCTATACCGAGGGTCACACCGCCACCGCCGGTGAGCGCCTGACCCGCGCCGACCTGTGCGCCGAGGCCATCCGGCTGACCCGGGTGCTGGCCGAACTCATGCCGGACGAACCCGAGGTCCACGGCCTGCTCGCGCTGCTCTTGCTCAGCGAATCACGCAGTGCCGCACGCACCTCCGGGACCGGCGAGCTCATGCCCCTCCCGGAGCAGGATCGAAGTCTCTGGGACACAGCCCTGATCGCCGAGGGCCACGCTCTGGTCCGAGAATGCCTGCGGCGCAACCAGCCCGGCCCGTACCAGATCCAGGCCGCGGTCAACGCCGTCCACACCGACGCCCGCACCGCCGCCGACACCGACTGGCCGCAGATCCTCCAACTCTACGACCAGCTCCTCACCTTCACCCCGAGCCCGGTGGTGCGGCTCAACCGCGCGGTGGCCGTCGCCGAGGTCGCCGGACCCGCAGCCGCGCTGACCGAACTGGACCAGTTGGACCTCGACGACCAGCACCTCTTCCATGCCGTCCGCGCCGATCTCCTGCACCGCCTCGGCCGGAATGCCGAAGCCGCACAGGCATACCGCGCCGCAATCGCCCACGCCCGCAACGACACCGAACGCGAGTTCCTCATCGCCCGCGCCGAGGCGGCACGCCCTGCCTGACCCGATGGACCCGACCTGTCCCGACGCACCCAGCCCGACCCAATGGACCGAGTCTGCTCACCCCGGCCGGGTGCTACTCGGCACATCGCGCTCAGCGGTCCCGGTGCGCCAGGCTCGCTGTCCTCGGTGGGTCACCCTCAGCGCTTGGTCAGGCGCTCCACCGAGTCGTCCGGCAGCCCGAACTGCATGTCCGTCTCCGCCTTCAACGCCTCGGCGCGTCCGAGTTCCCGCGAATTCGCGTAGAGCGACTTGTAGATTCGGTTCGAACCGGCCGAGTTGGCGGTGATCTGCGTGGCCAGGTGGGCCACGAATTCGTCCAGCCCCTCGTCGGGCACCGCGTGGTTCACCAGGCCCATGTCCGCGGCCTCGACACCACTGAACCGCCGGGCGGTGAAGCTGAGTTCCTTGGCCCGGGCCATGCCCACCCGCTCCGGCAGCCGCACCGACATGCCCCACAGCGGAGCCAGCCCCCACTGACTGTGCGTATCCCCGAATTGCGCGTTCTTCCCCGCGACCAGCAGGTCGCAGGCCAGGGCCAGTTCGAGCCCACCGGTGAAGCAGTGCCCGCGGATCTTGCCGATCACCGGCGCCGGGAACGCCTCGAGCCGGGCAATGGTCTCCGACTCATGGTAACGGGACGCCAGCGCGTCGCCGGCGGCGAGCGACTCCAGATCGTGTCCGGCGCAGAAGGATCGGCCCGCACCGGTCAGGATCACGCACCGGACGTCCGCGCCGGCCAGCGCGTCCAGATGCGCCGCCAGCTCCTCGAACGAGGCCGCCGTCAGTGCGTTCAACTTCTCGGGACGGTTCAGGGTCAGGGTGGCGATGCCATCCTCGACTGTCCGGAGCACGAGCTCAGCACTCATGAGAATTGCCTTTCCTTCGACCGTATCCGGCCGCCGACGCGCACGCCATCGACCGGATACCGAATTCGACTGTCTCAGTCCGGCTTCAGGCTACGGCCGATGATCTCCTTCAGGAGCTCAGGTGGGCTCGCGCACTGGCGATCCGAGGTGGCACTTGCCTGCCGAATTGCACGAACCTCTGGTCCGACGAGTCCCACGCACACTTGCCATCAGGTGACGATCGTCGATGTCAGGGTTTGCATGAACGCATGGATGCCCGCCAGCGTGTGCGCCGGCATCATGATGTCGCAGAACGGCAGCGCCGCCGCCATCGCACCGGTGGCCGGCTGGAATCGGGGGTCGCCGGCACGGGGATTGAGCCAGATGACGCGCCAGGCCCGGCGTCGGAGCCGGGCCATCGCGCGGGCGAGGACGTCGGGTGTGTCGCTGTCCCAGCCGTCCGATGCGATGACGACGACAGCGCCGCGCACAGCGTTGCCGGACGGAGTCGCGAGCAACGTACCGAAGCACCGGCCGATATGCGTGCCGCCGTAGCGGTCGGCCACCTTGTCGTTGGCCCGGGCCACCGCGACATCCGGGGAACGGTGCGCCAGCACCGAGGTCAGCCTGGTCAGCGAGGTGGAGAAGGCGAACACCTCGGGGCGGTCGGGCGAACGGCGCTGCATCGCTGCCCGCATCAGGTGCAGGTAGAGCGTCGAATACGGCTGCATCGAGCGGCTGACGTCGCAGATCATGACGATTCGGCGCGGGCGGCGCCGGTGACGAGTGCGGACCAGTACCGCCGGCTCCCAGCCGGTGCGGCGGGAGTGGTCCATCGTCGCCCGGAAGTCGATCCGCTTGCCGTGCGGATCGTGTGCGTAGCGCCTGCTCCGACGCTGCGGCCACCGCGCCGACGCCTGCTCCAGCCAGGCGCCGACCGTCCGCAGGTCGTCCGGATCGAAGCTGGCGAACGGTTCCTGTTCCCGGGCCGCGAACCGGCTCGGCAGCACGTCCGGCAGCGCCACGCTCCGGTCGGTCGATCGGTCGGCGCCCGTCGCTGATTGCAGTGTCGCCCAAGGGACTTCACCGCCCTGCCCGGACTGCCCGCGACCGCTCGTGCCCGGCGCCGGCGCCCGTTCGGTCGGCAGTCCGTGCGTTCGGCTCGGCGGGTCCACACCCCGCACCGCGTCGGCGAACACCGTCGCGAAGACCGCGTCGAAGGCGGCGAGATCCTGCATGCGATCGACGAGCGTGAGTCGCGCAGCCCAATAGAGTTCGGTGCGCGACCGCGGCGCCATGCGACGCAAGGCCTGCACGAACAGTGCGGGCCCGCTCGGCGCCACCGCGACGCCACCACGCCGCAGCCGCGCGACCACCGCGACAGCGAACGCGGCCAGATCGACCCGCAGCAGTGCCGCTCGCGTCATCGCTTCCCGCGCATCTGCCTGCGTACCAGGATGATTCCGAGCACGGCCGCGAGCACGAACGCGATGACGGGCGCGTACTTCTTGATCATCGCGGGCCCGACGAGCTCGACCAGATCGAGCGGCGCCGGCTCGGTTTCCGCGACCGGTTGCGGCCGTGCCGCTCGGCTGTCCGGTCCGGCCGTCGCTGCTGTGGCGGCCGAATCGCCCGCTGCGAGCTTCTCTTCCAGAGAGGCGACGAACTGACCGATCATCTTCTCCGACACCTGCTGCAACATCCCGCTGCCGAACTGGGCGAGCTTGCCGACGATCTTGAGGTCGGTGTCCACGGTGACGCGGGTTTCGTCGCCGTCTTCGCGCAGTTGCGTGGTGATGGTCGCCGCCGCGTTTCCGGATCCGCGTGAATCCCGGCCGCTGCCGGTGATGACGGCGCGATGGTCGTGTTCGTCGCGCTCGACGAAATTCGCCTTCCCGGTGAATTCACTGGTCACCGGGCCGACTTTGACCTTCAGCTTGCCGAGGAAGTCCTCGCCTTCCCAGCCGACCAGTTGTGCCCCGGGCATGAGCGGAACCACCTGTTCGAGATCGGTCAGCACCGCCCAGGCCTGCTCGAGGGGTGCGTGGACGGTGAATTCATTGGCGATCTTCATCGGAGTATCCCTCTCATCCGGTAGCCAGGCTTCGGGTGAATTCGGCGAATGCCTCGTGGACCGTGGTGCGATCGTCGGGTGTTTTCGCCAGTGCGCTGAGCGCGGCGACCGCCTCCGGCGCGGTGAGGTCGGCGACGTCGAGCGTCACCAGCGCGGCGATCCAGTCGATGGTCTCGGCGACGCCGGGCGGCTTGTCGAGATCGAGATCGCGAGCGCGGCCCACGAATTGGGTGGCGTGCTCGATCAGCGCGTCGGTGGCCCCGGGCACGGTGCGTCGCACGATCGCCACCGCGCGGGCCGGTTCCGGGTAGTCGATCCAGTGGTAGAGGCAGCGCCGCCGCAGCGCGTCGTGCAGGTCACGACTGCGGTTCGAGGTCAGCACGGCGAGCGGCGGATGTTCGGTGACGAAGGTCCCGAGTTCGGGAACGGTCACCGTGGCCTCACCGAGGAATTCGAGCAGCAGCGCTTCGAATTCGTCATCCGCACGGTCGATTTCGTCGATCAGCAGCACCGGGGGCGTCGGGCCTCGATATCGCACACAGCGCAGGATCGGGCGGTCGACCAGATATGCCTCGGTGAACAGGTCGGCTTCGGTGAGCTCGGCGCCGCGCGCCTCGGCGAGCCGGATGCTGAGCAGCTGACGCTGGTAGTTCCAGTCGTACAGCGCTTCGCTCACGGTGAGGCCCTCGTAGCACTGCAGGCGGATCAGCGGTGCGCCCAGCACGGTGGCCAGGGTCTTCGCCGCCGTCGTCTTGCCCACTCCCGGTTCACCTTCCAGCAGCAGTGGCCGGCCCAACGTGGTGGCCAGATAGAAGGCGGCGGCGGTTCCGGTATCGAGCAGGTAGTCGTCGGCGTCGAATCGCCGCACCACGTCCTCGATATCGTCGAACGGCGACATCATGGCGACGTCGCGGCGCGCAGGCGCTGGTAGTCGTCCCAGGTGTCGACGTCCAAGGGCATCGGTGCGTCGACGTCGAGTTGCGACACCGGGACGCGGCCCGACTCGATGATCTTCCACACGGCCTTGTCGCCGTGCAATCGCGCCAACTCGCCGAATATGCTGCGACTCAGCCAAAATGGATGCCCGACACCGTCGTGGTAGCGGCAGACCGTGATCACGGCGGACGTTCCCTCGGCGATCAGCCGCTCGACGAGCGCCGCCGGCAGACCCGGTTGATCACCGAGCATCAGCACGATTCCGGCGGCCCGAGGATGTACCAGGTTCAGGGCCGAACGCAACGACGACGAACAGCCCGAACGGAAATCCTCGGCCAGGACGACCTCCACCCCGGTGAGATCGACCTGCTGGGCCACCGCCGCCGCCGCGCCGCCGAGCGTGACGATGATCTGATCGAACGCGCAGAACCGCACCATGTCGAGGGTGGCGCCGAGAACCGTCGTATTCCGGTACGGCAGTAGCTGTTTCGCCGTGCCGAGACGCTCTGAGGTTCCCGCGGCGAGCACCACTCCGGTGACGACCCCGTTCGTCATGAGCCGGTCCTCGTCGCTGCGAAGGAGGTGCGGCAGCCGGAGCTGCAGAACCAGTGGTCGACACCGTCGACGGTGAGATGCGGGGTGTCCGGCCCGACGGTCACGGTCATGCCGCACACCGGATCGAGCACCTCGATCGCGACCTTCGCCGTGCGGGGCGTGACGGCCAGGCCGCCTTTACGGATCGCCTGGATCACTTCCGCGACAATCGACACCGCTATCTCCGCGGACGTCTTGGCGCCGATCGGCAAACCCACCGGGGTGCGGATGCGAGCCCGCTCGGCGTCGGTCAATTCGAGGTCGTCGAGGATCGACGCGCCCCGAATCGTGCTGGCCACCAAGCCGATGTACCCGACACCCGCGTCGAGCGCGACGCGGATCATCTCCGCCTCCGGGCCACCGTGGCTGGCGATCACCACCACCGTCGTATCGGCCAGCGAATCCAGCGAGCCGGAGTCGGCAGCACCGCGCCGCACCCCGAAACCCACCAGTTCGCACATGTCGGCCAAGGCATCCGCGATGGGTGTCGCGCCGCAGATGCGGACCAGCGGCGCCGGGATCTGCGGCTCCAGGAAGATCTCCAGCGCTCCACCGGACAGACAGGGATTCACCACCACCGCCGCGCCGGGCGCTTCGGGAAAATGCAGATCGCCGTCGGGCAATACGCGCAGCAGCACACTCTCGTGGGACTGCAGGGCACCCAGCGCCGCCTTGCGGACCGAGTTCTGGGCGCACTGGCCGCCGACGAAACCTTCGATCGTCCCGTCCTGCAACAGGATCGCCTCATCCCCGGCGTGCGCCGAGGTCGGCTGCTGGGCGCGCACGACGGTCGCGTGCACGAACGGGGTCCGGGTGCGGACCAACTCCTGGGCACGATCGTTCATCTTCATCGGTGATCCCATCCCACTCAGATGGGCGGTGTGGCCCGGCCCTGCATCGCGTCCCACACCCGCGACGGCGTCAACGGCATGTCGGCATGCCGAACCCCGAACGGCGCCAGCGCATCCACCACCGCGTTGACCACCGCCGCCGGCGATCCGACCGTGGCCGATTCGCCGATGCCCTTCGCGCCGATCGGATGATGCGGCGACGGCGTGACCGTGTACCCGGTCTCGAAATGCGGAACCTCGAGCGCCGTCGGGATGAGGTAGTCCATCAGCGATCCGCCGAGGCAGTTGCCGTCCTCGTCGAAGGCCATGATCTCCATCAGCGCCATGCCGATGCCATCGGTGATGCCGCCGTGCACTTGACCCTCGATGATCATGGGATTGATCCGGGTGCCGCAGTCGTCGACGGCGAGGAAGCGCCGCACCTTCACCACGGCCGTCCCCGGGTCGATGTCGACGACGCAGAAGTACGCACCGTAGGGGAAGGTGAGATTCTCCGGGTTGTAACAGATCTGCGCGTCGAGTCCGCCCTCGATCCCCTCGGGCAGATCACCGGCGCCGTGTGCGCGCATCGCGATCTGCTGGATCGTCACGGCCGCGGACGGATCGCCCTTGACGTGGAACGAGCCCTTCTCCCACTCGAGGTCGGCGACGGAGACCTCGAGCATGCCCGACGCGATGATGCGCGCCTTGTCACGCACCTTCCGCGCCACCAGTGCGGCAGCGGCGCCCGAGACCGGCGTCGACCGGCTGCCGTAGGTGCCGAGGCCGAACGGGGTCTGATCGGTGTCGCCGTGCACAACCTCGATGTCGTCGGGCGGGATGCCGAGTTCCTCGGCGACGATCTGGGCGAACGTCGTCTCGTGCCCCTGCCCCTGAGTCTGAACCGACAGCCGCACAACGGCTTTGCCGGTCGGATGGACGCGCAGTTCGCACCCGTCGGCCATCCCGAGTCCGAGGATGTCCATATCCTTGCGCGGACCCGCGCCCGCGGCCTCGGTGAAGAAGGACATCCCGATGCCCATCAACTCGCCGCGGGCGCGCCTGTCCCGCTGTTCCTTACGCAAGGCGTCATAGCCGATCATGTCCATCGCCAGACGCATGGTCTTCTCGTAGTCGCCGGAGTCGTAGACCCAGCCGGTCTTGCTCCTGTACGGGAATTGCTCGGCGCGAAGAAGATTCCGCAGCCGCAGCTCGGCCGGATCCATCTTCAGCTCGTAGGCGAGGCAGTCCACCAACCGCTCGACGAAGTAGACGGCCTCGGTGACCCGGAACGAGCACGCGTAGGCGACGCCGCCGGGGGCCTTGTTGGTGTAGACCGCGGTCATCTTGCAGTAGGCGGCCTCGATGTCATAGCTACCGGTGAAGACGCCGAAGAAGCCCGCCGGATACTTCAGCGGCGCGGCCGTGCCGTTGAAGGCGCCGTGATCGGCGAGCACGGTCGACCGGATGGCCAGGATCTTGCCGTCGGTGGTGGCCGCGATTTCGCCGACCATGATGTAGTCGCGGGCGAATCCGGTGCTGGTGAGGTTCTCACTGCGATCCTCCATCCACTTCACCGGTTTGCCCAGCAACAGCGACCCGACGATGGCGCAGACGTATCCCGGATAGATGGGCACCTTGTTGCCGAACCCGCCGCCGATATCGGGTGAGATCACCCGGATCTTGTGTTCGGGCAGTCCGGCCACCATCGCGTAGATCGTGCGGTGGGCGTGCGGCGCTTGGCTCGTCGACCACAGCGTGAGCTTCCCCGTCACGGGATCGAGATCGGCGACGGCGCCGCAGGTTTCCATCGGGGCGGGATGCACTCGCGGATAGACGATCTCCTGCTCGACCACGACATCGGCGCGCGCGAACACCGCCTCGGTCGCGGCGGCATCGCCTGTCTCCCAGTCGAAGCAGTGATTGTCCCGCTTGCCCTCGAGATCGTCGCGGATCACCGGCGTATCGGGCGCCAGTGCGGTCCGGGCATCGATCACCGGATCGAGCATCTCGTACTCGACATTGATGAGCTCCAACGCATCACGCGCGGAGTAGCGATCCTCGGCGACGACGAAGGCCACCTCTTGGCCCTGGAATCGGACCTTGTCCGTCGCCAGCACGGCCTGCACATCGTTGGACAGCGTCGGCATCCAGGCCAGACCCTTCGCGGCGAGATCCGCACCGGTGACGACCGCCTTGACCTTCGGATGTGCCTGTGCCGCTGACACATCGACGCTCACGATCCGCGCGTGCGCGAACGGGGAACGCAGTATCGCCATATGCAGCATCCCGGGCAGCTGCACGTCGTCGACGTAGTTGCCGCGCCCGCGAATGAACCGCGGATCCTCCTTGCGGAGCATCCTGCCGTGACCGCACGGCTTGCGGTCGTTGTCGACCCGGTCTTCGGGCCGGGGCTCCACGGCGGTCATGACGTGCTCCCTACCGGGGTCGGCGTGGCAGCGGGTTCGGGCTCCACCGCTTCGCCTCGTTGCTTCGCAGCGGCCCACTGGATCGACCGCACGATGGTCGTATATCCGGTGCAGCGGCAGATCTGGCCCGAGATCGCCTCGCGAATGGTCTGCTCGTCGGGATTCGGATCACGGTCGAGCAGAGCGCGGGCAGTGATCATCATTCCCGGCGTGCAGAAGCCGCACTGCAACCCGTGACATTGCATGAAGCCCTCCTGCACAGGATCGAGCCGGCCGTCCACCTCGAGCCCCTCGACAGTGCGCACCGCGTGGCCGTCGGCCATGACGGCCAGCATCGTGCACGACTTCACCGGTTCGCCGTCGACCTCCACCACACAGGTGCCGCAGTTGCTGGTGTCACACCCCCAGTGGGTTCCGGTGAGCCGCAACTGATCTCGCAGGAAATGCACCAGCAGGATACGTGGCTCGACCTCCGCGGTCACGTGCTCGCCGTTGACGGTCATGGTTACCTGCATGGCTAATTCCCTTCCGGCGCAGATTCGTTCAGGACGCGCTCGACCGCGGTACGCAGCACGCGAATCGTCAGTTCGGACGCGAGATGGCGCTTGTAGTCCGCACTGCCGCGGGCATCGGTGACAGGTGAGCACGCCGCGCTCGCGCGGCGGCCCGCCTCCGCGAAAGCGTCTTCGGTGGGCGGCCCGCCGACGAGTGCGTCGACTGCGCCGGCCAGCGCCGCCGGATCGGGGTTGACCGCGGTCAGACCGATCCGTGCGGCCGCTATCGTCTCGCCGCGCAGTGTCACGGTCGCCCCGGCCGCCGCGATCGCCCAGTCGCCGACCCGGCGCTCCACCTTCGCGTAGGCACTCGAGGTCCGATGCCGCACCGGAATTCGGATCTCGATCAGAAGTTCGTTGTGCGCCATGGCGGTTTCGTACGGGCCGACCAGGAAGTCGTCCATGGCGATCTCCCGGTCGCCGGACGGTCCGCGCACCAGGCAGGTGGCGCCGAGGACCGTGCAGACGGTGGTGAGATCCTCGGCGGGATCGGCCTGGCACAGCGAGCCGCCGATCGTGCCGCGATTGCGCACGACCGGATCGGCGATCACGCGCTCGGCGTCACGGAAGATCGGGCACACCGTGGCGAGATCGTCGGACTCGAGCAGATACCGATGCCGGACCATCGCACCGATGCGCACCAGGGTCGGATCGGTGACGATGTAGCCCAGTTCGGCAGCCAGGTCGTTGATGTCGATGAGATATTCCGGATTGGCCAACCGCAGCTTCATCATCGGTAGCAGGCTGTGCCCGCCCGCCACGATGCGTGCCTCGTCGCCGAGCCGGTCCAGCAGTCCGATGGCGTGATCCACGCCCGTTGCGCGCTCATATTCGAATGGCCCAGGAACTTGCACGTGATCTACCTCACATCAATGGGAAGAAGCTCAGCCTCTGTCCCGCTGATGCGGTCGTCAAGACCGAGTTAAGCAATCGCTTAACTGGCTGTTTGCGCCCGGTGGTGGATGCGGCCGCCGGTCCGGGTCAGGGACCGACCGTGTCCGCCCCAGCGGCGCGCGATGATCTCCGCCGCGATGGACACCGCCGTCTCCTCGGGTGTCCGGCCGCCCAGATCCAGCCCGATCGGGCTGGCGAGCCGGGCGAGTTGCTCGTCGGTGAGACCTGCCTGTCGCAGCCGGGCCAGCCGTTCGTCGTGCGTGCGGCGGGACCCCATGGCACCGACATAGCCGATCTCCGGCGCGCGCAGGGCCACCTCGAGCAGCGGGACGTCGAACTTGGGATCGTGGGTCAGCACGCAGACGACGGTCTGCGAATCGATCGCACCGGCCGCGATCTGCGCGGCCAGGTAGCGGTGCGGCCAGTCGACGACGACCTCGTCGGCGGTCGGGAACCGGGCGGAGGTGGCGAACACCGGCCGGGCGTCGCACACCGTCACCCGGTACCCGAGGAACGATCCCTGCTGTGCCAGGGCGGCCGCGAAATCGATCGCCCCGAACACCAGCATCCGCGGCTGCCGGGCATAGCTGGCGACGAAAACCGCCATGCCCTCGCCGCGGCGCTGCCCGTCCGGGCCGTAGGACAGCACCTCGCTGCGGCCTGCCGCGAGCAGCCCGCGTGCGTCATCGATCACCGCATCGTCGGCGCGCGCCGACCCCAGGGTGCCGTGCGCGGTGCCCGGCCGGATCAGCAGCCGTCGCCCGATCCGGGCGGCGTCGGGATGCTCGATGACGGTCGCGACCGCGACCGGGCGGTCAGCGGCGATCTCCGCGGCGACCTCGCCGAGCTCCGGAAACGTTGCCCGCGAGACCGCCTCGACGAAGATGTCGATGATGCCGCCGCAGGTGAGACCGACGGCGAAGGCATCGTCGTCGGAGATGCCGAACCGCTCCAGCACCGGACGACCGGTCCGGATGACGTCGGTGGCGAGTTCGTAGACCGCGCCTTCGACGCAGCCACCGGAGACCGAACCGCCGACCGTCCCGTCCGAGGCGACCACCATGGCCGCGCCCGGCGGTCGCGGCGCCGAACGGAAGGTCCGCACGACCGTAGCGACCCCCGCCGTGCCCCCGCCGTTCCAGGTTTTCATCAGATCCGTGAGCACGTCCTGCATGGTGCGTCCTCCGGGCGCGATGCGGCTGTAGGCACCGCGTCCACCTCCAAACTAGACTCGGGTTGTGACGCCCGCCCAGCTTCGGGCCTACTCGACGGTGGTGCGGCTCGGCTCCGTCCATGCGGCGGCCAGAGAGCTGGGGATATCCGACGCCGGTGTCTCGACGCACATCGCGCAGCTGCGTAAAGAGCTCGACGACCCGCTGTTCACTCGCACGGCGGCCGGGCTGGCCTTCACGCCCGGTGGGTTACGCCTGGCCAGCCGGGCGATCGAGATTCTCGGACTGCAGCGCCAGACCGCCATCGAGGTGAGCGAGGCGGCGCACGGCCGGCGGCTGCTCCGGATCGCGGCCTCGAGCGCGTTCGCCGAACATGCCGCGCCCGGCCTCATCGACCTGTTCGCGGCGCGGGCGAAAGATCTGTCGGTCGAGCTGAGTGTTCATCCCACCAGCCAGTTCCGCAGCTTGATCGAGACCCGTGCGGTGGACATCGCGCTGGGACCCGGGCAGAACGACACCGACGCGGCCATCACCACCCGGCCGTTCCTGAAGTACCAGATCATTTCGGTCGCGCGCCCGGACAGCCCGCTGGCGGACGTCGCACCGTATCCGGCGCTGCTGCGGGAGCAGCAGTGGATGCTGGGCCCCGGCGCCGGCAGTGTCGACGGGCGTATCGCGACGATGCTGCGCGAGTTGGCGATTCCCGAATCACACCAGCGGATCTTCCAGAGCGACGCGGCCGCCCTCGAAGAGGTCCGCCGGGTCGGGGGCATCACCCTCGCGATCGGCTTCGCCGTCTCCTCCGACCTCGCGGCCGGTAGGTTGACCCGCATCAAAGGAGCCGGCCTTCAGGTATCCGACGAGTGGTGCGCGACCACTCTGCCACCCGACACCCGGCAGCCCGCGGTATCGGAACTGCTGCGGTTCATCGCCACCCCGCGATGCATCCAGGCGATGATCCGCGGGTCGGGGGTCGGAGTCACCCGGTTCCGCCCGAAAGTGCATGTGACGTTGTGGAGTTGACCCTACTGACCGGCCAGATTTCCGCGCCGAGACAACGAGGGAGCAGCACATGGACGACGAGTTCGAACGCACGCCGCGTCTCACGGCCTTCCCGCGCATCGACGACTACGGTTTCATCTCCGACTGCGAGGTCACTGCGCTGATCGCCCCCAGCGGGGCCATCGAGTGGATGTGTCTGCCTCGTATCGACTCCGCCAGTGTGTTTGCGGCCATACTGGATCGCTCCGCCGGTTCGTTCCGGTTCGCCCCGGTCGAATTCATGGTGCCCACCGATCGCCGCTATGTCCCCGGGACGATGGTCATGGAGACGAGTTGGCGCAGTGGCGAAGGGTGGGCGACGGTTCGCGATGCGCTGCTGGTCGGGCCCTGGCGGCATCAGACACCCGGCCACAGCGCCCATCGTCGAACCCCCACCGACTACGACGCCGAGCACATATTGCTGCGGACGGTGCACTGTGAGACCGGGCAAATCCAGTTCGGGCTCGACTGCCAGCCGTCCTTCGACTACGGCAAGAATCATGCCCATTGGGAGTACCTCGACAGTTACTACCTCGCGCAGGCCAGCGCCGACGGGACCGATCTGGAGCTGACGCTCAGCACCGACATGCGCTTGGGACTGGAGGGTACGCACGCGCTTGCGCGCACCCTGCTGAAGGCGGGCGACACCCGCTTCTGCGCGCTCTCCTGGGGTAGTCGCAACGCGCCCACCGCCGTCGACGAGGCCGAGGAAAGGCTGCTGCGGACGATCCACCATTGGCGGCACTGGCTCGCCGGCGGGCGGTTTCCGGACCATCCATGGGCGGCCCAGCTGACCCGCAGCGCGCTGACCCTCAAGGGGCTTACCTTCGCACCCACCGGTGCCATCAGCGCCGCTGCCACCACTTCACTACCCGAAACACCAGGTGGACAACGCAATTGGGACTATCGCTACTCGTGGATCCGTGACTCCGCCTTCGCGCTGTGGGGCCTGTACACCCTGGGCTTCAGCTGGGAGGCGAACGACTTCTTCTCCTACATCACGAACTTGACCGAAGGCGTCCGCGACATGCAGATCGTCTACGGCATCGGCGGCGAAAGCGACCTCACCGAGCAGACTCTCACCCACCTGCGCGGCTACGAGAATGCCAGCCCCGTGCGCATCGGCAACGACGCGTACCGGCAACGCCAGCACGATGTGTGGGGCGCTGCGCTGGACGCGGTCTACCTCTACGCGCGCAACCAGGACCGAATCGACGCGCGCGCCTGGCCGGTGCTGGGCCGGGCGGTCAAGAGCGCCCTCACCTACTGGCGCGAGCCCGACCACGGCATCTGGGAAGTGCGCGGTAAGCCCCAGCACTTCACCTCCAGCAAGGTGATGTGCTGGGTTGCCGCCGACCGCGGTGCCCGGCTGGCCCGCATCCACCAGGACTTCGAACGCGCGCATCGCTGGCAACAGGCCGCGGACGAAATCCACGCCGACATATGCGCTCATGCGGTCGACTCCCGGCAGGTGTTCACCCAGTACTACGGCAGTACGGCGCTGGATGCTTCGGCCCTGCTCATCCCGCTGGTTCGGTTCCTGCCTCCCGACGACGAGCGGGTACGCAACACGGTGTTGGCCATCGCCGACGAATTGACCGACGACGGCCTCGTATTGCGGTACCGAGTCGATGAAACCGACGATGGATGCGCGGGGGAAGAAGGCGCCTTCACGATCTGCTCGTTCTGGCTGGTCTCGGCATTGTCGGAGATCGGCGAAAAGAAACGAGCCAAACAACTGTGCGAGAAACTGCTCGCCTACGCCAGCCCCCTCGGCCTCTACGCCGAGGAGATCAACCCCCGAACCGGCCGGCACTGGGGCAACTTCCCCCAGGCGTTCACCCACCTCGCGCTGATCAACGCCGTCATGCACGTCATCCAGGACGAACAAGCCGTCACGCGGCAGGCACTCGGCGGGGAATCGATCTCCCCGCGACTCGACGATGCATCATTCTCGCTGGGATACATCCGCTAGGCGGGCTCAGTGGCGTTTGGTGATCACGACCGGTTTGATCTCGGTGGGAATACCATCCAGCGCCGATACCGGGATGCCGAGAACACTGGCGGCGACCTCCCGCGGAATCGAATTCAGGGCAGCGAGAATGCCGATATCGTCGCTTGTCTCCGGGGCGCTGGTGTTGAAGACGATAAGTAGTTCGAGTGGGGCGTCGGCGCGGGCATTTTCGAAGTAGTGAAAGAACCCCTGCGGGGCGAAGACCAGGTCGCCCGCGTGTGCTTCGAACACATCGTTGTGGTAGCTGCCGTCCGGATGGGTACCCATGACCGTCCATTTCGCGCTGCCGGAGATGTGGTAGTTGAGTTCCCACGCCGTGGGGTGCCAGTGCGGTTCGCGGACGCCTCCGGGCTCGAGCCGCACGAAGTACACCGCACCGTTCTGGCCGGCCAGCACCGGGAAGTTCTGTTCGTGGGCTCCCTGCAGCGTGCCGCCGTCGTAACGGTCCGGTTCAGCGGCGGTGAGGTGGAACAGATGCGCGGACTTGTTCAGATTGGCATCGATACTGCCGGCACTGGGTAGTTCGGTCCGCACAGACTCGGCGCAGGCCGCGGCGGCTGTCAAACCCGCACCGAGCGCCGCCCCGCCCAACGCGGCCGCGCCGGTCCCGATGGCGGCGCGGCGGGTCACCGCCGGTGTTTCGTGGGGACGATCGCTCGACATGTCGCTCCGTTCCACACAGATTCGTCGCGGTCAACTCCGGGCAAATGCATCGACGGGGGCGCTCGACATGGAAGCGTACCCAGGAGTGCGCCGCCGGCAATGCAGCAACTCTCGAACAGATGAACCCGCCGGGAGTGAGTGGAACAGCAACGATTTGCGTGGCGCTGCGGAGAAGACGTCGATTCCTGTTGTGGCACTGAGCATTTGATGACCTTTCCGAGGCCGCCCGCTATCGAGTCCGTTTCACCCGAGCCGAAGGGGACACCCCAGGCGGGCATCCCCTCGAAACCGCCTCTGATCAGGCAGGTTTCGGACTGCGGCCGATGACCTCCCGCATGATCCCGAGCCGGCTCGCGCACTGCCGATCGGAGGCGGTTTTCGCTGCCCGAACGGTGCTGATTGGTCTATAGTCCCCAAATACGCCGGATTAGTTGCAATTTTTCTAAAGTTAATACTTTAGCGAGATAGGACGACAGCGCCGAATTCACTTCCCCGCAAACAGCGTCCGGCCCACCGTTGAGCAACAGAACAGGAGCCGTCCGCCAACGACGACATCACCATCACCATCCGACCGCCCCGCGCGACGCAGGTTCAGCCAGTTCGATCTACCTCGACGGGCCGGACCCGTGCGCGCCCTCAGGATCCACTGAACAAGGCCGAGATCGTCCGATCAAAGAACTCGGCCGGCAACGAAAGAGGTTAGGAATGCGTTCGACGCCGATCAGCTCGCTGGTCCGCGGGCAGATCCTGCGCTGCTATGACTGCGGTCTGCTGTGCAAGCCCGCCGCCCTCCGCCCCGGCGACGACTCCTGCCCGCGGTGCCACGCGCACCCGCTGGTGATCATCAGTACGTCGGGGCGGTACGGCAGCGAATGCAGCCCACCGCAGCCCACCCGGAACGACGTATGAACTACCCCGGTCCAGGTCCGCAACCAGCGCACCGATAGCGAGACGACAACGCCGCGGCCGATCGGATACGAGCGGCTTCAGCATCCGACCGCTGCCGCCACCCGCGTAGCTGATTGCTAATGTTCGCAACCGAACATATGAGCAACTGGAAGAAGGACCATGCCCACCGCAACCCTCAACGGGATCCGACTGAACTACGACGTCGCTGGAACTGGTCCCCTCGTCGTCCTGGTGATGGGATCCGGAAGCCCCGGGCGCGTCTGGCGGACCTATCAGGTACCGGCTCTGGTCAAGGCGGGATTCCGGGTGGCGACCTTCGACAACCGCGGCATCGCGCCCTCGGACGAATGCGCGGACGGCATTACCATGGCCGATCTGGTGGCCGATACTGCCGCGTTGATCGAGTACCTCGGTGGCGCACCTGCTCACGTCGTCGGTACATCGATGGGCGCTCGAGTGGTCGCCGAGCTGGCCCTGTCTCGGCCGGATCTGGTCGGCAAGGCCGTTCTGCTGGCGGCGACAGGCCGCCCGGATCCGGTCGCCCAGACGCTCAATCGCGGCGAGCAGGCGCTGATCGACGAAAGCGTCTCGCTGCCACCACAATACGCAGCCGCGATCAAGGCGATCCTCAACTTGTCCCCGCATACGCTCAGTGACGACGAGCGCGCCCAGCAGTGGCTGGACATCTTCGACTACAGCTCGAGCGCAAAGCCGACGGCGGGCGTGCGAGCGCAGCTGGGCATGGACCGTTCCCGCGATCGGCTGGCCGACTACGGGCGCATCGGAAGGCCCTGCCTGGTGGTGGGATTCGCCGACGACCGGATGGTCCCGCCCGCGTTGTGCCGCGAGGTCGCCACCGCCATACCCGGCGCACGCTTCACCGAGATCGACAAGTGCGGGCACTACGGCTATCTCGAACAGCCCGACGAGGTCAATCGCGTCCTCATCGAATTCCTCACCGCCGGCTGAGGTTCGAATCCACCCCGAACAGGAGACCCATGACCGCCCTACCGCCCTGCCCCGAATGCTCGAGCGAGTACACCTACGAGATCGGGTCGCTGCTGACCTGCCCGGAGTGCGCGCACGAGTGGACCGCCGCGCCGAGTTCGGACACCGACGACGCCGAGGAGGGCGTGATCCGGGACTCGGTCGGCAATGTCCTCACCGACGGTGACACGGTCACGGTGATCAAGAGCCTCAAGGTCAAGGGCAGCCCGAACCCGATCAAGGCGGGGACGAAGGTCCGCAACATCCGCCTGGTCCAGGGCGTCGGGGACCACGACATCGACTGCAAGGTGGACGGATTCGGCGCGATGCAGCTCAAGTCCAGTGTGGTCAAGAAGGTCTGACGCGAAATACCTGAACCACCCAGGCTTCATAATTTCGGCATTTCGCAATCAGTAGAGTCCTGAAGCAGTTTCTGATAAACCTTCTACCCGTGGGCGAAGTTCTCATCGAGGTTCTCGTCGACGCGCCGGACCGGCGGTAGCGCGCCGTGGGCTGGGTGCGGAAGATGCTGCGGATCGGTCGGGTCGCCGAGCCACGACCCGACCTGCCTCCGCGGGCGGATGCGCCCGCGGAGGTGCGTGGTTCACTGCAGTTGCGGCATGTGGACGCGGGCTCGTGCAATGGCTGCGAGGTGGAGATCACCAGCGTGTTCGGGCCCGTGTACGACGCGGAGCGCTACGGCGCACGGCTGGTCGCCTCCCCACGTCATGCCGATGGGCTGCTGGTCACCGGGGTGGTCACCCGGAACATGGCCGAGGCCCTGCGCCGCACGCACGCCGCGACACCCGACCCGAAGGTCGTGATCGCCTGTGGCGACTGTGCGTTGAACCGGGGCGTATTCGCCGACGCATACGGGGTGGCGGGCGCGGTCGGCGAGGTGGCGGCCGTCGATATCGGTATTCCCGGATGCCCGCCGCCGCCGGAGGCGATCGTGGCCGCGCTGCGTTCGGCGACCGGACGGTGACGGCAACAGTCGAGGCGACAGCGGCATCGGTTCCCGTGCGCCGCAACACTTTCAGCGCCTCAACGGCGGGCGTCGTCACGAGTGTGCTGGGGGCGCTCGGGGTGGCCGCGGGTCTCGGTGGCGTGTTCGGCCCGGCGCGTTCGCTGAGTATCGGCTGGTTGCTACCGCTGTCGGGGGTATCTCTGCAGCTGGATCGTGTCGGTGGTTTCTTCCTGGCGCTGATCGGCGCGGTGGCGATCCCGGTGGGCATCTATCTGATCGGTTATACCCGGCGGGAGCATCTGGGGCCGGTGCCCCTCGCGGTGGTGCCGCTGTTCGTGGGGGCGATGCTGCTGGTTCCCGCGGCCGGGTCGATGACGACGTTCCTGCTTGCCTGGGAGTCGATGGCGATTGCGTCGCTGGTGCTGGTATTCACCGAACATCGCCGGCCTGTCGCGCGGCGGTCGGGTGTGTTCTATGCGGTGATGACCCAGTTGGGTTTCGTCGCGATCCTCGCCGGGTTGATGGTGGCCTCCGCTTCGGCGGGCGGGGCGGATCGGTTCGACCGGCTCACCGGCGTCTCCGAAGGAGCGCGAGCGGTCGTATTCACGCTGACCGTGGCGGGCTTCGGTTCCAAGGCCGGGCTGGTGCCGTTGCACGCGTGGTTGCCGCGCGCGCATCCCGAAGCTCCGAGCCCGGTGTCGGCGCTGATGAGCGCGGCAATGGTGAATCTCGGGGTCTACGGCATCGTCCGCTTCGATCTGCAGCTGCTGGGCCCGGGTCCGCGCTGGTGGGGTCTGACGCTGATGATCGTCGGCGGCGTGACCGCCGTGTACGGGGTGTTGCAGGCGTCGGTGCAGTCGGATCTCAAACGACTGCTGGCGTTTTCGACCACCGAGAACATGGGCTTGATCATCCTCGCGCTGGGGACCGCGACCCTGTTCTCCGACGCGGGCGCGACCTCGGCCGCCACCGTGGCCATGGCGGCGGCGATGCTGCATCTGATCGCACACGCGGCGTTCAAATGCCTCGGATTTCTCGCCGCGGGTTCGGTGCTGGCCGCGACCGGACTGCGGGATCTGGACCGGCTCGGCGGGCTGGCGCGGCGGATGCCCGCCACCACAACGCTGTTCGGCATCGCGGCGCTCGGAGCGTCCGGGTTGCCGCTGGGCGCAGGCTTCGTCAGCGAATGGCTGCTGATCCAGTCGTTGATCCACACACGGACACAGAGTGATTCGGTGGTGGCGTTGGCGGCTCCACTGGCGGTCGGCGCGGCCGCACTGACCGCCGGTTTGGGTGTGGCGACGATGGTGAAGGCGTTCGGCATCGGATTCCTCGCCCGACCGCGCTCACCGCAGGCCGCCGAGGCTCGCGAGTCCTCGGCGTCGATGACGGCGGGGATGACGGTCGCCGCCGGGGCATGCGTGGTCCTGGCCGTGCTGCCGTTGGTCGCCGGGCCGGCGATTCGTGCCGTGACCGGTTCCCTGCCCGCGTCGCGGATGAACGAATTCACCGGTCTGGGCTGGACGATTCGCCTGCCGGGGCTCGCGGGCAGTATCGCGCCCGCCGGGATCGCCGCCGTGGTCGTCGTCGCCGTCGTGGCGGTCGCGGTCCTGATGCGGTGGCGTGCGCGGAACAACCCGGCGTCGGCGGAGCTGCCCTTGTGGGCGTGCGGCGCGGATCAGCCGACCGCGCGGATGCAGTACACGGCAACGTCATTCGCGGAGCCGCTGCAGCGGGTGTTCGACGACGTACTGCGCCCGGACACCGATATCGAGGTCACGCCTCTGGCCGAGTCCCGGTATCTGGTGGAGAAGGTCGCCTATCGCGCGCGGATCGCGGACGCGGTCGAGGACCGGCTGTACCGTCCCGTCGTCCGGGCGATCCGACTGGCGGCGCTGACGGTTGCTCGCGCGCACACCGGCAACGTGCACCTGTACCTCGCCTATGGCGCGCTCGGAGTGCTGATCGTCCTGGTGGTCTCACGGTGAGCGCGACAGCGTATGCGGCCGGGGCCGTGCAGATCGGTGGCGTCATCGCCGGTGCGCCACTGGTTCTCGGCGCCATGCGGCAGGTCCGCGCGCGGGCAGAAGGGCGGGCCGGGGCCGGGATCCTGCAACCATGGCGAGATCTGCGCAAACAACTGAGCAAACAGTCGATCACGCCGGTCGGCACCACGCTCGTCTTCGCCGCCGCGCCGCTGGTGCTGGCGGCGACGACACTGGTGATCGCCGCGGTCGCGCCGCTGGTGGCGACCGGGTCGCCACTGGACGGGACGGCCGATCTGTTCGCCGTGGTGGGACTGCTGTTCGTCGGCACGGTGGCATTGGCGCTGGGCGGCATCGACACCGGCACCGCGTTCGGCGGGATGGGGGCCAGCCGGGAGACGGTGATCGCGGCGCTGGTCGAGCCAACCATCCTGCTGTCGGTGTTCGCGCTGTCGATTCCCGGCGGCTCGTCGAATCTCGGTGCGCTGGTGGCGAATACCCTCGATCACCCCGGCCAGGTGCTGTCGTTGAGCGCGGTCCTGGCCGCGGCGGCACTGGTGGTCGTGATTATCGCCGAGACGGGGCGACTACCGGTTGACAACCCGGCCACCCACTTGGAGCTGACCATGGTGCACGAGGCGATGGTGCTCGAATACGCCGGGCCCAGAATGGCATTGGTCGAGTGGGCGTCGGCCATGCGGTTGACCGTGCTGCTCGCCCTGCTGGCGAACCTGTTCCTGCCATGGGGAATCGCGGGCGGTCAGCCCGGCGTGATCGCCGTCGCCGTGGGCGTGGTCGCCATCGCGGTCAAGGTATCGGTGCTGGCGATGCTGCTCGCCTTCGCGGAGGTGTTCATCGCCAAGCTCCGACTGTTCCGGGTACCCGAGTTGCTGGCGGGCTCTTTCCTGTTGGCGCTGCTGGCGGTCACCGCCGCCAGCTTCTTCACCTCCCGAGGAGGAGCGTGAGCGAGGCCGGATACGCGAGTGTGCTCGACTTCGCCGCGGGTGCACTGGTACTCGCGGCGGTGTTCGTGGTGTGGCGCCGCGACCTGCGCGCGATCGCCTGGCTGCTCGGCGCGCAGGGCGCCGCGCTGGCGATCATCCCGATCGTGCAGGGCATCCACCACTGCGACGGCCCGCTGCTCGGGGTGGGGACGGCTGTCCTGGTGTTGCGCGCCGGGGTGCTGCCGTGGCTGCTGGCGCGGGCGATCGGCGCCGAGCGCCGCGAATACCGGGAGGCCACGCCACTGGTGAACACCGCGGCCTCACTGCTGATCGCGGCCGCGTTGACGGTGACAGCGTTCGGCGTCACCCGGCCGCTGGTGAACCTCGAGACGACCCCCGAGTCGGCCGCGGTCCCGGCGGCGTTCGCGGTCATCCTGATCGCGCTGCTGGTGATGGCCACCCGCCGCCACGCCGTCTCGCAGGCGGCCGGATTCCTCATGCTGGACAACGGGATCGCCGCCACGGCGTTCCTGCTCACCGCCGGTGTTCCGCTGATCGTCGAGCTGGGCGCATCCCTGGATGTGTTCTTCGCGGTCGCCATCATCGGCGTCCTCACCGGTAGGTTGCGCCGGGCGTTCGGCGACGCCGACCTCGACCAGCTACAGGAGCTGCACGACTGATGACAGCCCTGATCCTCACCGCGATCCTCGCGCCCGTCGGCGCGGCCGCAATCGGCGCCCTCGCCGGATGGCGGCGCGGCACAGCCGTTCTCACCACGCTCAGCGCGCTCACGATCCTGGCCTGCGGGGCAGTCCTGGGCGGCCGGCTACACGGGCAGACGCACGTCATGGCCGACGGGTTGCTGCGGGCGGACGCGCTGTCGGTGACCATGCTGCTCGTCATCGGCGTCGTCGGCGCTCTCGCAACCTGCGCCGGCACCGACTATATCGATGCCGAACTCGCGCACGGCCACACCGATTCGCGCGGGGCACGCACCTACGCTGGGCTGGTGCCCGCGTTCCTGGCAGCGATGGCACTCGCGGTGTGCGCCAACAATATCGGCGTGATCTGGGTGGCCGTCGAAGCCACCACCGTGGTCACCGCATTCCTCGTCGGGCATCGGCGCACTCGGACCGCGCTCGAGGCCACCTGGAAGTACACGGTGATCTGCTCGGTCGGCATCATCGTCGCCTTCCTGGGCACAGTGCTGCTGTACTTCGCCGACCGCCACGCCGGAGCATCCAGTGAGCAAGCGCTGGATCTCAACGTATTGCTCATGTACGCAAGCCATCTCGATCCGAGCGTCACCCGCTTGGCCGGCGGACTGCTTTTGATCGGCTACGGCGCCAAAGCAGGTCTGGTGCCGTTCCATACCTGGCTGGCCGACGCCCACAGCCAAGCGCCGGCACCGGTGTCGGCCTTGATGAGCGGGGTGTTGCTGGCGGTAGCGCTGTCCGTCGTTCTGCGCATCAAACCGATCGTCGACGCGGCCACCGGTACCGGATATCTGCGCGGCGGTCTGCTGATCGTCGGCTTGGCCACGCTGCTGATCGCAGCGTCCATGCTCACGGTCACCCGGGATCTCAAACGGCTGCTGGCCTATTCGTCCATGGAGAACATGGGCCTGATCGCCATCGCCGCCGCGGCGGGAACCCGGCTGGCGATCGCGGCGCTGCTGTTGCACGTCCTCGCCCACGGGATCGGCAAGACCGTGCTGTTCCTGTCCACCGGCCCACTGCAGGCCGCCCACCAGTCCACCGCTATCGCCGCCATCACCGGCGTCGCTTCCCGATCCCGGCTGATCGGCGTGGCCTTCGCGGTGGGGAGCGTCGTGCTGCTCGGTTTGCCGCCGTTCGCGATGTTCGCCAGTGAACTGGCCATCGCCCGGTCGCTGGCCGACGCGCGCCTGGCGTGGGTGCTGGGCTTCGCGCTGCTGTTGATCGCCATCGCGTTCGCCGCCCTGGTGCGCAATGCCAGTCGCATCCTGCTCGGCGACGTTCCCGAGGGCGCGCCCGCCATCGCGGTGCCCGTCTCGATGGCACTGGCGCTGGTCGCGGGAGTGGCGCTTTCGATAGCACTCGGCGTCACGGCCGGACCGCTCACGAACCTGTTCGCCACCGCCGCCGAGAAGGTGATGTCGCGGTGACTTCAGATCAGGCCCAGCGGATACGCCGCGTCGTCACACCCGGCGAACTCCGCGACGCCGCCGAAGACCTGTTCGTGGACGGCCACCGATTGGGGCTGGTCGCCGCCCATGACGACGGCGACGGCGGGCTGCGCGTCGTGTACCTGTTCCTCGCGGGACGGCCGGACCGCCGGGTGGAGCTGGAATGCCCTCTGCCCGCGCATGATCCGGCGCTCCCGTCACTCGCGTACATGTCGTTTCCGGCAGGCCGGTTCGAGCGGGAAATGATGGACCTCTACGGTATTCGCCTGCTCGGCCATCCGCGCCCACGCCGCCTGGTCAGGCACGCGCACTGGCCCGATGACTGGTACCCCATGCGCGCGGACGCACAGGACAGGCCGGTTTTCGAAGGGGCCGGTGAACTGCGATTCCTCACCGTCGGCGGCAGCGGTGTGTACGAGATCCCGGTCGGCCCGGTGCACGCGGGGATGATCGGACCCGGCCATTTCCGGTTCTCCGTCGTCGGGGAGACCGTGGTGCGGCTCAAGGCCCGCCTCTGGTACGTCCATCGCGGCATCGAGCGGCTGTTCCACGGACGGGCCGCGACCGGCGCGGTCGATCTCGCCGAGCGCGTCAGCGGCGACACCTCCGCCGGTCACGCGCTGGCCCACAGCCTCGCGGTCGAGGAAGCCTGCGCGATCACCGTGCCCGACGACGTTCATCGGCTGCGCGCGATGCTGGTCGAGATGGAGCGGCTCTACAACCACGCCACCGACCTCGGCGCGCTGGCCAATGACGTCGGATACGGACTGGCCAACGCCCACGCCCTGCGCATTCGCGAGCGTGTGCTGCGGATGAACGCCGCCGTGACCGGGCATCGCTTGCTGCGTGGCGCGATCGCGCCGGGTGGAGTTGCACTGCGCGCGATGCCCGATGCGCGCGAGTTGCGTTCGCTGGCAACCGATCTCGCCGAAATCGCCAAACTCACCCTGCGGAATGGGGTGGTCTTCGACCGATTCGCCGGCACCGGCATCCTCACCGGTGACGACGCCCGTGCGCTCGGCTGCCTCGGCTACCCCGCGCGCGCCAGCGGTCTGACCACCGACGCGCGCCTGGACCATCCTTTCGTCGAGCTGCCCGTCACCGAGGTCCGCGCCGATACCGGGGACGTGCTCGCCCGCTTCACCACGCGCCGAGACGAATTCGCCGCATCCATCGCCCTTGTCACCGCGCTGGCCGAATCACCGGGCGGCCCATTCGAATTCACGGCGCCACCGAACCACCAGAGGCCGGCCAGCGGGGTCGGGATCGTAGAGGGCTGGCGCGGCACCATCGTGCACCGTGTGGAGGTCGACGCGGCCGGACGGCTGACGCGCGCCAAGATCGTCGACCCGTCGTGGTTCAACTGGCCGGCCTTGCCGGTCGCGATGAGCGAGACGATCGTCCCGGACTTCCCGCTGGTCAACAAGAGTTTCAACCTCTCCTACGCGGGAAACGACCTATAGCTCGACTCCAGGCGATTGCGCTGTTTGCTAAACTCTGCAATCAGAAGGCGGTCATAGGTACGAATTCCGCCACAGTGGAAGGAGTGGCGCACATGCCAGAACAGCAACGGCCGCTCTACCAGATGAAAGCCGACTTCTTCAAAACTCTCGGCCACCCCGTACGCATCCGCGTCCTCGAACTGCTCAGCCAGCGTGACCGCCCCGTCGCCGAAATGCTCGTCGAGATCGGCGTCGAACCGGCCAACCTGTCGCAGCAGCTGTCCATCCTGCGCCGCGCCGGTCTGGTCACGGCCCGCCGCGAGGGACTTTCAGTGACCTACGAGCTCACCTCCCCCGAGGTCGCAGAACTGCTCGCGGCCGCCCGGGCCATTCTTACCGGCGTCGTGGCCGGGCAGGCCGAAGCCCTGGAACAGTCCGCCTGATCGAACCCGCGCACCCCCAATGGGTGGGTGTGTGCGCCGTCACTAATTGCAGGTTTTCTAAACTCATTACCTAGTAGTTTCGCGAAGGAGATAGTCGCCGTGACCGAACAGTCCATCACCGTCACCGGGACCGTGCAGGCGCCGACCGACCACGAGGACATCCTGGCCTGGGTCGCCGAGGTCGCTGAACTGACCGCGCCCGAGCGCATCGTCTACTGCGACGGGTCTCGCGGCGAATGGGATCGGCTCACCGCCGAGCTGGTGGCCAACGGCACCTTCGTTCCGCTCTCGGCCAAACCCAACTCGTTCTGGTGCGTCTCCGATCCCGATGACGTGGCACGGGTGGAGGATCGGACCTTCATCTGCTCGGAGAACGAGGCCGACGCCGGGCCGACCAACAACTGGGTGGATCCGGTCGACATGCGCACCGTCATGACCGAGCACTACCGTGGGGCGATGGCCGGGCGCACCATGTACGTGATCGCCTTCTGCATGGGCCCGCTGGATGCCGCCGAGCCGAAATA
>NZ_JBHZAL010000041.1:0-48755 GCF_042754245.1 Nocardia sp. NPDC059228 | reverse complement strand
GGTTTCGTGGCACACACCCCCCTTTTTTGTGGGGGGGCGGCTCCCCGCGGTTCCCATCCCCCCCCCCGCGGGCCACCTCCACCCCCCGGCTAAATACCCCCGGGGGGCGCTCCGCCGCCGGGGCCCCCCCTCCGTGCTTAGGGTTGTGTTGCTAACCCATGGGGGGTGGCAGCGAGGCAAAGCGCGGAGTGGTAGTCGCGGGGTCTTGTCGGAGCGCATCGCGACCCCGTCGCCACTGCTTGAGGCGTTTGAAGGCTCATCGCAGTTGATGATGTAGTCGCTGGCGCGTCGGTGGTCGGGTAGGCGTCGAGGTCTTCCGAGGATGGAGGTTCCTACACCGGCCATCCGAGAAACCTCGACGTGCGCGACGCTACCTTCGCCTGTCCTGACCTGTCCGCGTTCTGCTGCCTTGACAAGCTCGGGTTGGAGGTAACCGGTCTGAGGGTCGAGCCACACCGCGCTGTGCTTGTATGCCGCGTGCTCGAGCCGGACGGCTGGGAGTACGGACTAATGCTGTTCACCCTCTCGGGGGTGGTCGCGGTCTTCGGCACTGGGGACATCTCGCTCGGCACCCTGGTGGACCATCTGCGTCATTGACCCGCCGCGGTCCTACCGGCGCGATAGGCCGACGGCGTGCTGCCGGTCCAGCGGCGAAACGCCCGCCGGAAAGCACTGACATCGGAGAAGCCGAGCCGTTCGGCGAGGGTGGCCAAAGGCTCGTCATGGAGCAGACCACCTATCGCGATGTCCCGCATGATCTCGTCGCGGATCGCGCTGACAGAAGTGCGCTGTTGCTGCAAGAGCCTACGCAGGTAGCCGGTGCTGATGTGGAGCCTCGCCGCGATTTCGGCGGGTGTCGGCGGCTCGCTGGTGAGATCGGCCTCGAGCAGAGCGCGAACCCGGTCCGCGGGCGTGGTGCCGTAGTCGCGGGTGGCGAACATCCCGCCGCGTAACCAGTTCATCAGATCGGCCAGGTCGGCCTCAGTTCGGGTCAGCGGGACGGCGAGCAGATCGCTGTCGATGGTGATGGCGGTGCGGGAGGATTCGAAAGCCGGCCGACTGCCGAACATGGTGGTGTATTCGAGCGCGTGCGCCGGCGACGGATAAGCCAACTCGAGCGCGCGCAGGGGAATCCGCCTCCTGATCATCCAGCCGGACAGGCGGTGCGCGTAGGCCAGACTCAGCTCGGCGGCGAGGTGCTCCGGATCGTCGAACGCGGTGAGATCTGCCCGCAGCACGGATTCCGCGGGACCGCGATGAAAGCACAGCCGAGGCAGGTTCGGCAGGACGCGGGTGGCCTCGTCGAGCCTGCCCAACAGGTCACCGAGGTCACGGGAGTGGATCAGAATCGACGACATCAGTTCGAGGGTGCCGGGCGCGACCGGTTCGCCCAGCCCGTACAGATCGTCTTCGGTGCGAAGGACGAGCTCGCGGGTCAGCGCCGTCATCTGGTCAATGGTGACGTGAGCGTGTCCCTCCGCCGCCGACCGGGGAACTCCGGCAGCCCCGAGCAGGGGGCCGGTGTCCACTTGCCGCCGCCGCGCGGCGCGAAGCAGACCCAGTACCAAATGAGTCGGTACGGTCCGAGTCGTCATCGAACGTACGGTACAGCGACCAGCCGCACACACGGAGCGGTTTCGGCGTGCTCACCGCGCGGCACCTGTGCCAGGCTCCGCTCTGTCGCCCGCGTCGTAGCGGCCGGGGCTGCTACCGGTCCATCGCCTGAAGGCTCGACGGAACGCGCTCGGCTCGGAGAAGCCGAGCCGAGCCGCGAGTTCCGCGACCGACACGCCCTGCCGAAGACCCTCGATCGCCGCGTGCCGCAGTACCTCGTCCTCGAGCCCGCGTAGCGACGTACCGTGCGCGCGCAGTTCTGCCCGCAGGGCCCGCACATTCAGGTGCAGTTGCGCGGCAACCCTTTCCGGGGTGGGTCGAGAGCCTGGCGCAGAACGTTCCAGCACATGCCGCACCCGGGCGGCTATCGGTACGTCCGTGCCGTCAGCCATGTACAGATTGCCGGGGAACTGCCGGAAGAACCGTTGCAAATCGGCCTCGGTGCGAGTCACCGCGACCTCGAGCAGACTCGAATCGAAAATCAGTGCGGCGCTGGTTGATTCGATGACAGGTACGCATCCGAAGACCACACGGTAGGCGTCGATCGGCGCCGGTTCCCGGGTGGGAAGCTCAACCGAACGCAGCGTGATGCGGGGGGTGCCGATCAGCCAGCCGAACAGACGATGAAAGAACACCAGCAACAACTCGGCACCCAGGTGGTCCGGATCGTCGAGAACGCCGACGTCCCATGCGACGGTTGTCTGCTCCGGACCGGCGACGACGCGAAGTCGCGGCAGGGCCGGCATCACGGCAGTGACCAGTTCTGTGCGGGCCAACACTTCACGAAGGTTGGGCGCGTGCACGATACTCGAAGCCACGAGCCGGAAGGTGCCGCGCGGGACCGGCCGCCGGCCGAGGCCGAATAGATCATCGTCGGCGAGCACATACCATTGCCAGGTCACCGCAGCTAGCCCAGCGACGGTCATCTCGCCATCGCCCATACTTTCCTGCAGCCTCTCCGCCAAGCCCTGGCGTTCCGCGGCGTCCAGTACCCGGCGCAGGACAAGTGCCGACCAGTCGGGTACGTCCACGACACCGAGATTAGCAACCAACCGCCGGAATCGAGGTCTCGCCGAAACTGTCACACAATCGGTCCGTTGCGGTCCTTTCCAGTGGACTCCGGGCGGACCTACCGTCTGAGTCACCCTTTCGAGGGTCAGACATCTGCGGTAAGGAGAACCGAATGCGCGACGACGGAGTCGCCACAAAGCGGCACTTGTGGTCGAAAACAAGCAGGAAAATCGAGCTGATCGGCAAGGTCGTCGCTATCACCGGTGGTGCGCGCGGCATCGGGCTGGCCACGGCGCGAGCCTTCGCCGCCGCCGGTGCCTCGGTCGCCATAGGGGATGTCGACGCCGAGCAGACCGCGGTCGCACTCGCGGAGCTCGAATCGATCCCCGGCGCGCGGGTGATCGGGCTGCCGCTGGACGTGACCGACCAGCAGTCCTTCCAGACCTTCTTCGATGCCACCCAACATGCCTTGGGGCCGATCGATGTCCTGGTCAATAACGCGGGCATCATGCCGACCGGCCTGTTCGCCGACGAGGATCCGGCTATGACCGCGCGGCAGGTGGCGATCAATGTCGACGGTGTGCTCAACGGCTCGCGCGTGGCGGCCCAGGCCTTCGCCGCGCGCGGACACGGGCACATCGTGAACATCGCCTCACTGGTGGGTGTCGCCAGTTTCGCCGGCCTCGCGACCTATACCGGCACGAAGCGCTTCGTCATCGGATTCTCCGAGGTCCTGAATCTGGAGATGAGGGAGCAGGGAGTGGACGTCACCGTGGTACTGCCGAGTGTCGTTCGCACCGAACTGGCGTCCGGGCGCCGGCTGCCCGCACTGTGGGAACGCCTCGCGGTCGTCGATCCGAAGGACATCGCCGCCGCGGTGGTCGCCGCGGTCTCGCGGCCCGGTCGGGTGCTGGTCGCCGTGCCGGGGGGCCTCGGTGGCGCGATGGTGGGCAGTTCCGGGCTGCCGCCGCGCCTGCGGTCCAGGCTCCTGCGCTTGGTCCGTCTCGACGGGTTGATCACCGGTGGCGACGAAGCGGCCCGTGCTACCTACCATCATCGCATCGCCGGAGGCACGCGATGACAGCCCCGATCGAGGTTCGGTCCCCGCTCGATGACCGGCTCCTCGCCACTGTGCCCGATTCGTCCATGGACGAGGTGGCCACCGCAGGCAACCGCCTGCGCGCGGCCCAGCCGGACTGGGAGGCGGCAGGTCCGAAGCAGCGAGCGGTGGTGTTGCGCCGCTTCCGGGACTGGCTGCTCGACAACGCCGGCCACCTCGATGCGACGCTGCGCGAGGAGACCGGGCGCTCCCGGCGGGAGGCCGCGCTGGAGCTGCCGCTGGTGGTCGAGATGGTGAACTATCTCGCCGACAACGCGGCCCGCTTCCTGGCCGGTGAGCGCCCGCGTTCGTCCGGCATGCTGAGCTGGAAGCAGAAGCGGTACATCGCGTTTCGCCCCTATCCGGTGGTCGGGGTGATCTCACCGTGGAACTTCCCCCTGCTGATCCCGGGCGCGGACGTCGTACCGGCGCTGCTCGCCGGCGCGGCGGTGCTGCTCAAACCCTCCGAGGTGACACCGCTGACGGCGCTCGAGCTGGCGCGTGGCTGGCAGGAGATCGGCGCGCCACCGGTCTTCGAGGTGGTGACCGGTGCCGGTGCGACCGGCGCGGCCGTCGTCGACACCGTGGACTATGTCCAGTTCACCGGCTCCACCCGAACCGGTAAGGCGATCGCCCACCGCGCGGTCGACCGGGGCATCGGGTACAGCCTCGAACTGGGCGGCAAAGATCCGGCGATCGTGCTGGCCGACGCCGACTTGGGCCGCGCGGTCGCCGGTGTCGCGTGGGGCGGGCTGCTGAACTCGGGGCAGGCATGCGTGTCGGTCGAACGGGTGTACGTCGAGTCGCCGGTGTACGACGAATTCGTCACGCGGCTCACCCAATTCGTGCGGGACCGCCGTCAAGGAGTCGCCGACGACGCCGAGATCGGGACCATGGCGACCACCGCGCAGTCCAAGATCGTCGAAACCCATGTGCGGCAGGCGCTGGACGCGGGCGCCACCGCGCTCACCGGCGGCACGGTCGTCGACGGCGGCCGATTCTTCGAACCGACGGTGCTGATCGACGTCGATCATTCGATGGACATCATGCGCGAGGAGACCTTCGGCCCGACCATCCCGATCATGCGCGTCGCCAACGCGGAGGAAGCGGTCCGGCTGGCCAACGACTCCGGGTATGGGTTGTCGGCGACCGTCTGGACCCGCGATCTCGCACGCGGCCGCGCGATCGCCACCCGGCTCGACGCGGGCGCGGTCAACATCAACGACGTCATCGTCAACCTGCTCAATTGGACAGTGCCGCAGGGTGGCTGGAAGTCGTCCGGGACCGGCGCGCGCTTCAGCGGTAGCTACTCACTGCGCAAATACACCCGGACCCAGGCGATCACCGAACCGAACCTGGTCACCCTGCCCACCGAACCGCTGTGGTTCCCGTACACCCCGGCCCGCGACGCGGTGGCAGCCCGAGCGCTGCGCTTCGTCAGCGCCCGAGGCCTGCGCCGAGTTCGCCGCTGAATCGCTCCGCCGAAGGAACCACACACTATGAATATCTCCCGATGCCTGCCAGTCGTCGCCGTCACCGCCCTGTCACTGCTGCCTGCTGTACTCACCGCGCCGTCCGCCGCCGATCCCACGACCACCGCCGGAGCCGATTTCTACCTGCCACCGGACCGGCTGCCCGAGTCGGCGCCCGGTGACATCCTGCGGGCCGAACCGCTCGCCGTGGCGCCGCTACTCACGGCAGGCGGGTCGGGTGCGGCAACCGCTCAACGAATCATGTATCGCAGCAACGACACTCACGATGCGCCGGCTGCGGTCACCGGCACGTACTTCGAGCCGAGCCGACCCTGGACCGGACCGGGAGCCCGGCCGGTGGTCGCGCTCGCACCGGGTACGCAAGGCCAGGGTGACCAGTGCGCGCCGTCGAAACTGTTCGAAGAATTGATCCACTTCGACCCGCCGCTCGACGTCATGCCCGAATTCGAGGTCACGTCGGTCGACGCCTTGCTGTCGCGCGGCGTCGCGGTCGTGGTCACCGACTATCTCGGGCTCGGCACACCCGCTGTCCACGACTATGTCAACCGACGCTCGGAAGCCCACGCAGTCCTCGACGCGGCCAGGGCCGCGCTGCGCCTTCCCGGAACCTCGCTCACGGCGACGTCCCCAGTTGCGATCATGGGCTACTCCCAGGGTGGTGGCGGTGCGGCCGCCGCCGCTGAGATGCAGCCGTCCTACGCACCGGAACTCGACGTCCGAGGCGCCGCCGTCGGAGCGCCGCCCGCGGACCTGCTCGCGACGATGCACTCCCCCGCCATCGAGAGCGGTCCGTTTGGCACCGATCAACCCAGCGGCGCCGGCGTCGGATTGTTCGGATATATCAGCAACAGCATCGCGACCGACTACCCGCAGGCCCGGCAGGAGATCGACCAGATCTTCAACGCGGACGGCAAAGCCATGCTGGCGGAGATGAATTCGATTTGCGTGGTCGAGGGCGCGCTGCGCTACATGTATCGAAGCTCCAGCGCGTTCACCACCAGCGGGCGGCCGATATCGGCGGAGTTCGCGGATTCCGCTGTCCTGCGCCCGATCCTCGACGAACAACGCATCGGCGGCCTGACCCCCGCCGCACCAGTACTCATCACGTCTTCCACTACCGACGACGTCATCCCGTACCCGCAAGTCCGGCAGCTCGCCGTCGACTGGTGTGCGGGCGGAGCGAACGTCACCTTGGACACCGTCGACTGGATTCCGCCGCTGTTCCCCAGCACGGTCCTCGGCCACGGCGCCGGCACGCACCCCTACCTGTCGGCATCGCTCGACTGGCTCACCGCGCGGCTTTCGGGAGTGCCGGCCACATCCGGGTGCCAGAACCTGCCGAACTGACGAAGAGGCCGAATTCCCGCAAAGGCCACGTGGGCCGAGCCTGGCCCATTAGGTCGACCTCGGCCGTCCTGAGCACACCGCGGAGGTGATCGTGGACGGTTGGCTGCACACCGACGATGTTGGCCGCATCGACGCCGACGGCTATCTCACATTGGTCGACCGAATCAAGGACATGATCATTCGCGGTGGGGAGAACATCTACCCCAAGGAGATCGAGTCCGTCATGTACTCGCATCCGATGGTGCTGGAGGCCGCCGTGGTCGGTCGGCCGCATCGGGTGTTCGGCAAGGTCCCGATCGCCTTCGTCGTCTATCGCGACAGCACCGAGATCAAGCAGAGGGAGATGCTCGAGCATCTGCGAAAGTCGTTGGCCAAGTACAAACTCCCCGCTGCGATACTTTCACTCGACGCGATGCCGAAGAACGCGGTCGGAAAGATCGACAAACCTGCATTACGTGCGCTTCCGCTCGCTGCGCGCAGCTGACCATCATCGAGGTCGACATCGACGCCGAACTCGCTCAGCTCGGGCCGACCGGTTACCGGCCGCTGCGGATGCGCGACACCCAGTTCTAGTGTCTCCCATCGTTTTGCGGTCTTGGAAACTCGGTTGCCGTTCTGCCGCCGGGTGGTCTATCGATAACGTATGGAATGGAACCCGATGGTGCCCGAGCTGCTGGTCAGCGACCAGCAAGCCAGTCGTGCCTTCTACACCGAGGTGCTGGGTTTTGCCGTCCTGTTCGAGCGTGCCGAGGATCGGTTCAGCTATCTCGGGCTCGGCGGCGCCCAGTTGATGATCCTGCAGGACCACCCGCAGGCGTGGCGAACCGCAGACCTGCGCGCTCCCCGGGGACGCGGATGCAATCTGCAGATCGAGGTCGATGACGTCACTAGTCTGCGCGACCGCATTCTCGCCGCTGGGCACAGCTTGTTCCGGGATCTGGCCGACGAGACATACGACGTGGGCGGTGGCGAAGAATCCCAACGTGAACTCTTGGTTCAGGATCCCGACGGCTACCTGCTGCGGCTGGTTCAACCGCTGAGTCTGTGAAGCACAGCGCCGCAAGAACATCCGCCGGCAGCCATTGAGCATTCCGCCGACGTTGATATGGAGGATCGCCTGCTGCTCGTCGAGCGGGATGTCGGCGAACCGCCCAGAGCTGAGCACCCCCGCGTTGTTGACCAGCACATCGAGTCGGTTTCGGTGATCGCGGCGAGTTCGCCGAGGCGAGTGCGCCACGCTTCCGCGTCGCGGACTGGTGATACCCGCCCAACCAGCGATTATTAGCCGCTACAACCGGATCCATCAGATCCCTCGCGACATAACTCCAACCGACGTCCGCGCACGTGGCTGCCATCGCACTGAAGGCAACCCTGTCTCGATCCCGAATCAATTCCAACGGACGCGAATCCAGCACCAACCACCGACCATCCGTTGTTCTGCCCCTGGTCGTCTAGTGGCTCAAATAATTGGGAGACACGACCCAGAATTGCGTACCCGTCGGCAGTTCGAAACTCCGAAAATGCGAACCCTCCACAACTGAATCCGAAGTGACGTGAATTCATTCGCGTCGATTTCGAACAATAACGAAAGAACACGTTGACTTTCCCCATCAGGAACCAATGAAAACGGCGCGATCTCAGCCACAAACGGGAGTGAACCTGGAAATTTGTGATGCGCGAAAGATTCGCGCAACCAAAGTCTCTTACGTTCCAATTTCGCAGACACGTCAAGCATTGCTGGGTGTAGTCTGCAGTCCATGAAGTTCGATCACGATGCCGCGACTACTCTGTGTGAAGCCGTTGCTCAACGACTAGAGCACAACGACCCCGATCTGACAGCGCACGTCCGATCCGAGCTGCCGTCGTACGAGAATATATCCGAGGCCGAGCACCGGCGGACACTGCAGGAATTCGCACGGCAGATACTGACCGGCATCGCACAGGGCCAGGGACCAGTGGCCGAAAATTTGCAATTCACACGCCGCGCCGCTCGTCGGCGAGCCCAGCTCGGCGTCTCGGCCTACGATGTGCTGCGTTCGTTCCATATCGGGAACCGGACGCTGTGGGAGGCGCTGAAGAATGCGCCGGAGGCCACGGACGAGGTCTTGCTCGATTTGGTGGAGCCATTGGCGCTGTGGACCGAATCGATGACCGCAACGGTCGTCGATGCCTTCGTCGACGAGTCTCCGATCAACTCGGCTTGGGAAGCACAGGTGCGGCAGCGCTTCTTCGCTGAGCTGGGCGATCAAGGTCGGCGCGAGCACCTGGCAGAGACCGCGCGTCTGTTGGCCTTCGACGTGGACGGCATCTTTCAAGCCGTGTGTTCCCCGCGATCGTCTTGGCCGGATGCGGAGGTGGAGAGCTTGCAACGGTCGACGCGCCGTCTGCCGGGCGTGGTGGCCTGCGGAATACGAGGCACGGTGCTGCTGATTCTGGTACAGGACGCCGACGTCGACGCGGTGGTGCGATCAGCGCAGGCAATCAGCGGCAAGAGTGCCTCCTACGGTATCGGCCTGCGGCGCACCGGCCTCGACGGAGCGCAGATGAGCAGTGTCGATGCCGAGCGGGCGCTGCGGGCGGCGGAGATGTGGGAGTCGCCGGTGGAGCGCTTCCATGAGGCGTGGCTGGAGGCGTCGCTGTTGGATAGCCACGATCAGCTGGCGCCTATCTTCGAGAAGGTCCAGCGGGCCAAGCGCTCGCATCCGGATCTCGCCGCGGCGGTGATGACCTTCGCTGAAACGGGATTCTCCTTGGCACGCGCCGCGAAAGAGCTGCAAATGCACCCGAATTCGGTGGCGTATCGGCTGACTCGCTGGCAGGAACTCACCGGCGCCGATCCTCGTACCTTCGCCGGATTGGTTTGTTCGGTCATCGGCACACGAATAGCCCCCGCAGAGGGCGCGCCGCGACAGGAATAGTCGCGGCGGCCGATCTCAGATGACCGGCGCTCGAGAGCCGGCGAGAAATCCTTTGAGCGAGAAGCCGTTTGCTCGCGCCTCCTCGATACGGGGTAGCACTCCGGAGCCGAGGATCCGGCGGGCGGCCATATGGTCGCCGGGCCGGTTGACGGATTCGACTGCCGCCAGGACTCCCTCCTCGAAGCGCAGTGCCGAGAACGCGGCATCCGGATCACCGAGCACCACGACTTCGCCCTCTGTATGAGCGATTCCGGCGATCTGAAGTTTCGCGGAGAACTGCGCGGTCCAGAACCATGGCACGGCAGCGTAGGCGCCCGTGTCGCCCGACAGCCGCGCGGCCACGAAACGCGCCTGGTCGAGCGCGTTCTGCACCGACTCCAGGCGCATAAGCGGCAGCGGTCCGCCGTCAGGAAAGGCCGCGCAGTCACCTATGGCTGAGATCCGGCGATCCGCGGTGAGCAGGGTTTCGTCGACGACGATTCCGTTCGCCACCTCGAGCCCACTGTCTCGGGCCAGTTCGACATTAGGTACTACGCCGACTCCGACGACCACCAGGTCGGCGGGCAGGATCTCCCGATCATCCAATTCGACACCACTGACGCCGCCCGTCGCATCGACGGTGAATCCCTGGACGGATCTACCGGTCAGCACGACGACACCCGCACGACGATGCAGCCGCGTCAGGCTTTCGGAGGTCGGCGCGGACACCGCTCGTGACATCACCCTTCCGGCCGTTTCCACCACGGTCGCTTCGCAGCCCAGTTTGCTTGCGGCAGCGGCGACTTCGAGTCCGATGAAGCCACCCCCGATAACGACCACGCGCTCGGCGTCAGCTAATGCCCTGCGTAGGACGCGGGCATCGGCGAGCGAACGCAACGGGTGAACCCCGGGAGCGTCAGCACCCGGTACACGCAGCAGCCGGTTGCGTGCACCGGTCGCCAGCACCAGGTGGCCGTACTCGACGACTTCCCCGTCCCGCAGCCGCACAGTCCGAGCGGCGCGATCGATCGAGTCAGCCCATCCGCACCGCAGCTCGATGCTCTGTTCACGGTAGAACTCGAGCGGCCGCAGCGGAGAGCCGGACGCCTCGGCCCCACAGAGGAATTCCTTGGACAGCGGTGGCCGCTGGTAGGGCAGTTCGGGGTCGGGCTCGATCAAGGTGATCGGCCTCGTACTTCCGTGCTCCCGTAGCGAGGCGGCCAGCTGCACGCCCGCGTGCCCCGCGCCGACCACTACGACCGATTGTTGCTCACTCATCTGCACCCTCTGATTTCGCCGAACTACTCGGACTCCGGTGGAATCTCCACGCTGATCGCGTCGAGCCCGCCGTCGACGCGGACCTGGCAGGCCAGTCGACTGTTCGATCTCCTTGCAGCGGAGGTGAATTCGAGCATCTCTTCCTCATCGTCGGCGATGGCGCCCAGCCTGGGCAGGTCCTTCTCGTCGACGTAGACATGGCAGGTGGCGCACATGGCATTTCCGCCACAGTCCGCAGTGATTCCGGGGATGTTGTGCGCGACCGCCGCGTGCATCACCGTGTTCCCCAGCTCCGCGTCGACGGTCTGCACCCGGCCGTCTCCGGTTGTGAAGGTGATCTTCATAGTTCCTCGTTCTCGACTAGCTTGCCGATTCCATTGCCTGCTCGTCGCGGACCCGCCAGCGCATTTCGCCGAGCAGGTCGCTGCTCGCCCGGACGTCGTCGCCGGCGGCGAGATATCGGGGCGGCGTCATCTGGAATCCGCAGCCGCCCGGTGTTCCGGTGAGGATGACGTCTCCGGCACGCAGTTCGATTGCCGCACTGACGGATTCGATTGTCTCGGCGAATCCCAGCACCAAGTCCTCGGTCGTGCCGACCTGCCGAAGCTCGCTGTTGACATACAGGTCGAAGTCGAAGACCGGCAGGGCCGCACCGGGTTCCACGGTCAGCAGCCAGGGTCCGGTCGGGCAGAAGGTGGGATAGCCCTTGCCGCGTACGATCTGCGCTTGCAGCGGGGATTCCATGTCGGGCGGCAGTGCGATGTCGCGGGCGGTGACATCGTTGGCGAGCATGAATCCGGCGATGTGCGCGGCGGCCTGTTCCCGTCCGATACGATGCCCCGGCCGTCCGATCACGATGGCGACCTCGGCCTCGTAGTCCAACGCCTGTGCCGCCAACGGCCGCACGACCTCGTCGTTGGGACCGCTGACGCTGGCGGGGCTCTTCATGAAGACAACCGGATCGGCCTTGGACGTCAGCTCGAGCTCGGTTCCGGAGTGCGTGCCGTAGTTGAATCCGACGGCGATGACCTGTCCGGGATCGGGCAGGGGCGGGCCCAGGCGCACGCTGTCCAGCGCGATCAACTCGACGTCTCCGGTCCGGGCCTCCGCACTCACCAGCGGGGCGAGCGACGGCCACAGTGCGAGCATGTCGCGCACCGCGGTCAGTGCGATCCCATGCTTCGCGAGCGCCGGAATAAGTGGCAGAATCCGGTCTTCGCCGACCAGGACGCCGGGGACGAGGCTGCCGCTGCTGTGAAAACTGACTATCCGCAGGCTCACTCGCTACGCTCCCTGCACTCGGCCGTTGTGCACCAGTAGCGACCCGATGGACGGGAACGTGAAGTTGGTGCCCCACTCGGGTTCGTGGGCGAGACGAATATCCGGCAGTCGCTGTCCGAGCTGGCGCAGGAAGATGCCGCCCTCGATCCGCGACAGCGGTGCACCAAGACAGAAGTGGCCGCCCGCGGCGAAGGCGAGCTGCCGGGAGTTGTCGCGCTCGATGTCGAACCGGTCGGGGTCGGCGAAGAAGCGATCGTCCCGGTTGGCGGCGGAGATCGCGAGCAGCATCTGTGCGTCCGCGGGGACGGTGTGGCCGCTGAAGTCCATATCCTCGCCCGCGTAGCGCTGGACGAAATGGACCGGCGAGAGGTAGCGCAGCACCTCTTCCCACGTCTTGGGGGCGAGCTCGGGATTCGTTGCGAGCTTGCCGAGCTGATCACGATGCGATGCGAGCGCATACACCGCATTGGTCATCGCGACCATGGTGGTGTGGTAGCTGGCCACGAAGAACCCGACCAGCGTGATGATCAGTTCGGTTCGAGTCAGCTTCGAGCCGTCCTCCTCGGCTTCGAGGAGCGCGCCCACCGCGTCGTCGCTGGAGAGGGTGCCGCGCAGCGTATCGACGATGTCGCCGATGTAGTCGATGTAGAACTGCGCCGATTTGTCGGCAGCTGCCAGCGTCTCGGCACTGATCTCGCCGTGCCCCAGCACGCCGTTCAGGGCTGGCATCTGTTCGAGGACGGTGTGGGCGTCCGCCATCGGCGCGTGCAGCAATCGGCATGCGATCTCCGCGGGAACGCGAGTGGCGAACTCGGCGACGAAGTCGTAGTCGGTGTCCGTCTCAGCCAGCCTGTCGATACCGGCGGTAATGATCTGCTCCACCCAGCCGCGCATCGATGCCACCGCGCGAGTGGAGAACGCCGAGGAAGCAAGCTTACGCAGCCGGGTATGCGTCGGGGGATCCAATTCCGGGAGGGAGAATCGGTAGAACTGGGAAGCGGGTCCGTCCCCGATCTTCTTCGGGAATTCCCCCGCCACCGGCTGGACACGGGCGCGGGGAGTCTTGAACGTGCGGCTGACATCGGCATAACGGGTCAGCACGTAGGTTTCTTCGTCGTTGATGACCGTGCGTGCGACCGGGTTCTCGTCGCGCAGCGCGCGATACACCGTGAACCTGTCGGCGGTGAACGCCGCGCCGGTCGGATCAAAGGTCGTGTTGTGGGTCATTCCGATCCTGTCTGCCGAATTCCCTACTGCCTCAGCACGATCCGTATCGCGCTCGAGGGGTCCGACTGTATCGACCGGAAAGCTTCGATCTCTCTTGTGAAAACGAGAACTCGAGGAGCCATCTTTTGTGGTTTACCCCACAGCCGGTATCCCGTTGCGCTGAGTTCGCCGCGATGTACCACCACACGTGCAACCGCTGCTCCGCCACAACGACCTGCGGTTTTGTGGAACCCAAGAAATTACGTCTCCGAGGATTGAGCATTCCTCGAAGACGTGTAGCAACAGCATGGATAGCCTGGGGCCGCGACCAAGGAGTACCCGGATATGTCGACCGTAGGGCGCACGATTTCGGCACAATGGCGTGCCGCACGGATCAACGATGCTCCGTCACGTAAGCCTCACCCGCACATCCGGGCCCCAGGCAGCCGATCTCGGTATTCGAATACCATCGCAAGGAGGCGATATGGGCAAGTGGGGTCCCGACGGCAGGGCCGCCGCGGCATGCGTGACTTTCGACCATCTCGGTGAGGCTGCTGAATTGCAGATGGGCATCTGGCCCTCCGGCACACCGATCGGCCATCACCACAGCGTGGAACGGGAATTGCCCGCGGTACTCGACATGTTGCGTGGGAGGCCGCCCGTCACCTTTTACCTCGAGACCTGGAACTTCGAGCATTACCCGGATGCGGTGCGGTCCATCGTCGATGCCGGCCACGAGGTCGGGTGGCACGGTTGGCTTCATGAGCCATGGACCCGAAGCAGTGAGGCCGAGCTCCATGCTGCGTTCGAGCGGAGCCTGGTCGCCTTCGACAAACTGGGCATCCGGCCCACCGCCGCTCGACCGCCCGGGGGCCTGCTCGGGCAGCATGGCCTGGATCTATTGCGGGAGTATGGCTTTACGCGGGTCTCGCTCGCAGGTACGACCCACGGCCTTCAAGACGACATGCCCCTGCTGCCCTTCCCGTGGACTGCGGTCGACGGATGCTACTACATTCCGGCATTCGCTTCTCTGCGAATCGAGGAGCCGGGGCCCGATGCCGTCGGGCCCGAAGTTCTCCTCCGGGGCGCCGAGAAGCTGCTCGAGGAAGCGGTCGCGAACGGAGGATTCGTATCCTTTGTGTTCCATGTGCTTTGGCAGAACACACCCGAGAAGATTGCGGCGATCGCAACCCTCATGGACCGACTTGACGCCGACGAGCGTATCTGGCACGCGCCATCGGCGGAGGTGTCGGAGTGGATGATTACCCACCCGGCCGATTTCGGTCCGGTCACGCACATCGATCAAGCACCCGCCTGGTGATGGCTTCGAACGGTTTCGGGTAATCGATCCGTTCCGGCGCCGATTTGTGTGAACCACAGGCAATCTTCTCCGAATTCCTCGGTTCCACAAGGGAATCCGTCTCGGCTGCGTCGATACGGTGGGCGCCGACCGTATGACGTACAGCGTGTTTGGAGAATTATGACCCTTGTGGAGCCGCCTGATGTGCGGCGCTATCAGAAGTTCCTTCCGGCGGACCGTCCGGTGCAGTACCTGGACCCGGTCGGCGTGCCGGCCGACAGCGACGCCCGCTACCCACGCCCCGACGATGATCGTCTGGTGGAGGTGTATCGGCAGATGGTGCGCGGCAGGCGCTTCGATCAGCAGGCCACCGCGCTGACCAAGCAGGGCAGGCTGGCGGTGTATCCGTCCGCGCGCGGGCAGGAAGCGTGCCAGGTCAGCGCGGCGATGTGCCTGCGCCCCACCGATTGGCTGTTCCCCACTTATCGGGACTCGATGGCCATGACCGTGCGGGGAATCCCGGCCGCCGAGATCCTCAGCATGCTCGCGGGCGACTGGCACTGTGGGTACGACCCGGCCGTGCACCGCACCGCGCCGCAGTGCACGCCGCTGGCCACCCAGCTCCTGCACGCCACGGGGCTGGCGCACGCCGAGCAGCGCCGCGGGCGGGACACGGTCGTGCTGGCGCTGTGTGGTGACGGCGCGACCAGCGAGGGCGATTTCCACGAGGCGCTCAATTTCGCCGCGGTGTTCCACGCGCCGGTCGTATTCCTGGTGCAGAACAATGGTTTCGCGATCAGCGTGCCACTGGCCAGGCAGAGTGTCGCGCCCTCGCTGGCGCACAAGGGCGTCGGTTACGGCATCGGCTCCGAGCAGGTCGACGGCAACGATCCGGTCGCCATGATGGGCGTCATGGACGAGGCCGTGCGGTTCGCCCGCGAGGGCAATGGGCCGGTCATCGTCGAGGCCCACACCTATCGGCTCGACGCCCACACCAATGCCGACGACGCCACCCGATACCGCGAATCCGCCGAAGTCGAGCAGTGGCTCACCCGGGACCCGATCAGCCGTCTGCGCACTTACCTGGGCGCCGCGGGAGCGGTCGACGACGGTTTCGACGAGCAGCTGACCGCCGAGGTCGAAGCGGAGGCCGCCGCGCTGCGCGCAGCCATGAACGCCGACCGACCCGCCGACCCGATGGAGCTGTTCCAGCACGTGTTCGCCGAGCCCACCCCGCAATTGCGCGAGCAATCGGCCCAGGTCGAAATCGAACTCGCCGCTGAAGCCGAGGAGGACTGATCATGCCGAAACTCACGATGGCGCAGGCACTGAACCTGGCCCTGCGCGATGCGTTGACCGCCGACGAGAACGTCATCGTCTTCGGCGAGGACGTCGGCGCTCTGGGCGGTGTCTTCCGGGTCACCGACGGACTGACCAAGGATTTCGGCGAAACGCGGTGCTTCGACACACCTTTGGCCGAATCCGGCATCATCGGCTTCGCCGTCGGCATGGCGATGTCGGGTTTCCGGCCCGTGGTGGAGATGCAGTTCGACGCCTTCGCCTATCCGGCCTTCGAACAGATCACCTCGCACGTGGCCAAGATCCGCAACCGAACCCGCGGGAAGCTGTCGGTGCCGATGGTCATCCGTATCCCGTTCGCGGGCGGCATCGGCGGCGTGGAGCACCACTGCGATTCCAGCGAGGCGTACTACGCCCACACCCCGGGGTTGAAGGTGGTGACGCCCGCGACCGTGGCCGACTCCTACTCCCTGTTGCGTGCGGCCATCGACGACCCGGACCCCGTCATCTTCCTGGAGCCCAAGCGGCTCTACTACTCTCGTGCCGAGGTGGAGCCGCGCGCGGACGACCGGCTGGGACGAGCGGTGGTGCGCAGGCCCGGTCGTGACGCGACCCTGGTGGCCTACGGCCCCTCGGTGGAAGTGGCGCTGGAGGCGGCCCAAGCCGCCACCGCGGACGGTCACGACCTGGAGGTGGTGGATCTGCGCTCGATTGTCCCCTTCGATGACGACACCGTCACCGCGTCGGTACGAAAAACCGGTCGCTGCCTGGTGATTCACGAGGCACAGGGATTCGCCGGGGTCGGTGCCGAGATCGCGGCCCGCGTGCAGGAACGGTGCTTCCACCATCTACACGCGCCTGTGCTGCGGGTGAACGGATTCGATATTCCCTACCCCGCACCGAAACTCGAGCGGATCCACCGGCCCAGCGTGGATCGCGTCCTCGACGCTGTGGACCGCCTGCAGTGGAACGACATTCCCGATACCCGATGGGCGGTGACCGCGTGAACGACCAGGTCTTCCTTCTGCCCGACCTCGGTGAGGGCCTGACCGAGGCCGACATCCTCGAATGGCGGGTCACGGTCGGCGACACCGTGCACATCGACCAGATCATCGCCGAGGTGGAGACCGCCAAGGCCGCGGTCGAGGTGCCGGTTCCGTTCGAGGGCACCGTGATCGAACTACACGGGGCCGCGGGCGACACGCTGAAGGTCGGCACCCCGCTGGTCACCATCCGTGGCACGCACACCGCACCGGCCGGACAGGCGCCGGCGGGTCACGAGCAGTATCGGGAGGAGGAGCGCGCAGGGTCGGGCAATGTGCTTATCGGGTACGGCACCGGTTTCGATGCCCCACGCCGACGCAGGCGGGTACCCACCACCCACCGCCCGCCTGCCACTCCCGAGGCGCACACGCCACCGGACACGGCGAGATCGACCAGCAGCACTAACGTTCCCCCGTCCGCGCCTCGAGTCATCTCGCCATTGGTGCGAAACCTGGCCCTGAGCAGGGGAATCGACCTCTCCGCGCTGACCGGAACGGGGTCCGGGGGCATCATCGTGCGTGCCGATGTCGAGAACCCCGCCAAGGTCACGGGTCTGACCGTTCCCGTACCCGCCGCTCCCGCGCCGGGCCCCGGCCGCTTTCACCTCGAGCGGATTCCGCTGAAAGGCCTGCGCAAGGCAGTCGCCGACAAGCTGTCCACCAGTCGTCGCGAGATCCCCGACGCCACCACCTGGGTCGACGTCGACGCCACCGAATTGCTGCGGGCTCGCGAAGCCGTCAATCGCGGCCTGCCACCGGAGGACCAGGTGAGTCTGCTTGCGGTGGTGGCCCGGCTGACCATCGCGGCGCTGTCCCGATATCCGGAGCTCAACGCGTCGGTGGACATCGAGCGTGGCGAGATCATCCGCCACGGGCAGGTGAATCTCGGCGTGGCCGCGCAAACTCCCCGCGGTCTGGTCGTGCCCGTCATCGACCACGCCGACACCATGACCGCCGTGGAGTTGACCCGTGTGGTGCGCGACACCGTCGAGACCGCGCGCGAGGGCAAGCTGCCGCCTGCCCGGTTGACCGGTGGCACCTTCACCCTCAACAACTATGGCGTCTTCGGTGTCGACGGCTCGACCCCGATCATCAATCACCCTGAAGCCGCGATCCTGGGAATCGGCCGCATAGTCGACCGGCCGTGGGTCCTCGACGGTGCGCTCACCGTCCGCAAGCTCACCCAGGTCTCGCTCAGCTTCGACCACCGGGTATGCGACGGCGGAGCGGCCGGCGGATTCCTGCGGCTGTTCGCCGACTACCTCGAAAACCCCGTCGCCGCGCTCGGGAGGCTCTGATGACCGACACCCACAGTGATGTCCTGATCCTGGGCGGCGGCTCGGGCGGCTACACCTGCGCCCTACGCGCCGCTCAGCTGGGATCGACAGTCACCCTCGTCGAGGCCGACCAGGTCGGCGGCACCTGCCTGCACCGGGGTTGCATCCCGACCAAGGCGCTGCTGCGCGCCAGCGAAGTCGCCGAAACAGCCCGCACCGCAGCTTCTTTCGGCGTCCTCGCCGAGCTCCACGGCATCGATGTCCACGAGCTGCACAAGTACAAAGACGACATCGTCCAGCGCTTGTTCAAAGGACTGCGCGGGCTGCTGTCCCGCGACAAGATCAGGATTGTGGCCGGCGCCGGTGTGTACTCGCCGGACCGCTCGGTCACCGTTGACGGCGTGCGCTATACCGGCGACGCGGTCGTCCTGGCGACCGGATCCCAACCGCGCCTGCTCGATGGCATCGAGACCGGCGCCCGCATCCTCACCAGCGATCAAGCCCTGGAGCTGGACTTCATCCCGAGCTCGGCGATCGTGCTCGGGGGAGGCGTCATCGGCGTCGAATTCGCCAGTCTCTGGCGTTCCTTCGGCGCCGAGGTGACCATCGTCGAAGCACTCCCCCGCCTGCTCATGGCCGAAGATCCCTGGAGCGCGACACAATTGACGCGTGCCATACGCAGACGCGGGATCACTGTGCGCACGAAATCCCGTGTGACAGCTGCGAAGGAAGACGACAACGGGGTGTCGGTGGAGCTGGTCGAGGGTGAGACGGTGACGGCCGATGTCCTTCTCGTCGCCGTCGGCCGCACCCCGCGCAGCGCCGACCTCGCGGCGGCGGGCATCGCTGTCGACAATGGCTGCGTGGTCACCGACGAGCGGCTGCGCACGAATGTGTCGGGGGTGTACGCCGTCGGCGATCTCGTCGCCGGGCCCCAGCTGGCGCACCGCGGATTCCAGCATGGCCTGTTCGTCGCCGAGGAGATCGCTGGCCTCGCGCCGGCCCCGGTCGCCGACCACCTGATTCCGCGCGTGGTGTACTCGCACCCGGAACTCGCCTCCGTCGGCCTCACAGAGGCCGCCGCCCGCGAACAGTACGGCGCCTGTATCGCAACGGTTTACGACCTCGCGGGCAACGGCAAGAGCCAGATCCTGCGCACCGCAGGCGGCGTCAAGGTCGTGCGCGCGGGTGAAACCGGTCCGGTGGTCGGCGTCCACATGGTCGGCGACCGAATCGGTGAGTCCATCGGTGAGGCCCAGCTGACGGTCGCCTGGGAGGCTCTCCCCTCCGACGTCGCGCCCTTTATCCACGCCCATCCCACCCAGAACGAAGCGCTCGGCGAAGCCATGCTCGTCCTGGCCGGCCGCCCGCTTCACAGCCATTCCTGATCGCAGAGCCGGGATCGGCCCGCGGCGTCAGCTTCACCGCTGAGCCAGTATGCGGGCCGATCGCCGCCCTCTTCCCCGGAGAGCACCGCACCGTATGCCGGCCCGGCGGGCGGGAGTCTCGGCTTCTGCCCGCCGGTTCCCCAACCTCCCGGGGTACTACGGTGCGACTCACTGCGCACCCGAACCTGCTTGGAATGATCACGACCAACATCGGAGACATCATGCACACACATGGGGCAGACGGGCGGCTCCGCCGATCTGACTTCGCCCACGCTGAGATCCAGGGTGCCGCGCACCACTTCGCACACGATCCGACCGGCCTCGGCGACGTATTTCATCTCGCTCTTGCCGTGGGAGATCTCGATGCCGCGATGAGCTCGTATCAGTCACTGGCAGGCGGGACCCGCACCAATCCAGCCGAACTCGAAGCCCTGGTGCACGCACCCCGGCTCTCGGATGGTCCGATCCGGGTACGCGGCCGAGTGTGCTGGCTGGTCAGAAACGGACTACCGATAGAGTTCTGGCAGGGCGAGCCCGGTTCTCCATGGCACACCGAAGGACGGGGCATCACCTTCCACCACGTTGCCTACTATGCCGATGATTTAAATGAAGCCACAGCATCATTGATCGCGCAGGGCTTCGAGCTCGAAGTCACTCCATACCATCACGGCGACGGCATCCTCGGCTTCGCCTACCTGCGACATCCGGCAGGGCTGCGGATCGAGATTCAAGGATCAGCAGATCGGCCGAGCATGGAAGCGTGGATGAGAGGCGAAGCGTTGGAGATCGATTGGTTCAAAGACCTACAGTAAGCCCTCCGCGATACAGACACCTCGGGTGAGGATGAACCAGCACTGGGGTCCATGGAGTGAAGTGAGGTCGAATTCGTCCACGAGCCACGCGAACAAGTGCACGAGAGCTGTGCACCCTCGCCGACGCCCTCCGCCTCGGCTAAGCCACTGTGCCAGACAGACCCACACGGCTCAGTTCATGTCAACAATTCGCGCCCCTGTTCTGCCCACCCCCGATCATAGACCCGTGGTCGTCTCGGACACCTTCCATAACTCCGACGGAGCCTCGACCAACTACACCTTGTACTGCATCGGCGAACGCGGCGCCCTCACCAACGAGGGCTTGGCCCGGCCCATGCTGGCGCTCTTCACAGCACAGGTCCTGATCCTGACATCCCTGATACTGGTGGCAGCCCTGGCCCGTCGTCGGCACCACAAACCTGCGCCCGGACAGACACCTCGCACTCTGGGAGAGGATCGTTTCCGGGCCGCGGATCACCACGCACAGTTGACTGGAAACACTTCGGACCGGACATCTGAACAAATCCCTAGTCCGCCGCAGGATCATCGCCAAGATCCCCTAAATCGCCTGACCGATACGGACATTTCGACGATCTTGATCTACGGTCGAAATCGCTGGCACATCAACGGATCTCGGCCGAAATCATCTCCGGGTGCCACGATATCCGGTGGCCAGTAGCGTTGAGCCCTTTCCCAACTGTCAGCGCGCGCATCCCCTCAAGGCACGAGGGGGACATCCGGTTCGGCACCGCTGGAGCGCCACATCAGAGCCTCCAGCGGTGTCGGTCCACCTGAGCAACGCGCCGCCACTCCACCGCACCGCGGCTCCTAACCCACCCCCCAGCCACTCGGAGGTGGCGCCGAATGCCGACCCGGCGGACGTACCCCCTCCCGGCGACGTCGGTGACCGATGGCAGCCGCGCATGCAAATCTCGCACCTGCGCTCAGAGTGCGGCCATTGCCCAGCTCGGACCAGCAGACCGGTGATGACCGTGTCCGCCTGTGCCCGCAGTCCGGCAAGGCGTTGTGCGCGGCCGGGATTCAGTGCGCGGCGTACCGCTTCGGCGGCACCGGAGATAGGTGCCCGGGTGTTCGGACAGGTAGGCCAGCACGGTGTCGGCGACGTTAGGCAGGGCGGGTAGTTCCGCGGCGGCCGCCCAGCACACGAACTGTCTCCATTCCGGCGCTTGCTCCCCGGCCGGCCCGCAATCCGCAATGGTGCCACCGAAGTGCTGGTCTCCTCATCCGCGAATACCCGCGTTGCTACGAACCCAGCCCTCCGGCATGCCGACCAACCTCATCGGCAGCCAAGCACCAACCAACCCACCCCGCATCCCGGTCCGGCGAATCACCCTCTACCAGGACACATCCCGAAATTCGTTGGATTTTCGGCGACTACTAGTGGAACTTCATCTGGTCGCCGCCTTTTCGTAGTACCGAGGATCGGAGGCTATGCAGGAGGAAGGTCCGCGGGCTTTGTGTGCTGGGCCAAAGGATCGCCGCGTTCGTTGTTTCCGGCTCGGCCCAGTTCCAGCCCCGGTGGCCCGGATTGGTCGAAATTGCCAATACGACTTCCGAAACTCTGGCAGACAAGCGCAAGAGTAAGGGTGGTGCCCGGCGGAAGCATAGGTAGCCAGCAGGGTTCCGGTAGCGGACTGGCAACCCATCACATGCAAAAGAGGGCAAGACCATGGCGACTGTCACCTTCGTCGAACACGACGGCACCTCCCACGACGCCGACCTCGTCGAGGGCGAGTCGATCATGGAGATCGCCACGAGCAGCGCCATTCCCGGCATCGACGGCGACTGTGGTGGCGAGTCCGCGTGCGGCACCTGCCACATCATCGTCGACGATGAGTGGATCTCCGTGACCGGAAGGCGATGCGAGCGGGAGACCCAAATGCTCGAGATGTCGCCGGAGTGCGAGCCGAACTCACGCCTGTCTTGTCAGGTGATCGCGTCGGCGGGTATGGACGGGCTGAAGGTCCGCCTGCCGGAATTCCAGATGTAGGCCACAACTTCCCTCACCTTCACGACAGGCGGACGAACGGACTCATGAACATCGTGGACAGCGTGCTCGAAAGGGCGAAGACCAAAGTGCAGAACAAGGTGCAGGCCACGATCCCTCTCGATCGGCAGGTCAAGGCCGCCCACCTGATGGAGAAAGCCAAACGATTCGTCGGCAAGGGCGAGCCGCTCATATTCACCGAACGGCCGATCCCGGACGCAGCAGACGTACCGCTGACCGAACTCGACGTCAGCAATCCCTTCCTGTTCCGCCAAGGGAAGTGGCACTCGTACTTCAAGCGGCTCCGCGAGGAAGCTCCCGTCCACTATCTCGCCAATAGCGCGTTCGGCCCGTTCTGGTCGGTTACGCGCTACGAGGACATCCTCGCCGTCGACACGAACCCCGCCATCTTCTCCGCAGAGCCCTACATCATCCTCGGCCACGCGCCTATCAACGTCGAGATGTTCATCGCGATGGACCCACCGGCCCACGACGTCCAGCGCAAGGCCGTCCAAGGCGTCGTGGCTCCCAGGAACCTCAAGGAAATGGAGTCACTCATCCGGCAGCGGATTCAGGATGTGCTCGACAACCTACCGACCGATCAGCCGTTTGATTGGGTCGAACGGGTCTCGAAAGAGGTGACCGGCCGCATGCTCGCCACCCTGCTCGACTTCCCGTACGACGAGCGCCACAAGCTCGTCTATTGGTCTGACACGATCAGCGGCACCGCGGAGGCGACCGGCGGCACCACTCACCAGGACGAGTTCTACGAGGCCACGGGGGACTTGGCGCGCAACTTCATGGCCCTCTGGCACGACAAGGCCGCGCGGAGGGAGCGGGGCGAGGCGCCCGGCTTCGACCTAATCACGTTGATGCAGACCTCCGAGGACACCAAGGACCTGATCAATCGGCCGATGGAGTTCCTCGGCAACCTGACGTTGCTGATAGTCGGCGGCAACGACACCACCCGCAATTCGATGTCCGGCGGCGTAGTGGCTCTGCACCAGAACCCGGATCAGTTCGAGAAGTTGAAGGCCGACCCATCACTGATCACCAACATGGTCTCGGAGATCATTCGCTGGCAGACACCGTTGGCGTACATGCGCCGGGTCGCGAAGGAAGACGTTCACTTCGGTGGGCAGTTCATCCGCAAGGGCGACAAGGTTGTCATGTGGTACGCCTCCGGCAACCGTGATGAGCGCCAGTTCGAGAACCCGGATGCGTTCATCATCGACCGTCCGAACGCACGCAACCACATGTCGTTCGGCTTCGGCGTGCACCGCTGCATGGGAAACCGTCTTGCCGAGATGCAGCTGCGCATCCTCTGGGAGGAGTTGTTGGCTCGGTTCGACAAGATCGAGGTCATCGGTGAACCAGGGTACGTGCAGTCCAACTTCGTGAAGGGCTACGAGAAGATGCTGGTCCAGTTGACGCCCAAGTCGACGGACTGAGTTCGAGCGACAGCGGCGGGCAGGGAAGAAACATCATGGACACCAAACGTGTGGTCATCGTCGGGGCTAGCCACGCAAGCGCACAGTTGTGCGCAAGTTTGCGGCAGGACGGCTGGAAGGGAGAAATCCTGTTAATAGGCGATGAGCCATCATTGCCCTACCAGCGTCCGCCGCTGTCCAAGACATACCTCGCGGGCAAGTCCAGCCTCGAGGAACTCTTGATCAAGAAGCCGGACTTCTACGAGAAGCAACGAGTCACGTTCCGCCAGGCACGTGTCACCAGTGTCGACCGGGGCGCCCGTACGGTCACTCTGGCCGAGGCGGAGACTCTCGGCTACGACGAGCTCGTTCTCTGTCTGGGTGCCCGCCCGCGTCGACTGAGCCTGCCGGGGGCCGATCTTCCAGGAGTGCACTACCTGCGTGACGCTGCCGACATCGAGGCCATCCGTGACGGCCTGACCACGACCAGCCACGCCGTCATCATCGGTGCTGGCTACATCGGGCTGGAGACGGCCGCGTCGCTCCGGAGGTTGGGCGTCACCGTTTCGGTGCTCGAGGCTGCCGACCGAGTCCTGCAGCGGGTTACCGCTCCGGAGTTGTCCGCGTTCTACGATCGCGTTCACCGCGAGGAGGGAGTTGACCTTCGTGTCAGCGTTGGCGTCACCTCACTGGAGGGCCAGGACCACGTCAGCGGCGTCCGACTCGCGAACGGTGATTACATCGCCGCTGATCTGGTCATCATCGGCATCGGCGTCGTGCCCAACGCCGAACTCGCCCAGGAGGCCGGCCTTACGGTGGACGACGGGATCCTCATCGACCCACACGGCCGAACCAGTGACCCGAACATATTTGCGGCCGGAGACTGCGCCAACTACTTCGATACTCGCTACGATTGTCGCCTGCGCTTGGAGTCAGTGCCCAATGCGGTAGAGCAGAGCAAAGTCGTCGCAGCGACGATCTGCGGCAAGAACAAAGAGATCTCCGCCCTGCCGTGGTTCTGGTCGGATCAGTTCGATCTCAAACTGCAGATCGCGGGCCTCAACACCGGCTATGACGAGATCGTGCTGCGTGGCGACTCAGAAGAGGGCCGCGACTTCGCCTGCTTCTACCTCGACAAGGGCCAACTCATCGCTGCCGATTGCGTCAATCGACCACAGGAATTCATGTTCAGCAAGCGTGCCATCGCTCAGGGGCTGACGCCGAACCGTGAGTTGCTGGCCAACCCCTACACCTCGCTGAATTCATTGTTGGAAGCGCCAGCACCGGGTGCCCGGTGAATTCGCTGGAACTGGCGGGCTGAGCGCACCATCAAAACAAATACCGTCGGCGGCGGGAACCCGAGACCCTGCCGCTGACGCCTCCATCTATTCAGACTCAGGCGGCTAGTTGCCCGCAAGGAATGCCTCGTGGTAGTCGAGAGCAAGCGCGAGCGCAATTGGCGCTTCATTCAGATCCCGCCCGAGAATCTTCTCTATCTGGCTGAGCCGATAGCGAACCGTGTTCTTATGCACGATGAGGACGGCGGCGGCCTTCTCGACACTCCCGACCCGGAGAGTGACCCTCGCAGTCTGTCGCAGCCGGTCCATGGCTTCGTTGTCTTTGTACAGATCGCCGAGCGTACGCTGGACGAACCGGACTGCCTGTTCGCTCGACTGCCACAACATCGCCAGCGTTTCGACATCCGGGAAGTACAGCGGATTGGCGAGATCCTTCTTCGCAACGGCTGCGATCTTCTTGGCATGTTGGGCCTCGGAATGGCTCTGCCGGAATCCTTCGACCCCCTCGCCCGGGGCGCCCACAGCGACCCGGATCCCACGGGCGGTGAGTTCCGGCTTGGCAGTGACAAGTTGGGCAAGTGATGGTTCCTTCACCGTGCTGAGCCAGACCCACAGGTCGCGGCCACCCGGGTTCACGATGAGGGGGTTACGTACACCCGCGAACTTAGCGAGCTCGAAAGCGACCGCACGGAGTTCACTGACCTTGTCCGCATCGGATGCACTGAGCACCAAGGCAGTGTTGGAGCCCGAAACCGGATGCCCGTTGAGGGCCTCTGAAAGATCCCTCGGGTTAGCTGTCGACCTTCTCTCGAGGATTTCTCGGACCGTCTCCAGTCTCTGCGCAGCCGCACCCAGGCGTACTTGATCCCGCTCGTCCTCGAAGAGGGTGGCTGATGATTCAACGACGGCATCGATCCAGTGGCTTGCTCGATTCCAGAAGAAAATGAGGAACGCCGTACTCTCGGTATCTACCGCCTGCTCCATCAGCACGCCGGTGATGTGCTCCCACACCCCGCGTCGGGCGATCCGGTAGATCTGAAATAGTTCTTGCATCGTCCGCCCCCGTCGGGCGATCTCAACAGCCATCTCGGCCGCCGAAGGCACCATCTGCACATCCTGTTCTGGCTGAGTCATGCTCGCCAGGAAGGCTTTCCACTGGCTTTCCGCGCTCCCTCGAATCACCCCAGCTAGATACGGGTCTGACGCCATTGCGGGAAGCACGTCCAGAATGCGGTGCGCGATGCGATCGACCCACTGCCCGACAGATGCCGGATCCGATTGGGTGGCGACGAACTCGTAGACGCGAGCGTCGAAGCAGCCGTCGCGGTTCATCGCGAGCACCTCTCTGTTGGATGTTACGTACAGCCCGGATTGCTGATCTTTGGCGAAACGCCTGAGTCCCGACGCGGGCGAGCGGGACCTGCGGTCACGCCACCGCCTCAGCTGTCAGTGCTGACCGTCGGACGGGGTTGGGCACAGGATGCCGCAGGGGATCGGCGGCCCAGAATGCCCAGGTGCTCGGCAGGAGTTGCATGCGCCCGACGGCGCGGACGAACCCGCCTCGCCCGTCGGCGAACACTTCGTTGCCGGCCGGCGTTCCATCGAGCGCAGGAGGATGGGGGTCACTGTCGTGCCGTAAGCGTCGACCTTGCCACTGCCAGCATGGCCCGACTCGATACGTCCGATGCCCGCCAATAGATTCCAGAACAGTCCACAATCCGGCTGGGAGCTCACGAGACTCAGCTCGGCATTGCGATAGGCGGCCAGGACGATCTCCAGGATCCCCTGGACGCTGAGTTGACTCGTCACGGAAGCTGTGTCAGCGGCCGCGAGTGGCCGCATGACTCGGCAGGATCCGCAGCAGGTGCCGCACGTGGATGAATGGGTAGAAGGGCCTCCGCCGGAACAAGTCCTACAGTCTGGCCCGAGTCAGCCTGCTCGCTGTCGGCCGCTCGCTCGGCGCCCGACTTCCCCATCGCCAGCAATACGGGCTTATGCGGGGGTTGATCACCGAAGAGGTCGCCATGAACACACCGACAAAACTCAGCGCGGTAAGGGCGATACGATGCAAAGCCATTGCTGCTCACCTCTTTTCGTCCCTGTGCTCGCGACGCGATGAGGCGATGGCAAGGTGACGACGGATCGGTTCACTGGACATAGCCGATTCCAGCACGACAGTTTGTGGATCCTCGGCCTGGTCGATGTGGGCAAGGATCGCTTCCTGGGCAGTCGGCGGCAGGGTGTACATGATCTGGCGGACGCGCTCGCGACGACGGTGCACCGCGCCACGCACCGGCATGCCGGGGGTGGCCACCATCTGCGCGATGATGCCCTCGATCTCCTCGGCGCCACCGGCGTGGTGACCCGAGCCGAACATGGCCTGCTCACGGGCCATCTGGGCTTCGTCCTTCTCCTCCGACATACCGATCGGGCCCTGCATACGACCGTTGAGGAACTGCTTGACCACCGGCTCCTCCGAGGTCAGCAGCACCTCACGCGGACCGAACATGACCAGATTGCGGCGGAACAGCATGCCGATGTTGTCCGGCACCGTACGAGCCAGGTTGATGTTGTGCGTGACGATCAGGATCGTCGCGTCGATCTGCGCGTTGATATCGATCAACAACTGCGAAAGATACTTCGTGCGAACCGGATCCAGACCCGAGTCCGGCTCGTCGACGAGGATGATCTGCGGGTCCAGCACCAGCGCACGCGCCAGGCCGGCACGCTTGCGCATACCACCGGAGATCTCACCGGGCAGCTTGCCCTCCGCACCCAGCAGACCGGTCAGCTCGAGCTTCTCCATGACGATCTTCTTGATCTCGGATTCGCTCTTCTTGGTGTGCTCACGCAACGGGAAGGCCGTGTTGTCGAACAGATTCATCGACCCGAACAGCGCGCCATCCTGGAACAGGACACCGAACAGCTTGCGGATCTCGTAGAGCTCCTTGTTCGAGCAGGTCGTGATGTCGGTGCCGTCGATGTAGATCGAGCCCTTCTCCGGACGGAGCAGACCGATCAACGACTTCAGGAAGACCGACTTACCGGTACCCGACGGGCCGAGCAGAGCGCTGACTTCCCCCGACGGCAGCGTCAGCGAGACGTCCTGCCAAATACGCTGCGACCCAAATGATTTGCTCAGGTTCTCTACGGAGACTTCGATTCCCATTACCTTGATTGCCTTTCAGCGCCTCGGGTCAGACAGGGGTGATATCAGAAATCAGCCACTGCGCACCGCTCTGGGTCATAGTGATCCGGACACGGCTGCCGTCGAGCCGGGGTCCGGGCATCTTGGTACTGGTAGTGGTCTGATTGAGGAACATCAGCAGCGTGACACGTTCGGCGGTGGCCTCGACCACCGACGTTTCGACGACGTCGGCCTTGGTGACAATCGAATCCTGGTGCGCCGCAGGGATGATGATCGACGTGCCGAGGCGGGCGAAGTCGTCCTTGAACTTGCCGGTGAGATTGTCTGCGGCCTTGGGGAATTCGGTGTCTACGGTGTGATAGTCGTAGGACAGCACCGCGGGCAATTTTGCCTTCGCATCGGTTTCGGCGGCGGCTTCGGCTTGCCGGATCGCATCGTCGTGTCGGAGTTCGACCACGGCCACGGTCGTAGCGGTCGCGGCGCTGGCCGACGCGACGGCCAGCACGGCCGTTACCGCGACGAGCGGCACACGTCGCACCCGACCGACTGCCGTGAAGATTCGACGTGGGATAACCAGGATTCTCATGCTACGAACTCCACATTCGATACGAGCCACTTCGAATCAATCTTGTCGAGGCTCATTTTCATTCGGTAAACGCGCAATTGCCCGTCGGGGGCTTCGGTGTTCTTCACGGTGGACGTGACCGCCGCCAGCACTGTGGCGTGGTGGTCGTCGGCACTCGATATGCCCACTTCTTTGACCTCGCCGGTGGATTCGACCCGGCCTTGGCTCAGCACCGACGCGAACGTTCCCGAAACTTTGGAGAACTGGTCTCGAAAGGACCCGGTGGAATTCGCCGCGATGCTGTCCAGGTCACGTTGGGCAGAGTTGTGGTCGAGTGTGACGAGCTCGGCGGCGACCCTTCGCCCGGTATCGAGGACGGCGTGATCTCGCTCGGTGGCCGCCCTGTTCTCGTGAACGTCCAGGTTGAAGTGAGTCGCGCTGATCGCGACACCGATCAGTAGTGCGCTCAGGATCAGGACCGCCGCCGCGAGTTTGGGATGGGTGGTTCGCTCCGGCACAGGGGTCGATGGTTCGGCCGAGGTGGATTCCTCGGATTCCTCGCCATCGATGCCACGATCAGCGTCGGCGACTTCTGTTACTTGATCAGTAGTGATTGCCATCCCTTGATTTCCTTTCCGGTGATGGTGGATGCGGGTCCGAGCAGATAGGTGAAGCCATCGGGACCTCGGAAGGTGCCGCTGGATTCGGCGTAGGGCACAGCGTCGGTGCTCGGTGTGGGCAAGGCGGGAACCGTTGTGGCGGAAGGAGTGGGAGGCGGAAGCGGGAAGGGATCCACCGCAAGCTCGGACGCGCCCGGTCGGGCCAGCATCTCGGGCCAGGTCGAGGGCAGCCCGCGCGGGCAGTGGGCGATGTCAGCGGTCCGTACGGCCGGGTCGGTGGCACAAGGAAGGTTGCGTGCTCCACGGACGACCTTCGGGTTGTCGGAGCGAACGTCGCAGTGCTGTCCAGGCACCGCCGGAACGCGTCCGGTGTCGGACGGATCGCGTCGCTCGGTGCCCTGATAGCCCTCGGTGCATGGCGGCGGGTTCAGCGTGTCGCCGAGTTTGATATCGAGCGGCAAGGGCAGTTGGGGGTCGGAAGTGTCCTGGTAGCCCACGGCACTGTTGTTGACGACGGCGCTCAAGGCCGGGTAAACGACCAGGATCTGCCGGAGCTGCGGGACATTGACGCGCAGGACCTGTCCGACGGTTTGCAGATTAGCCAGTAGCAGCGGCAGCGTCGGGGTGAGCTCGGTGAAAGTGCCGGCCACTGTGTCGGCGGCGCTGGGTCCTTGGACGAGCAGGTTCCGTATCTGCGCATCGCTGAGGACCAGTTGGTGGGTGAACGAAGCCAGATCGCGCGAGAACGAACGGATGTCGGATGCCGCGGCATTACCGGTGGTGAGCAGTGGTTCAGCGTCGTCGATCAGGGTTATGGTCGGTCCGAGATCGGCCTGGGCCAGATGGATCAGGGCCGTGGACGACTCGATCAGACCCGACAAGGCCGGCCCGGTGCCGTCGAGTGCAGCGGCGGCTTCGTCGATCGCCTTGTTCAGACTGTCCGTGTGAATGTTCGTCAGCAGGGTTTGCAGGTTGTCGAGGACTTTGCCGGTCGGCGCGGGCACCGAGGTCTTGGCCAACGGTATTCGGGAACCGTTCTGCAAATAGGGCCCATTGTTGTTGTCCGGTATCAGATCGACGTACTGCTCGCCGATCGCTGACATGCTCTTGATCGCGGCGGCCGCGGTTGCGGGAATCCGGTGGCCGGACTTGATCTGAAGGTGCACCTCGGCCTGGTTGTCTCGCAAGTCGATACCCGCGACGCGACCGACGTCGGAGCCGCGGTAGGTGACCAGAGCGTTGGTGTACAGGCCGCTGGAATCAGCGAATTCGACTGTGACCGTGTAGGTTCCGAACCCGGTCAGACGCTGGATGTCGACGTATTGGACGAGGCCGTAGACAAGGCTCACGATTGCCAGCACAGAGAAGACGATCAGCTGGCCTTTGATCAGACGTGATTTCATCATCGGCCTCCGGTGGCAGGCTGGGTCGGGGCGGTCAGTGGATCGACCGCGCGATCGGGTCCCGCGGGCAGCAGGTCCGGGAAGGGGATGCTGCCGATGACCTTGTTCTGGATGGCCTCGGCGCTCAGATCCAATGTCAGAAACAAGTTGAGATAGTCGCCGCGAATGCCGTCGACGGCGGTGACGGGAAACGGCACGCTGAGCGCCACCAGCAGGGATTCGGGCAGATCCTTTCCCGAGGCGGCGAGCTGGTTGAGAACCGGTTGCAGACTGGCCAGGTCGGCGGTCAGATTCTCCTTGCTGCTGCGCAGGACCTGTGCGGCCTGGGTCCCGAAGCGGCCGACGCTGTCGAGCATGGTCGTCAACTGCCGGCGTTGCTCGTTGAGGATATAAATCGCGGGCTGGATCTGTTCGATGCCTTTGCCGAGGGCGGTGTTCTGGTGGGCCAGCGCTTGGGCAAGTGCACCGAGGCTGTCGATGGCGCGAACAATGTCGGCACGTTGTTTGTCCAGGCCGCCGACGAACGTTTGAATACGGCCGATTGCGCTGTTGACGACGTCTTCGCGGCCGCCGACGGCCTGATTGAGCTCGCTCATGATGGTGCGCACCTGCTGCAGGCCGCTGCCGTTGAGCAGCAGCGAGAGCGCGGCGAGCACCTCCTCGGTCGCCGGATATTCCGAGCTCGCCGATAACGCGATGGTGTCCCCGCCGCGCAGTCGGTCGCTCACCGGTGCGTTCGGCGGAGTCGTCAGCTCCAGATACTGCGCCCCGAGCACACTGGTCTGAGCGAGCTGGGCGGTCGTGTTTTTCGGCAGTGACACGGCATTGTCGATTTCCACTGTCGCGACGGCGACGTAGTTGTGGATCTCGATCCGACGCAGGACGCCGACCGTGACGTTGTCGGCCTTGACGATCGAGTTGCCGACGAGATTCTGTGCGTCCCTCAGCTCGACGTGCAGGGTATAGCTGCCGTGATGAATTGCGTTGTCCGGCAACGGGATGGAGTTGGGACCGTCCATCCGGCACCCGGCCGCCAAGGTACAGGTGAACAGCACGGTGGCGAGTGCGGTCGCGCGGCGCGCACGGTTCACCGGCCTACCCCCAATCCGGGAATGAGCAGCTGTGGCAGCGCCAGCGGTGGTGGACTCGACGGTTTGGGTTGGGCGGCACGCAGTGCGGAGGCGAACAGGTCGCCGAAGTTCCCACTGGCCCGCGAGCATTCCTCCTGCGGTGCGTTGACGGTGGTCAACAGTCCGCAGATCAACGACATCGGATCCGGGAAGTCGGCGACGCTGACCGCGGCGGTCAGGGTGCGCGACCGTGGGTCATAGATGTTGTACAGATCGCCCAATGCGGTCGGGGCGACATGCAGGATTTGCGCGAGGTCATCCTGGCGGTCGACCAGTAGGCGGGCGATTCGAGTCAACGCGTCCACGTCGCGGCCCAGTGCGGCGTGGTTGTCGTTCACGAAGGTGCGGATCTCGGGCAGCATCGCCTGTAGAGCCTGGACGGCTGCATCGAGTTGAGTGCGGTTGTTGTCGAGCAACCGTGACAGGCCCGCCAGTTGGCTGGTGAACTGCGTAATCTGCTGATCACCGGCGGCCAGGGCCGATACCAGCGTTTGCAGGTTGCGAACCGTGCTGAACAGATCCGGTCCGCCCTGCGCGAGAGTCTGCACGGCGGCCGACAGGTTGGTCAGCGTTTGATTCAAGGTGGCGCCGTTCCCGGACAGTGTGGCGGAGGTGGCATTGGCCAGTCGGCTCAATGACCCGTCCCGGCCTTGCTGAGGTCCGATCTCGGTGGCGAGTTCATCGAGTTGCTTTTTGACCTGGTCGTATTCGACCGGTACCGCGGTTCTTTCGAGGGGGATTTCGCCGCCCTCGGCGAGCGCGCGCTGATCGCCGGAATCCGTCGTCAGCTGTACGTACCGTCCCGAAACGAGGGTCGGGGAGACGATCACGGCACGGGTGTCGGCGGGCACGAAGGTGTCGGCGTCGTAGGACAGCCGGACCCGGACCCGGTCTCCGACCGGCTCGATGCCATCGACTGTGCCGATCTGCACCCCTCTGACCGTCACCGGGTCGCCGGTGTAGAGACCGGTGCTGTTGGTGAAATACGCGGTGACGTGATGGGTGTTGCCGCGCCCGATGGTCGCGACAGCGACGGTGACCACGGTGGCCGCGACGACGCCGACGGCCAGGACGCGCCCCGGCAAAGGAATTCGCCGGAACGTGGCCGAAATGGATGTGCGCATCTACTTTCCACCTCCGAGACTGCCCGGTCCCTGTCCGCGCAAGTTGGCCGGTGTGATGTTCTGCAGCAGGACGTTGAAGAACGGTCCGCTGCCGACCACCTCTCCCAACTGCGTGACGAACGGCTGCAGGCCGGTGATCGCGTCGTTGATATTGGCGTAGTTCTGGTTCAACACCGCCAGGGTCTTGTCCAGCTCGGCGAGCATCGGCGGCGCGCCGGCGGTGTTCTCGGTTGCCAAGGCGCGCAACTGGTTACTGACATCGCGGACGTCGACCGCCAATGCACGGATGGTGTTCGCCCGGTCGTTGAGCGCGGCGAACAACGTTCGGCCGTCGCTGATGAGTGCTGTGATCTTCTGGTCGCGCTCGGCGAGCAGACCCGACACCGCGCCGGTATTACCGAGCAATTCCTGCACCGCCTGGTCGCGAGATCCGACGGTGGCCGACGCCCGGGAAATTCCTTCCAGCGAGGACTTCAGATTCGGCGGGAGCGCTTCCATGACCGAGGAGAGACTGTCGAGCGCGTCGGACAGTTTCTTCTTGTTGGTGCCCGCGACCTTGTCGGTGAGTTGGGACAGTGATTCGGAAATGTCGTATCCCGAAGTGGTCCGGGACACCGGGATGGTCTTGCCGAGGCTGCCCCCGCCGTCGGGATGCAATTCGACGTAGCGGCGTCCGAGCACGGTCTCGACCTTGATCGCGGCGCTGCTGCGGTCACCGAGACGGCGTCCATGGGTGTCGACCTTCAACGCGACATCGACGTGGTCACCGGCCAGGCGGATGGAATCGACCTTGCCCACGGTGATGCCGCTGATCTGTACGGTATCTCCCGGCCGCAGTCCGCTGGAATCGGTGAATTGCGCCGTATAGGTTGCCATTCCGGGCCAGCCCGGAATCTTGTCGTAGTTGAACACCAGCACGAGCAGCACCGCGATGATCGCCGTACCGATCCAGCCCATACGGACCGGGTTCCGATCGAAGAAGGACTTCACTGTCACTTGCACCTTTCGGCCGGCAACGTGAACATCGGCGTGGTCGCGTATCCGCCGCCGATCGACGGGTATCGAATCGCCAATCCGCACAAGAAGAAGTTCACGAAGCTGCCGTAACCACTGGCCCGGGTGCCGCGACGGTAGACCTCTGGCAGCTGCGCCAGCACGAGTTGGAGGGTGTCGGTGCTGGCATTGAGGTTCGCCGCGGTGCGTTGCAGCCCGTCGATGTCGGCGGCAATGGCGGGACGGTTGTCGCTCAATATCGCCGCGGTCTGCGACGAGACGTCGTCTATGTGCTGCAGCGCATCGGTCAGGGTGCCTCGATCGTTGTTCAGCCCGGTGACCAATCCCTGCAAGCCGTCGACCAGTCCGCCGAATTGCTTGTCGCGGCTGTTGATCGTCTTCAGCACGAGGTTGAGGTTGTCGATCAGCCGGCCGATGACCTCGTCCCGGTCGGCGACCGAATTACCGAGCGCGCCAAGCTGTTCGACGATGGACGCGACGCTCTGCTCGCGCCCGTTCAACACCTCCACCAGCGAGCCCGCGAGCTTGTTGGTCTCGTCGGGATCGAGTCCCTGCAGCAGCGGACGAAAACCGTTGACGAGCGCGTCGAGGTCCAGTGCGGGGTGGGTCCGGGTCTGCGGAATCGTGGTGCCGGCAGGCAGGATTCCGGACGAGTCGGGTTGCACTGTGAGCTCGAGATACCGGTCGCCAATGAGGTTCTTGTATTTGATCGCCGCCGTTGCCGAGCACAGGATGTCAACAGTGTCTTCGACCGTGAAACCGACGTTGGTTAGTCCATCGGCCGCGAAGTCCACACTGTCGACCTTGCCGACGACAACGCCCGCCACCTTGACCTCTTCGCCCGGCTTGATTCCGGACGCATTGGTGAACAAGGCGTGGTAATCGCGCCGGCTGCCGAATCGCAGATCACCGACGACGACGAACAGCGCCGCGGTGATGAGCGAGGTGGCGATCAGGAACGCCAGCAATTTCAGACCGTCCCGGCGCGCGCTCATCGGGTAAGTCCGTAGATCAGCGCGGCGAACGGATTGCCGAGCACGTCGAGCGGCTCACGGACCGGACGATAAGCATGCGAGCCATCGTCGAAGTTGATATGCCCCGGGGCGGGCCCGCCGGTGCCATTCGCGTAGGAGTAGCAGGCCGGTGCGCCGTCAGCGCCGTTGACCGGAACATCGTTGGGATAGGCATACGGCGGATTGCCGAGCAAAAGGGTTCCGACGATGTTGAGGCCCGGTCGGCCACCCAGCGCCCGCTCCAGTACCTGGCGGGACTTGTTCAGACTGGCGAAGAAGCACGGAAAGCTGGGGGCCCTGTCGGCCAGCAGCCGCGTCGTCGGTTCCAGAGCGTCGAGAGCGCTGATCAAAGGGGTACCTGCCTTGTCCACAAGGGCGGAACCGGCGTTTCCGAAGCCGGTGAAGCTGAGCAGAAAGGCGCTCAGATTCGTCTGCTCGTCCACGACTGTCCGGCTGGTCGTAGACAGGTTCGCCAACGTCGTCATCAAGTCCGGAGTCGCGGCGGCCAGAGTATCGAGGTTGTCGGCCAGCAGCGGGATATCGCGTTGCAAGGCCGGGATGGCGTTGTTGAACTGGCCCAGATATCGATCCAGATCCGCCAGCAGGTCACCGGCTCGTTTGCCGCGGCCGTCCAGTGCGGTGGCGGCGGCGGTCAAGGTGGAGTTGACCTTATGCGGATTCACAACCTTCAAGATCGCGAGCAGCGTGTTGACGGTGTCGTTGATCTCGACCGTGACGGTGGCCGAATCGATCACCGTTCCCTCGCTCAGTCGCGTCGATGCGGGCTGTTGTGGCCAGATCAGCGACACGAACTTGCGTCCGAACAGGGTTGTCGGTTCGAGGTGGGCGCCGACATTGCTGGGGATCTTGCGTGCCTGTTCGGGGGCCAAATCCAGCGTCAACACCGCATGATCGGCGTCCAACTGCACCGTTTCGACTCGCCCGACGACGACGCCGTCGACCTTGACATCGGATCCCTCGGCCATCAGCAGCCCGGCGCGATCGGCGTGCACGTAGACGTGGACCGAACGAGTGAAACTCCCGTTGTAGGAGGCGAGGGCTCCCATGATGGCGAGGATGACCAGAGCTATGGCGGCGACGCCGAAAACGAGCGCTGTGCGGCGGCTGGTCGTAGTGATCATCCCGACACCCGCACAGTCGAGTGAACCCCGCCGTAGATCGTGATGCCGACGAGCAGGTCGATCATCATGATCGCGATCAACGAGGTGCGCACGGCACGGCCGACGGCGGTGCCCACTCCGGCCGGCCCCCCAGTGGCGTTGTATCCGTGGTAGCAATGCACGCACATCACGATCACGGCCATAACCGCGACCTTCAGCAGCGACCACAGCACGTCACCTGGAACCAGGAACAGGTTGAAGTAGTGGTGGTATGTGCCCGAAGACTGGTTCGACAGGAAGACGCTGACGAACTCGGTGGATGCGTACCCCATGAACAGCGCGATCGCGTACAACGGGCCCACCGCAATGACCCCGGCCAGAATCCTGGTGGTGACCAGGTAAGGAAGCGCGGGAACCGACATCACTTCCAGCGCGTCGATCTCCTCGCTGACCCGCATCGCGCCGAGCTGAGCGGTGAATCCCGCACCTACCGTGGCGGTCAGCGCGACGCCCGCGATGACGGGTATTGCCTCCCGGGTGTTGAAGAACGCCGAGATGAACCCGGCCATTGCCTCGACTCCCACCCTGCCCAGCGAGCTGGCGCCCTGCTGGCCCACTTCGTAACCCGCTGCGGCAGTGAGGAATCCGACGATGACGACAGTTCCGCCGATCACCGCCAGCGCGCCTGTCCCGAGGCTGACCTCGGCGATCAACCGCAACACTTCGGATCGATACCGTCTGAGCACCCGCGGGGCCGCGGCCACGCTGGTGAGGTGAAACGCGATTTGGCTTCCGACATCGGCAATACGGTCAGCGGGCGCGGCGGCAGTCTTCGCCGCGGCGCGCGCCCAGGACTTGCGACGCATGGAATCAGCGATTCCGTAGGTCGTCGAGGGATTCATTGAACGCTCCGGTCAGTGCAGCGAAAGGGTCGTGATGATGGCATTGGCGAAGAAGAGCAGGACGAAGCTGAAGACGACGGTCTGATTGACCGCGTCGCCAACACCTTTCGGCCCGCCCTTGACGTTCAGACCGAGATGGCAGGCAACCAGTCCGGCGAGCAGTCCGAATACGGTGGCTTTGAGCTCGCTGACCAATAGGTCGGGGATTCCGGTGAGGATCGGGATCGCCGTGATGAACTGCCCCGGTGTCGCGCCCTGCAGATACACGCCGTACAGATAGCCGCCGGTCAAACCCACGGCGGTGACCAGACCGTTGAGAAACAGGGCGACCACGGTTGAGGCTAGGACGCGGGGGACGACCAATCGCTGAATGGGATTGATGCCGAGCACCCGCATCGCGTCGATCTCCTCGCGGATGGTCCGCGACCCCAGGTCGGCACAGATCGCGGTGGCTCCGGTTCCAGCGACGGCGAGAACAGTCACGATCGGGCCGATCTCGCGGACCACCGCGACTCCTGCGCCCGCGCCGGACAGGTCGATGGCGCCGATCTCGTTGAGCAGGACGTTGATCTGGAACACCACCATGACGCAGAACGGAATAGCCATCAGCAGCGTGGGCACGATCGAGACGCTCGCGATGAACCAAGCCTGAGAGACGAATTCCCGGAGCTGGAACGGCCGGCGGGGCACGTAGCGGAATGTCTCGAGCGCCGTCGCATAGAACTCCCCCAGCACGCGTGGTGCTCCACGGGTACCCGCGGCGGCAGCTGCCGCCAGCTTGGACAGCTGAACTTCCGTTGCTGACATCGCACTCCATTCCTGACCTTGGGCTCTCGAGCGCGATCGGACACAACGCACACAGGTGTCCAGCAATGTCACGCGAGGGAAATGAACCCGGCATCGCCGTGTGCCGCCTCGGCGGACAAAGGTCCCGCGGTATCGCGGAGACATGCTGCCGAAAACGCCACTGTTCTGGTGATCTGCACCACTTTGATCAGTAGGTGTGATCCAGATCGTATCGAACGATAGCGACGAATATGGCAAATCGCAATACAGGTGAAGGAGAACTGTAAATAGAAATTGCAATTGTTCAGATTCTGTATCCAGAGGGCGGTACCAGAGCCGACGAACAACCTTCGCCGGCCCGCGACCAGCGAGAAAGGCGTCGTGGCGTGCGCGCACATCCCCTGATGTCACACAAAGACCCGCCGATAAGAGGACTATGCAGGAGGTCGCGGGGTCCAGGGCGCCAGTGTCGGGTAAGCGCTCGAGGTGTACTAGACCGCGATGATGGGCGCCAACGTCCGCCCGAAGATTCCGGCGATCACCGCGGCTATCTGTTCAACTGCGTGCTCTACCGTACCGAGCGGCTGAAACATATGACTGAGGGTCATGCGAACGACGATTTCGACCATCGACCTCAGGTTCGCGTCGTTCATTGCCGGCAGCCCGTACTGCCTGCGAACTGCATCGGTGAGCGCATCGAGCGCCCTGATGAGCACCGGTCCGGGCTCGGTCACCAGCACCGGCAGCAGTACCGTGTCACTGGCTTGACGTCCGGACAGAACGGCCTTGATCAGGATGTTCTCGGCGGCATTACGCAGCGCGTATGCGCTGGCCGCAGTCAGACCCGTGACCGGGTCGGCGGGGTACGCAGTCAGGGTGTCCGCAATGCCGGCCATGAAGATGTCGACCTCACGCTCGATGATGGCCTGGGCCAGGGAATCCTTGGAGCCGAGCTCCTTGTAGAGGACGGGCCGACTGATGCCGACCTCCCTGGCCACGCGGGACATGCTCACCGCACCCCAGCCTTCGGTGCAAACGAGCTGCCGAGCCGTCTCCAGTGCGCGTTCACGCAGAACCTGACGCACCTCGGAGCGAAACTTCGACGCGTCATTCACGCCGGCATCGTATCGCAGCCGACGCCTGGTCGTTCGCAATGTTGGCAGTCGACCTCATACTGTATTCAATGTTTTCAACTTCTCATACTCTGTAACCGCTCCATGAGCGGCGTGACACACCGCTTCGATCGAGCCCCGCCACACGGACGTCACTCTCGCGGCTGAGGGCAGCCCAGCGACCCGCCGCTCCTGCACCACCACGGGACGCCGGGGCATCCGGAAATTTCCACGAGCGGGGGCCGCGTGAGGGAGGTTGCCTCTGACGCGGCCGGAATCGCGGGGCCCCGGGGCCAAGCCGGCGACTCCGGCCAGGCGGTCGGGGCGGCCGAACACGGTCAGGTCGCTGCCGGTGGCGGCGAGGAATTCCGCGCCGGAGCAGTGGCCCGAAGCCGGGCATGCTCAGGATGAGCTCGGCGTGGCGATGGCCGCGAAACGGCCGGGTTGGTTACTGGTTCCCCTCGTAGGTGTAGAAGCCCGCGCCGGTCGCGACACCGAGCTTGCCGCGGTCGATGTATTCCTCCTTCATCCAGGCGGCAATCTGCTGCATGGCCTCGTCCCCGTTGGCGAAGATGTTGTACGGCGTGACGAGGCCGATGATGTCGAGGAGTTGGAAGGGGCCCAAGGCTGCTCCGGTGCCGATTGTCCACACCTTGTCGACATCGGCCGGGATGGCATAACCTTCGGCCGCCAGTTGGGCGGCGGAGGCCAGGAACGGCACGAGCATCGAGTTGAGCACGTAGCCCGCCTTCTCCTTGCGGATCGGGATCGAGACCATGCCGATCTCCTCCGCGAAGGCCACGACACGGTCGAACACGGCGCGGTCGGTCAGGTCGGTGCCCATCACCTCGGCGGTGTTCAACTGCCAGATCCGATTGGCGAAGTGCAGCGCGAGGAACCTATCCGGACGGTCGGTCGAGCCGACCAGGTCGCTCGGCAGCAAGGTAGAGGAGTTGGTTGCCAGGATCGTCTTCTCCTGCAGCACCTTCGACAGCGATCGGTAGAGGGCCTGCTTGACCTCCGGGAGCTCTGGCGCCGCCTCGATGACTAGGTCGGCGTCGTGCACGGCATCGGCCAGGTCGGAGGTGACCTTCAGTCCCGCGAGCACCTCCTGCGTGCGGCCCTTGGCAGCCGGGACCTCGACCTCGTAGGTGGCTGCGAGGTCGGAGAAACGCTGTCGCGCGGCTGCCACGGCGGCGTCGTCGACGTCGTAGGCGGTGACGGCGAAGCCGTGCAACGCCGCCTGGAAGGCGATCTGATGCCCGAGGACCCCGGCGCCGAGGACGGTGATGTTGGTCAAATTGCTGCTCATGATGCATTCCTTTGCGTCTGGTCGGAAGTGCCGAGTCGGCGGGACAGGAACTCGATCTGGTCGTGCAGGACGGTCGACAGCCAGGGATCGCCGTACACGTCGAAGTGGTCCACGGGGTAGTTCCGCAACTCACTGAACGCGGTGGCTTTGCGGGCGGCGCGCACGGCAGCAGGTGTGGAGACGACGGTGTCGTTGTCGCCCACCTGGATCAGCAGTGGCGCTGTGATCTTGCGGATGCCCAGGACCGGTCGGTTGAGTGCGACGTCGAGGGTGCAGCGGGCGCGCACCTCATTGCGCCACGACGGACCCGCCACCGCGAGGAAGTTCTCCAGGGCACCGTCCTTGGCAATCACGGCCGACGAGCCGGCCGGTCCCACCGCTGGAAGCATCTGCGGGCGACCGAAGCGGTCACGCAGGCCCGCCCCGGACAAGGCGAGGACCTTTCCGATCCCCCCGGATTTGATGATCATGCCGAGCACCGGGACTCCGTCGACAGCGGGCGTGAGCGAGAGGACCGCGGCGATCCGCTGGTCATGGGCCGCGACGTTCAGCACGTGCCCGCCGGAGTACGACGTACCCCACAGGACGATTTTGTCGGGGTCGACCCCGGCCAGTCCCCGGGAGGCCGCAGCCGCAGCATGGTAGTCGGCCCGCTGGCCGCGGTAGTCGATGTGCTGCCGCATCGCGCCCTGGGATCCGCCGAACCCGCGATAGTCGAAGAGCAGTACGTCGAACCCCGCTGCGGCGAACCCCTCGGCGTAGCCCTCCAGCCCCGCATCCCGTGTGCCGCTGAAGCCATGTGCCATCACGACGCACGGGCGCCCGGCCTCGGTCTCGAACGCCGAGGTCGGCCCGGTGTAGTGCCACGCAGCACATGTGGTGCCCGCGCTGAGGAAGGTCACATCGACCCGGCTCATGCGACTCCCCCGGCCACCGTCAGCAGCGCCCGGTCGGCGCTGCGCCCGAATTCCAAGGTGCCGTCGTCGATCGGACCCGCGAGGCGTTCGAGGTCGAAGCGGTAGTGAATCCGGAAGCTCAAAGGCCCGTCCTTGACCTGGTGGCGAAACCGAGTCCTGTGAGACCAGCGCCGATGATGAGCAGTTCCACCTCGGATAAGTCCGGGGTTTGTGTGCTCTCTCTCCGATTTCGGGCGGGGATAGTGCGTGATGTCTTCTCCACGACAGCTCCTTCAGTGGGGGCGATGCGCCCATCATCACGTGACCCCGACCACAATGACAGGGGCGATTTGCACTGAATTTCCTATTCTGATGTGCAAATGCCCATATTGGGCCCAGAATTCAGGCGTGACGACGAGCGACGGGTCGAACCCCGCGACAGTGCCGCAAGCAGGGCGCGGCGGCGTCGAAGACGTTCTGCGCGCAGTGGTGGCCTGGTTCGTCGACCCGGAGAGCGGAGCCTTGCCACGTGTTGAGGAGGCAGCGCTCGCCGGCATCGGGGATCCGTTCAACACCGATCCGGTGATGGCGCAGGAAGTGCGCGAGTCGACCCGCCTCAACGTCCGGCACTGGGCGACGACGATGGCGACCGCTCCACAAGATCCGGTGATGCCGACGCTCGCAGGGCCCGTCGTCGGCATCGCCCGCGAGGTGATCCGGCGCGGAGCCGACCGCGCCGTGTGGACGGCGTACCACGTCGCGAAGGACGAGGCCTGGCGGCTGTGGATGCAGCGGACCTTCGAGCTGGAAGCGGATCCAGCGGTCCTGGCCGCGTCACTGGATCTGGCCTCCAGGTCGATGGGCTCGTGGATCGAAGCCACCCTCGACGAACTGACCGCGCTCGTCCAACGTGAGCGCGACGACTACCTGTGGCAGACACACACCCAGCGACTCGCAACCGTCACCCAGCTCCTGGACGAGAACCCGGCGGACATCGACCTCGCCGAACACCGCTTGGGATACCGCCTCCGCGGCGCCCACCTCGCGGCCGTGCTGTGGACCGTCGCCACTATGCCCGACCAGGCCGCCTTGATGCGAACGGCGTCCGAGTTGCGACGTCGCGCCGGAGCGCCACAGATGTTGGCCGTGCCGGCCAGTTCCTCCTCGCTGTGGCTCTGGCTGGGGTCCCACGAACCACTGGATCCGCGCATCCTCACCGACGCCCTGGGGGCAGACACGGCTGTCCTCGCAGAGGGCGGGGTGCGTCTGGCAGTGGGCGGCACCGGCGTCGACGTCGACGGCTTCCGGCGCAGCCATTTCGAGGCGGTGAGCGCCCAACTACTCCTGCTCCGCGCACACCAGGTGCGTGCGGCGGCCTTCGATGACATCGCCCTGGTCCACCTCGCGACGCAGAACGAACAGGCTGCCCGCGCCTACGTCTCCCGGGTCCTGGGTCGGCTGTCCACTGCAGACCCGGACCTGCGCACAACCGTGCGTATCTATGTCCGCGAGGGCCACAGCGCCGCTCGTGCCGCCAGTGCCCTGTTCACCCACCGGAACACGGTGCTCAAACGCCTGCAACGCGCAGATCAGCTGCTTCCCCAGCGCTGGACCACGCGCTCGCTGGAGGTCGGCGTGGCCCTCGAGATCGATCACTGGCTCCGACCACGAGGCTGATTCGTCCGGCTCGCAGGACTAGGCCAGGAACTCCGCCTCGCGGTGCATGACGGTGTCGGGGTGTAATTCAGTCGCGGTCCCCACGAACGTTCCGGCGATATCCATCTGCCCGGCGCGGCCAAGGCCCTTGGCCGTGCCCTTGCCCGACGCGGCTACGACATCGCGCTCCTGCAACGCTGCTATCGCACCCTGCAACGCATCAGCTGAGCCGAGATCATGACCTCGGCCTGCCGGGAGATCACCGATCCAGAATTGTTGCCGTTGTCCTTGACCAGCAGTGGGATCACCTCAGCCGCACCATCTCCGCCGCCACTGAGCGTGCCGAACTGGCCTTCCTCGACGAGACCCGCAAACAGGCAAGCACCGCGCTGACCCGCAGGCGCGAGCTCATCGAGTCCATCCTGCGCGAGAACAGGATCGACCTCGACCATGGGATCCGCCAGCTCGGGCACAACCTCCGCCTACACCGCCTGATCCCGTGGACCGTCGACCGCGCCACCGACGACGCGAGCGCCACGCTGGAGAACACCGCCATCGCGGTCGCGACCGCTCTCGGCGCACCCCGCGCGCTTGTCCTGCCCGCCGGCGGCCGAATGGTGTGGGCCTGGCTCGCCACCCCGGACGCACCAGACCTACGGAAAATCGCCAGCCTCAAGGCTTTCCAGCAGCGCGGCCCAATGGTCCAGTTGGCCGCCGGGGTCCCCGCGACCGGTATCGATGGGTTCCGCGTCAGCATCACGAGGCCCAACGGGCCTACCGGATCGCCCCGGAAGCCGCACCGATCACCCTCTACCGAGACGTCGAACTCGTCAGTTGCCTCACCGCCGACCTCGCCGCGGCATCCCGCATGGTCAAGCGCGAACTCGGCGGTCTCGCCGAGCGCGGCCCCGCTGCCGCCCGCCTGCGCGACACCGCCCTTGTCTATCTCCAACAGGGCAGCATGACCAAGGCCACCGAGGCGCTCACCGTCCACAAGAACACCGTCCTCTACCGCATGCAGCAGGTCGATGAACTCCTGCCACGTCCGCTCGACGAACACCGGATGGCCCTTGAGGTGGCCCTGCGCGGCGTGGCCACCCTCGGCGAACGCGTACTCGCCGAGCCCGGCTAGCCCTCGTCGCCGACAGCGCGAACCCATCCCCTCGGTCAGCCAGGCAGATAGATCGTGCGCAACATCAGGGTGCGAGCCTGCGGCCAGCTGACCACACTCGCCGGCGCGAGCGTGAGCGCGCCCACGGCCACGAGTCCACGCATGGTGGCCACACAGCTGAGTACCCACTCAGGGAAATCCGGTCGAGCGGCAAGTTCAGGCAGAGCCTGTCCGACCGTGGCGATCGTCATCGCGTGCGCGGTGTCCACGCCAGTGCTCATGGTCTCGCGCAGGTCAGGGTCGGTGCGAGCGGCCAAGAACAGTTCGGCGATGACATGGGCAATGGGCGAGTTATGGATCTCCCACAGCGCGTCAAGCACTTCCTCAGCACGCTGCGGCTGACCCTCCGGCAGATCAACGAACCGATCCTGTGCCTGCTCAAGCAACCGCACCGCCAGTTGCCAGAGCGCGGCCTCAACCAACGCGGCCTTGGTGGGAAAGTGATACTGCAGCGCGCCCTGGCTCACCTCGGCCTTGCGCGCGATCTGCCGCACGGAAATGCCCGCGTACCCATCGCGTTGTAGCGCGTCCACCGTCGCATCGAGGATCACCATCCGTGCTTGGGCTTGCTTGTCCTGCGTCGCTCGGCTCACTAGTAACCCCCAGGGTCCGCTGCCTCCACTGTCCTGAGCAGCGTACCCATTTCAAGTCAACGACTTGACCGACATCGCCACCCTCCCTACATTTCAAGTCAGCGACTTGCCAACGAGGGTGGTCGTTTGCGACGAAAGGAAATCGACATGGCTGATCCGCTCTCGGGCGCGGTCGTCTTAATCACCGGCGCCGGTCAAGGAATCGGCGCCGATGTCGCCCGCAAGCTCGTCGCGCGCGGCGCCAAGGTCGCCCTAGTCGATCAGACTCCGGCAACCGTCACTGCGCTGGCCACCGAATTGGGTATAGCCGCAGCGAGTTTCATCGCCGATGTGACCGACGACGCCGCGATCGCCGCCGCCGTCGATGCCGCGGCCGCACATTTCGGGCGCTTGGACGCGGTGGTCGCCAATGCCGGGGTCATGGACCCGGCCATGAGCGTCGCGCAGACGACCTCGCGCCAGTTCGCCCGCCTGATCTCGGTCAACGTGCTCGGCGTGTTCAACACCGTGCACGCCGCGCTCCCCTACCTCACCGAGTCGCGCGGCTACATCCTGTGCGTGTCGTCGATCGCCGGACTCATCCCCGTTCCAAGCATCGCCTCGTACGTGGCGAGCAAGCACGCCGTCGACGGATTCGCCCGCAGCCTGCGCATCGAGCTCGCCCCGAGCGGGGTCGGCGTCGGCGTCGCCTATTTCGGCGTCATCGATACCCCGATGGCCAGCACCGCGATCGCCCACGTCGCCGATATCTGGTCACAGATGCCAGGCCCGCTCGGCAAGCCGGCACCGGTCGACAAAGCGGGCAAGGCCATCGTCGACGGGATCGCCCGTCGATCGGCTTCGGTGTACGCGCCGAGCTGGCTGGCTGGCGCGCTGGCGAGCACCCGAGGCGGGGCCGGGATCTACGAGCGAGTCGTCAGGCTGCATCCCACGGTACGCGCGTTGACCGGCGGACAGGGCAATTGATGTCGGCGACCACCATCCCCGCACTGACCGACACTGTGACGTTGCCGTGCGGGGCCATCCTACCCAACCGCGTGATGAAGTCGGCGTTGAGCGAAGCGCTCGCCGGCGCCGACAACGCACCGAATCACGCCCTTGAACAGCTCTATCGCCGCTGGGCGCACGGTGGTTTCGGTCTGGTCGTGACCGGCAATGTGATGGTCGACCGATGCCACCTCGGCGAACCAGGCAACGTCGTCATAGAAGACGATCGCCATCTCGACGCGCTGCGTCGCGTCGCCGCCCAGTTCAATGAGGTCGACACAGTCTGCCTGGTGCAGCTCAATCATCCTGGGCGCCAATCGAATCCACTCGCGGATATCAAAACGGTCGCGCCGAGCGCGGTCGCACTCGACATCCCGGGCGCACCAACACCGCGCGCGCTGACCGGATCCGAGATCTCCGACATCATCGACCGCTTCGCCACCGCCGCCGCTGTCTGCGAGTCCGCCGGGTTCGCTGGCGTGCAAGTCCACGCCGTCCACGGCTACCTCGTCACCCAATTCCTCTCGCCGTTGACCAACAAACGCGACGACGAATGGGGCGGCGATCCGATCCGTCGCCGCCGCTTCCTGCTTGAGATCGTCGCGGCGATCCGTGCCAGGGTGAGTCCTGGCTTCGCCGTCGGTGTAAAACTGAACTCCGCCGATTTCCAGCGCGGCGGTTTCACCGAGGAGGAATCCCGCGAGGTGGTTGCTGCGCTGGTCGCCGAGGGGATCGATCTGCTTGAGATCAGCGGCGGCTCGTATGAGAGCCCGGCGATGATGGGCGCGGCAAAAGCGTCGACGGCGGCACGCGAGGCGTACTTCCTCGACTACGCGCGTACCGTCATCGAATTGGCCGGCGCGGTGCCAGTCGCGGTCACCGGCGGATTCCGCACGGCGACCGCGATGAGCGAGGCGGTCGCGGCAGGTGATTGCGCCATCATCGGCCTGGGCCGACCCACGTGCCTTGATCCCCAAGCCGCGACCAACGTCCTCGCCTCGCCCGGAGCACGTCTCACCGCCGGGCAGGTCCAGTTGCCGTTTGCCCGTGCGGCGCTAGTGCGGCCATTGCAGAGCATGCTCGACCTGCAATGGCACACCGATCAACTCCATCGTCTTGGCAAGGGCAAGAACCCCGACCCCAAGCGCGCGTGGTGGCGGACCGCGATGAGCGCGACGTGGCGCAACGGCGCCGACACCCTGCGCCCCAAACGCGGTGGCGGCCGCTAGCGGTGCTGCTTCACTCGACAGTCGTCAAATCGGTTCTCCCACGCTACGACGCCTGGTACCGGCACATCACCCTCACCCTGCTCGCCCACACCTACCTCGCGGTGACTGTCGCTGTCTCACCAAAAGCGTTGGCAGCGGCCTCATTCCACTCACGATCGGTGAAGTCAAGCATCTCCTGGCACACCTGATCACCCGATCCCGGGCCCCACCCGACTGCTCCGCTGGTCGACCTGGCGACGAAGACATCAACACCACGCAAAACAAGCCCACTACCAGCGAAGACAGGGATTACATCACGAAGTGATGTTGGAGTACTAGCACGACAGTTGTATTTTGTTGCGCTGTAATCGTTTTCGCTGGTAGCGAAGACATTCTGGCATAGGTTTGGTGTTGTCGTCGCCATCGACAAGCGGCCAGGGCGTGGGTGAGGGTGCGGGCGGGGCGCAGGACTATCGCCAGGAGACGGCGGACGTCGGCGACTGTGATGTTTCCCAGCTCGCGTGGGCTTTTGGGTCGGTGGCGGCGGTGACTGCGAGAAAGGCGTGGGCCAGCATTGCGAGGGTGATGTGCCGATACCAGGGTGTCCATTTGCGGGTCTGGTAGTGGTCGAGGCCGCATTGGTCCTTGGCGGCCTGGAAGCATTCCTCAACCGCCCACCTCGCGCCGGCGACGGTCACGACCTGTTCGCGGGCGACGGTGTCGGGGTGAAAGCACAGGTAGTAGGCGATATCAGCAGGTTCATCGAGGGATCGCCGGGCCAGCAGCGTGCGCGTGAACCCGATCGGCAGGTCACCGAAGTTGGGGAGGGTGGCCCACGCCCAGTCGTATTCGCGTTCGCCACGCACTCCGGGCCCGGCCGATACGCGGTGCCAGGCTTCGGCGGGTGCGCGGCCTACCAAGGTGTCGACGCGGCGGCGGCCGTCGAGATCAGCGACGGTCTGGCGGACCGGGACCTCGAGCACGTAGAGGACAGGCGCCGACTCTCGCAGAACGCCCGGAACTGCCCGTCACGGCCGTAAGCGGCGTCAGCGGCCACCCATCCGGCCATCACACCGGCGTCCAGGGTCCGGGCGATCATCGCCTCTGCCAGCCTCGGCTTCGTTAAAACGCCTTGGCTGCAACGAGGCTCCGGTATCCCGGCTTCGATGCAGCGGTTTCGGTCGTCGATCCAGGACTCGGGCAGATAGAGCTCTCGGTCGACCAGCGCGCGACCCGGCCGACCGGCATAGGCCAGGAACACACCCAGCTGGCAATTCTCCACCCGTCCGGCGGTACCGGAGTATTGCCGTTGCACCCCAGCGGATTTCACACCCTTCTTGAGGAATCCGGTCTCGTCGACCACCAGCACGCCATCCGGGCCCGCCAGCGCCTCGGCCACATACGCACGCACACAATCACGCAGCTGATCGGCATCCCAGCGGGACCGGTTGAGGAAATGCTGCAATCCGCCCGGCTTCACCACCCCGGCCGCCTCCGCCAGCTGCCACGAATTCTTCCGCTCCACCGGCGCCAGCAACCCGGTCAGATATGCCCGCGCCCACCGCCGCGGTTCCGCGCGATAGAACACCCCAGCCACCCGGGCGAACGCCGCATCGAAACCCGATCTCCAGGCCGAAACATCCTCGGCCCCAACATCATCCAGCACCTACGAAAACCTACCGCAGAAGCAACTCTGCTGCATAACAACGAAATACAACTGTCGTGCTAGTGTGTCGCGCCTGAAATCCGTTGAAGATATTTAGCGAGTGATTCGAGGATCTCCTCCGCGGTCTTTCGCCAGACGAATGGTTTCGGGTTGGAGTTCCAATGCTCGATCCAGGTCGTGATGTCTTTGTCCAGTGCCGCAACGCTTTTGTGGACTCCGCGGCGCAGGAGTTGGTCGGTGAGGAACC
>NZ_JBHZAL010000040.1:0-53440 GCF_042754245.1 Nocardia sp. NPDC059228 | reverse complement strand
GCAGGATGCCCTTGGGCTTTCCGGTGGTGCCGGAGGTGTAGAGGATGAACAGCGGGTGCTCGGCGTCGAAGGCCTGCGCCTCGTGCTCGGGGGAGGCGTCGGAAACCGTGTTGTGCCACCACAGATCACGCCCCTCGGTCCAGGGCGTCTCGATTCCCGTGCGCTGCACTACCAGCACGTGCTCGACACTCGAATCACCCTCGGCGAGGGCCTCGTCCACGGCCGCCTTGAGCGGGGCCGGCTTGCCGCGCCGCCACTGGCCGTCGGTGGTGACGACCAGCTTGGCCGCGGCATCGTCGATTCGCTGCCGTAGCGCACTCGCCGAGAAGCCCGCGAACACCACCGAATGCACCAGACCGAGCCGGGCGCAGGCCAGCATCGAGACAATGGCCTCGGGCACCATCGGCATGTAGATGGCGACGCGGTCGCCCATGGACAGCCCGAGGTCGGTGAAAGCGTTTGCCGCCCTGGATACTTCGGCCAGCAGCTCGGCATAGGTGATGTCGCGGGAGTCGCCGGGCTCGCCCTCCCAGTGGATGGCGACCCGGTCGCCGTGCCCGTCGAGCACGTGCCGGTCCACGCAGTTGTAGGCGACATTGAGCTTGCCGTCGGCGAACCACTTCGCGAAGGGCGCGTCGTCCCAGTCCAGCACCTGGGTGAAGGGCTGATGCCAGTGCAGGCGCCGTGCCTGCTCGGCCCAGAACCCGTCCCGGTCGGCTTGGGCTCGAGCATAAAGAGAGGCGTCGCCGTTGGCGGCGGCCGCGAACTCAGCGCTGGGCGGATAGGCATCCAGGTGGTCGGCGGTGGTTTCGGTCATCTCGTCTCTTCTTCTCTCGCATGCAGGCCACGTGGGGGTGACGGCGGCACTACAACACTGGATGGCGATCATGTCGGCCGCCGCCGTGTCCGGGGTCGGCGGCGACCCTTCTTCTATTCGGCTGTATCCAAAATCGTCAGCGCCGCAGTGGAAGCCAATTCTTGGGCGCGGGAGGTGTCCTTGAGGTCCACGCCGGATCTGCCGAGCTTCCGTGCGCCGGAGATCAAGCTGGACACCACCTTTGCCGCCTGGTGGTAGCCGAGGCCTTCGGGCGGATGAATATTGGAGATGCAGTTGCGGTCGGCGTCGGTTCGGCCGGGCCGTGGTAGGTGAGTGAGGTAGATGCCGAGGCTGTCGGCCACCGAGAGGCCAGGGCGTTCACCGATGAGGACGACCAGGGTGCGTACGCCCATGGCGGTGGCGATGTGATCCCCGAGGGCGACACGGGCCTGGGTGGCGATGACTGGTGGCGCGATCGAATAGGTGTCGGCGAGTTCTTCGGCGATGGCGGCAAGAAGAGGTGCGCCGTGGTTCATGAGGGCGCGCGGTGACAGTCCGTCGCCGAGAACGAAGCCGAGGTCGGCACCGGTGTGGGGGACGGCGGTCAGGTCGTCGGGGAGTCGGCCGAGGTCGGGGCGGCGCAGGTATTCGGGACGAGAGGTGGCCCGGCTGCGAATGGTCACGGGTGTGCCGAGGCCGACCGCTTCGACCCGAGCTGCCAAGACGGGTACGTCGAGTGGCAGGTGTACTGCATCGCGGGCCGCAGCGTGTGCCGAGCGGAGTTCGAGCACATTCGCCGTCGGCAGTGCGTCGCCGACGCGGCCCAGACCGATCCTGGACTGGGTGCTCGGGCGCAGCATGTCCCAGAAGTCTTGCGGCGTTCGGTCTCCGCGTTCGACGCTCATAGCGCTCCGGTCAATTCGCGTAATGGGGAGGAGGCGATTTCGACAGGCAGTATCCGCCCGCCCGCGTCGGCCATGCCAAGTCCTTGCAGCCACGTCTCGAACTCCGGTGCGACGCGCAGGCCGAGTACCCGCCGCGCGTATAGGGCATCGTGGAAGCTGAGGCTCTGGTAGCCGAGCATTACGTCATCGGCGCCTGGCACCGCGATAACGAACGCCGCTCCGGCCGCGCCGAGGAGAGTGACCAGGGTGTCCATATCGTCTTGGTCGGCTTCGGCGTGGTTGGTGTAGCAAACATCGACGCCCATGGGCAGGCCGAGCAATTTGCCGCAGAAGTGGTCTTCGAGGCCGGCGCGGATGATCTGTTTGCCGTCGTAGAGATACTCGGGGCCGATGAAGCCGACGACGGTATTCACCAAGAGCGGCTGCAGATCTCTCGCCACGGCGTACGCGCGGGCCTCCAGGGTCTGCTGGTCGACGGGTTTGCCATCAGTGCCCAGATGCGCGTTCGCCGACAGCGCCGATCCCTGTCCGGTTTCCAGGTACATCACATTGTTGCCGACGGTGCCGCGATGCAGCGATCGCCCTGCTTCGTTGCCTTCGCGCAGCAGCGCAATATTCACTCCGAAGCCGGTATTCGCACCTTCGGTGCCCGCGACGGATTGGAAAACCAGATCCACCGGAACACCTTTCTCGATCAGCTCGATCGTCGTGGTCACATGCGAGAGCACGCACGACTGGGTGGGAATGGCGAAGCGCTGACGAATCTCGTCGAGTAGATGGAGCAGATCCGCGGTGGCATGCGGGGAATCTGTCGCCGGATTGATGCCGATCACCGCGTCACCGCAGCCGAGGAGCAGTCCATCGAGAGTCGCGGCGGCGATACCCCGCGGGTCGTCGGTCGGATGGTTGGGCTGCAGACGGGTGCTCAGTCGCCCGGGCAGCCCGATCGTTGTACGGAAGCCCGCCGTCACCTCGGTGGCACGGGCTACCGCAATCAGGTCCTGATTGCGCATGATTTTGCTGACCGCGGCCACCATTTCCGGTGTCAGCCCTGGGGATACGGCCCGCAGCCTGGCGGCGGCATCGTCGCGGGCCGATGTCTCCATCAGCCAGTCCCGCAGGCCGCCGACGGTCAGATGCGAGAGCGCTTGGAAGGCAACGCGATCGTGCGAGTCGATGATCAGTCGGGTGACCTCGTCGTCCTCGTAGGGCACCAAGAGTTCTCGGAGGAACCAGTCGAGCGGCACCTCGGCGAGCGCCCACTGCGCGGCCGCGCGTTCGGCGTCCGATGCCGCCGCACAGCCGGCCAGTTCGTCGCCGCCACGCCGTGGCGTCGCCTTGGCCATCAATTCGACGAGACCGTCGAAGGTGTAGTTGGTGCCGCCGATCTGCTGGTGGTAGACCGTCATTCGAGCTCCTCCTCCGCCTTGGCCAGGGCGGCGAATTCCTCGTCCGGCGAGTTGGCGACCAGGTGATGGCGGCTGTAGAGACCGAAGTAGGCCATGAACCCGGCGAAGGCGAGCAAGGCCCAGGTCGCGGCCGTGCGGTCGACGAGGAAGGTGGCGATGACGGCCGCGCAGGCGATCACGAGGGCGAAGGCCGTGGTGAGAATCCCGCCTGGGGTGCGATACGGCCGGGGCATGTTCGGCTCCCGGACGCGCAGCACGATGTGGCTGATCATCATGAGGACGTAGCTCAGCGCCGCGCCGAAGACGGCCATGTTCAGCAGCATCGCGCCCTCACCGGTCAGCGAGAGTGCGAATCCGATGATGCCGGGCACGATGAGCGCGAGCATGGGCGCTTTGCGCGCGTTGGTGACCGACAGGCTCGTCGGCAGATATCCGGCTCGCGAGAGCGCGAAGGTCTGCCGCGAGTAGGCGTAGACGATCGAGAAGAAGCTCGCGACCAACCCGGCCAGACCGATGTAGTTGACGAGCTTGCCGGCACCCGAATCCCCGAGCGCCGCGACCAGCGGGTTGCCCGAACTCGAAATCGCTTTGGCGCCGAGAGCCCCGGTCGCAAGGAACAGCACCGTCGCGCCGGTGGTGATCAGCACCAGCATGCTGATGATGATGCCCTTGGGCACGTTCTTCTCCGGTTCCCGTGCTTCTTCGGCGGCCAACGGCACACCCTCCACCGCCAGGAAGAACCAGATCGCGAACGGCACCGCAGCCCAGATCCCGAAGTACCCGAACGGCAGGAACGACGAACTGCCCACCGCCGCAGGATCTGCCGGAATGTCGGTCAGGTTCCCAGCGTCGAACAATCCCCACGCCGACACCACGAAGACGGCCAACCCGACCAACGCGATCGCGGTGATGACGAACATCGCCTTGAGCGCCTCACCGGCACCGGTGAGATGAATGCCGATGAACAGCGCATACACGGCCAGATAGACCCACCAGCCGTCCGTGATCCCGAACAGATTCAGCGATTCGACATACGCACCGATAAAGGTCGCGATGGCCGCGGGCGCGATGGCGTACTCGATGAGGACGGCCGCGCCAGTGGCGAATCCGCCCCAGGGCCCGAGCGCGCGCCGGGCGAAGGTGTAGCCACCGCCCGCCGCGGGCAATGCCGAGGACATCTCGGCCATGCCCAGCACCATGGCCAGATACATGCCCGCGATCACCACGGTGGCGATGAGCAAGCCTCCGAAACCGCCCTGCGCCAAGCCGTTGTTCCAGCCGGCGTAGTCGCCGGAGATCACATAGCTGACGCCGAGACCGGCGAGAAGCAACCAGCCCGCAGACCCCGATCTCAGGGTTCGCTTCGCAAGGTAAGCACTGTCCTGGTTGTGGTCGTCGTGGGTGGGCTGATCAGTGGGGATCGCCATCGCGACCTCCTTCTTGCTGGATGAATCACACAGAGTTCTTGGGTGTTCCGCGAACGGGAACAGGACACGCATCGGCCGCTCGGCCGACGACCTGGGGTTGGGCTGGTGTTGTCGGACGCGCGCCGCGCTCCCAGTCCGCACCTGTCAAGGTTTCGGTCCCGGCCAGCGCGAGTAGTTCGGCGTGCTCGAAAACCCTTCCGCGACTGAGGAATCGAAGTCCTTCCGGCGATTCCAGGCTGAATCCGGAACCACGTCCCGGTACGGCGTCGAGGACGAGCTGGGTGTGCTGCCAGGCGGCGAACTGCGGACCCGAGATCCACACCGGCGCAGTATCGTCCGGTGCGGGAGGAGTGTCGGGCAGTTCGTCGACCAGCAACCGCAGATCGAGCAGTCCGAGTAGGACATCGTGGCCGCCGACCACGAATTCGCCTGCGGGATAGCACATCGGGGCCGAGCCATCACAGCATCCGCCGGATTGGTGCAGCATCAGCGGTCCGTGCAGACCGCGGAGGCGACGGAGCAGATCCATCGCCGCCACGGTGGCAAGCACCCGCCGGGGGACTACCGCAGCGGCATCGACCATCAGAAGAAGCCTTGCGCCTTCGACGCGTAGCCGACCAGGAGGTTCTTCGTCTGCTGGTAGTGGTCGAGCATCATGTGATGGTTCTCGCGGCCGATCCCGGACTGCTTGTACCCTCCGAACGCCGCATGCGCGGGGTACTGGTGGTAGGTATTGGTCCACACCCGCCCGGCCTGGATGTCGCGGCCTGCCCGGTAGGCTACCGCGCCGTCGCGTGACCATACGCCCGCGCCGAGCCCGTACAGGGTGTCGTTGGCGATCTTGATGGCATCGTCGTAGTCGGCGAACGAAGTCGCCGAGACGACGGGGCCGAAGATCTCTTCCTGGAAGATCCGCATTGCGTTGTGTCCAGCGAACACCGTGGGCTGCACGTAGTAGCCGCCGGACAGGTCGCCGCCGAGGTCAGCGCGCTCACCGCCGGTGAGCAGAGTTGCGCCCTCGCCCTTGCCGATCTCGATGTAGGAGAGGATCTTTTCGAGCTGATCGTTGCTGGCTTGCGCGCCGATCATGGTCTCCGTATCGAGCGGATTGCCCTGTCGCACAGCCTTGGTGCGCACCACGGCAGAGGCCAGGAATTCGTCGTAGATATCAGCCTGGATGAGCGCGCGCGATGGACAGGTGCAGACCTCGCCCTGGTTGAGCGCGAACATGGTGAAACCTTCCAGGGCCTTGTCCTGGTAGTCGTCGTTCGCGGCGAGCACATCGGAGAAGAAGATGTTCGGGCTCTTGCCGCCGAGCTCCAGGGTGACCGGAATCAGATTCTGGGAGGCGTACTGCATGATCAGGCGGCCGGTAGTGGTTTCGCCGGTGAACGCGATCTTCTTGATTCGTGGACTCGACGCCAGCGGTTTGCCTGCCTCGACGCCGAAGCCGTTGACGATATTGACAACGCCGGGCGGCAGCAGATCTCCGATGAGACTGATCAGGAACAGGATCGAGACCGGCGTCTGTTCGGCCGGCTTGAGGACAACGGCATTGCCTGCGGCGAGGGCAGGTGCGAGCTTCCAGGTGGCCATCAAAATCGGGAAGTTCCACGGAATGATCTGGCCGACCACGCCGAGCGGCTCATGGAAGTGATAGGCGACGGTGTCGACATCGATCTCCGACAGCGAGCCCTCCTGGGCGCGGATCGCGCCGGCGAAGTAGCGGAAGTGGTCGATCGCGAGCGGGATGTCGGCGGCCAGGGTCTCGCGGATCGGCTTGCCGTTGTCCCAGGTCTCTGCGAGGGCGATCGCGTCGAGGTGCTGCTCCATCCGGTCCGCGATCTTGTTGAGGATGATGGCGCGCTCGGCAACCGAGGTCTTGCCCCAGGCCGGTGCGGCGGCATGGGCGGCATCGAGAGCGAGTTCGATGTCCTCGGCGGTGCCACGGGCGACCTCGCAGAACGGCTGACCCGTGACCGGGGTCGGATTCTCGAAGTACTGCCCCTTGACAGGTGCTACCCACTCGCCGCCGATCCAGTTGTCGTAGCGAGCCTGGAACGACATGACGGCATCGGGTGTTCCTGGGCGGGCAAAGACGGTCATCGAATGCTCCTCGGTCTTGTGACATTTCCTGCAGCAGGTGTGACCCGGAACACTAGGAGCAACCATGTTGCACAACAGTTGCAAGAAACTGGTCAGATGCCCAGCCTGCGGTCCAGCAGCGCCAGCTTGGACTTGACCTGGGCATACATCGAGGACTGTCGGTCGAGCGAGGCAAGGTAGGCGGTCCACGCCGCAACGTCGTCGCGCCCGTCGACCGAACTGGTCCACTGGCCGAGGAGTCGGCGATCGCCCGCCGTCAGCAGAGCGGCGCGCAGGCAACCACGCAACTCGGTGCGCAGCTCGGTAATGCCGGGCGCCAGCGAGCGGGGCAAAATCGGGCCCGGGTAGGCGCGCATTGCCGCCGCCGCGTCGCCGCGCCCCAGTGCCCGTCGAACCTCGTTGACATCGGTGTCGAGCTCCATCAGCAGTCGGTATGGTCGCGAGCCGAGGCTGTTGACGCCCAACAGCTTTCGCACCCGCGACAGCTCCGCACGCACCGTTACCGGATCCAACTCCGATTCGTCGAGCAGCATGGCGAGGTGGTCGGCGCTCAAACCCTCCGGATGGTCGGCCAGCAGCAACAGGATCTCGGCATGCCGCTGCGACAGGCGGATGCGCTCACCGCCGCGGGTCAGAGACGGCCGATCCGAGCCGAGCACCCGCAGTTGCGTCGTCGTGTCGAGCGGTTCGGGCGAATTGAGCAGGTGTAGCCGTAGCTCGGATTCCGCAGCCAGCACTGTCGCCCTGATCAGCGACAACACCTCCACCGCGGCGACGCGCGGGCCACCGGTGATGTCGATGGCGCCGATGATCTGGCCGGTCAGCGGATCGTGCACAGGGGCGGCCGAGCAGCTCCAGTCGTGCACGGCGCGGCTGAAATGTTCGGCCCCGAAGAACTGCACGTGGTGATCGAGGGCGAGCGCGGTACCGGGGGCATTGGTACCGACCCTGTCTTCGCTCCAGTCGGCGCCCTCCACGAAGTTCATGGCAAGGGCTCGGTCCTTGGCCTTGGAATCGCCCTCGACCCAGAGCAATCGCCCCTCGGCGTCACTGATCGCTACGAGCAGCCCGGCCTCGGCGGCGTCCTCGACCAGCAGCTTTCGCACGACCGGCCGGATAAGCGCCGTTGGATGCGCGGACCGATACCGCTGCAGGTCCAGACCATCGAGATCCACCCCGTCTCCGAAGTCGTCGGGGTTGACACCGTTGCTGCGGCTGCGACGCCAGGAATCGAGAACCACCGGGCGCACCGAGTAATACTCGGGGCGCAGGGTCGGCATCAGGTCCACACCTTCGAGGAAAGAGCGGTGAGCGGACGACACTCGCTGCGTCAACTGTGTGAGGTCATCATCCGGCCTGACGGCGACCCAGGGGTTGCCGCGCGATGTTGTGTTCAATCCGTTTCCTTCGCGTTTGCCCGTCAGGCATTGTAATACTGGTCACAGCGTTGGTTCACGGTGGTGGAGCTGTAGACGATCACTCCATGCATGCCCGCTTGGTCGACGTGCGGGTGGAGGAAACAGGTGTCCGCGGCGGGGACGGTGATCTAGTAGCGGAACGTGCCACCGGGCGTCACCGCAGGCTGGGTGAGGTCGGGCATGCCGTCCATATCGTGACGCGGTGCGACCGGGCTGACCGCGGAGTCCAAGGCGTCGCCATTGGCGTGCACGGCAGGGAAGGCGGAGGCGAAGGCGAGCTCATCGTTTGCTGGACCGCTGCTATCGGGTTCCAGTCGAAGTAGTCCGGATCGACACCGAAGTAGTCGGCCAGCAGGGCCGGCCGGTCACCGAGCCGGGCCACATCCTCCAGAACGACACGATCGCCGCAACCTCTCCAATCGAGAGTGTCGCGACGACCGTGTGAACCCGCGACTTCCGTGCGGGGGCGCTTCTCATTGCTACGGTTTCCGTTGCTTCACACAACGGATTTCGTTGTCCGCGAGCCGATCGTCAGGCGATGGCGGGGAGTTTGACCACCTGACCGGCGTAGGCCAGGCCCGCACCGAAACCCAGCAGCAGCGCGGTGTCGCCGGGCCGGGAAGCGCCGGAGCGCAGCAGCTGCTCCATGGCCATCGGGATCGAGGCGGCGCTGGTGTTACCGGTCTCGGCGATATCCCTTGCGACAGCGATGCTTTCGGGCATGTGCAGGGTGCGCACCAGCGCATCGGTGATGCGGCTGTTGGCCTGATGCGGCACGAACGCGTCCAGATCCTCGACGGTGACGCCCGCCTGATCCAGCGCGTCCCGGCACGCCTTCTCCAAGAACGTGACGGCCCAACGGAATACGGCCGTACCGTTCATCCGGATGTACGGCCGCACCGTGCTGCCACCGGTCGCCTCGGCCTCGGCCACCTCGGCGAAGTACTGCTGAAAGTCCTTGTCCTGCTTGATCGCCGCAGTCTGACTGCCGTCCGAACCCCAGGCCACCGGCCCGATGCCCTCGGCCTCCGACGGTCCCACCACGACCGCGCCCGCACCGTCGGCGAAGATGAACGCGCAGGTCCGGTCCTCCTGGTCGAGCAGGTCCGAGAGCCGTTCCACGCCGATCACCAGCACATGGCGGGCCTGTCCGGCGCGCACCAGGTTGGCGGCATTGGCCAGCGCGTAGCAGAAGCCCGCGCAGCCGGCGGAGACGTCGAAGGCGGCGGTGTCGTGCATGCCGAGTTCGGTGGCGACCACGGCGCCGGCCGACGGTCCCAGCACCATCTGCGAGGACGTGGCCAGGATGACCGCGTCGATCTGCTGTGCGGTGACGCCCGCGGCCTCGAGCGCGTCGACGGCGGCGGCGGTGCTCATGCTCACGATGGTCTCGTCCGCTTCGGCCCAGTGGCGGGCCTCGATGCCGGAGCGGGTCCGGATCCATTCGTCCGAGGAGTTGATGCGGTCGACGATCTCGGCATTGGGGACCACCCGGCGTGGTCGGTACACGCCCAGGCCGAGCAGCGCGGCGTGGGCGACCGGGGTGGCGGTGGCGATCTGGGCTGACATGCGCGGAATTCCTCTTTTCCCATATGAACCGATCGGTCCACATGGGAAAGGTTTAACATGGACCGATCGGTTCACACAAGGGCTGGAGGGATTTGCAATGACGGCGGGACCGCGCGCCCGATTGATCGCGAGCACCATCACCACCGTCCAGGAGCACGGCGTGCACGCGGCCGGGCTGAACGAGCTGCTCAAGCGCAGCAATGCCTCCCGAAACTCGCTCTACCAGCACTTCCCGTCCGGCAAGGGCGAATTGGTGGCGACCGCCGCCCGCATCGTGTCCCGCATGGTCTACTCGCACGTGAGCCGCATGTCCGACGCATTGCCGGGCGCGCCCTCACTGGCGGCGTGGGTGGACGAACTGCTCGGCTTCTGGCGCGGCCAGCTGGAGACCAGCGAGTTCCGGGCGGGCTCGTTCATGATGGCCGCCGCTCTCGACGAACTCGACCCGGCACTGCAGTCCGCGGCCGGGCAGGCGTTCTCCGAATGGACCGCGCGCCTGGCCGACGGATTGGTGGCGGCCGGGGTCGAGCGGGCGACGGCGTGCTCGCTGTCGGGTTTCGCACTGTCGGTGATCGAGGGCGCGATCGTGCAGAGCCGGGCGCTGAAATCGGCCCTGCCCTTCACCGACGCGGGCACCCAGCTCACCGTCCTGCTCCGCCACCACATGCCGACCCGCCGGTGAGGGTGCGACACCGCGTATTCCAGGTTGACCTGGAGCACACTCCAGGTCGTAGCGTCATGTCCGTGCGCGGCTCCCGCCGCGAATTCCAGTCCTACCGAGGAGGATTCACCGCATGATCGCGACCAGGAAGCTCGGCGAACTGACCGTCGGCGCGCAGGGCCTCGGCTGCATGGGCATGAGCCACGCCTACGGCGCGCACGACGATGACACCGAGTCCATCGCCACCATCCACCGCGCTCTGGACCTCGGCGTCACCCTGCTCGACACCGCGAATGTCTACGGCCCCGAGACCAATGAGCGCCTCGTGGGCCGCGCCATCGCCGACCGCCGCGACAAGGTCGTCCTCGCAACCAAGTTCGGCATCGTCTGGGGCGACGAGGGCGCCATGGGCGCCCGCGGCGACGCCGCCTACGTGAAGCAGTCCTGCGATGAATCCCTCGCACGGCTCGGCGTCGACCACATCGACCTCTACTACCAGCACCGCGTCGACCCGAACGTGCCGATCGAGGAGACCTGGGGCGCCCTGGCGGAGCTGGTCCAGGCGGGCAAGGTCCGCTATCTCGGCATCTCCGAAGCCTCGGTGGACAGCATCCGCCGCGCCCACGCCGTCCACCCGGTGACCGCGCTCCAGAGCGAATGGTCCCTCTGGACCCGCGATATCGAGGCCGAGGTCCTCCCCGCCTGCCGCGAACTCGGCATCGGCATCGTCCCCTTCTCCCCGCTGGGTCGCGGCTTCCTCACCGGCGCGATCACCTCGACCGCCGACCTCGCGGCCGACGACCTGCGCCGCCGCCTGCCCCGTTTCGCCGACGGCAACTTCGACGCCAACCTCGCCATCGTCGCGGCACTGCGCAGCCTCGCCGACGAAAAGGGCGTCACCCCCGGTCAATTGGCGCTGGCCTGGGTCCAGTCCCGCGGTCAGGACGTGGTCCCCATCCCCGGCACCAAGCGCCGCACCTACCTCGAGCAGAACGTCGCGGCCACCGAGATCACGCTGACCGCCGAGGACCTGGCCCGGATCGAGTCCGCCGCCCCCTCCAGCGCCGTCGCGGGCGCCCGATACCCCGAGGAACTGGCGCGGGCGGCCGGTCGATGACCGTCCGCGCGCCGCAGCGGCGATACTGCATCCATGAGGATTTCGGTTGCCGCTGACGAGGACACCGGCGTGGCCGCGGCCGTGGTCGAGGAGCTGCGGGCCCGCGGGCACGAGGTGACCGTGCACGGCGCGCTGCAGCCCGCGGAACGCGACGACTGGGCCTGGGCCAGTGAGGCCGCGGCGCGGGATGTCGCGGAGGGACGGGCCGAGCAGGCGGTGGTGTGCTGCTGGACCGGGACCGGCGCTTCCATTGCGGCGAACAAGGTGCCGGGGGTGCGGGCGGCGCTGTGCGTGGACGCGTATACCGCCGAGGGAGCACGGAAGTGGAATGACGCCAACGTGCTGGCATTGAGTCTGCGGCTCACCTCACGGGCGCAGCTGGCCGAGATTCTGGACGCCTGGTTCGCCGGGGCCCCGAGTGCGGACCCCGGCGATCGCGCGAATGTCGCGCACCTGGACGGGATCGCGGGATCAGGCCTCGGTGGCGAGATGGGCGTGGGCGGTGCGTAGTTCGCGTTTGAGGATCTTGCCGCTGGGGTTCTTGGGGAGCGCCTCGACGAACGTCACGTACTTGGGGACCTTGTAGCCGGCGAGCCGCTGCTTGCAGTGCGCGATGACGGTGGCGGCGTCGGGGTCGGTTCCATTGCGGGCCACCACGATCGCGGTGACGGCTTCGATCCAGTGCGGGTGCGGGATGCCCACCACGGCGGCCTCGGAGATCTCGGGGTGCTCGTAGAGGACCTCTTCGACCTCGCGGCTGGCGACGTTCTCGCCGCCGGTCTTGATCATGTCCTTCTTGCGGTCGACGACGCTGAGGTAGCCGTCGGCGTCCAGGACGCCGAGGTCGCCGCTGTGGAACCAGCCGTTGCGGAAGGCTTCCGCGGTTTTCGCGGGGTCGTTCCAGTAGCCGAGCATGGCCTGCGGGGAGCGGTGCACGATCTCGCCGACGACGCCGACGCCCACCGGGATGTCGTCGTCATCGACCACGCGGGTCTCGACATTGAGGGCCGGGCGGCCCGCCGAACCGGGCTTGGTCAGCTGGTCCTCGGGCGCGAGGACCGTGGCCAGCGGCGCGAGTTCGGTCTGGCCGTAGAAGTTGGTGAGCCCCACCCCGGGTAGCCGGTCGGAGAGTTCGGCCAGCACCTCGACGGGCATGATGCTGGCGCCGTAGTAGCCCTTGCGCAGGGAGGACAGGTCATAGCCGTCGAAGTCGGGATGCCGCAGTAGCGACACCCACACCGTCGGCGGGCAGAACAGTTTGGTGGCGCGCTCGGTTTCGATGGTGCGCAGGATCGTCGCGGGATCGGGGCTCGGCAGCAGAATGCTGGTCGCGCCGAGCCACAGGTCGGGCGTGAGGAAGCAGTGCAGCTGGGCGCAGTGGTACAGCGGGAGCGCGTGCACCTCGATGTCGTCGGCGCTCATGCGCCCGTCCACCACCACACTGGTGTACTGCGCGATGAGCCCGCGGCTGGACAGCACCGCGCCCTTGGGGCGGGACTCGGTGCCGGAGGTGTACATGATCTGGATGGGATCGTCGTCGCCGACGAACACCTGCGGCGCCGAGGCGTCGGGGTGGTGTTCCCACGCGCTCACGTCCTCCCACCCGGCCGTCGCGGGCAGCCCGCCCAGCCCGATCCAGCCGAACAGCCGGATCTCGCTGTGGCCCAGCTGTTTCACCGCGGCCTCGGCCTCCCCGGCCAGTCCGTCCTCGGTGATCAGTGCGACAGCCCCGGAGTGTTCGAGGATGAAGGCCACCTCGTCGGCGGTGAGCATGAAGTTGATCGGCACCGAGATCGCGCCCAGCCGCGCCAGCGCGAAGTACACGAGCACGAACTCACGGCAGTTGTGCGAATAGATCGCGACCCGATCGCCCTGCGTCACACCGCGATCGGCCAGGCTGTGCGCGACCCGGTTCACCGCCGCATCGAGATCGGCGTAGCTCTCCCGCCGCTCCCGCCAGACCAGCGCGGTCTTGTCCGGGACCCGGGCGGCGCTGCGCCGCAGGAGATCTCCGAGCGCCTGCGATCGCGCGCTCGCCACTGTTGGCTCAGTGCCCTCTGCATCCATGCGATCAACTTCTACCGCACGAGTGTGTCCGGCGTCATACAGTCTCGCTGAGCAGGACCAGATTTCGCCGCCACGCAGCGCATTTCCCCACGTAACGCGGAAGGTGCTCGGAGGCGAACGCCCCGGGCGACCACTCGAAGTCCTCGACCTCGGCGGTCCAGGCATAGGTCCACGCGTAGCCGACCCGCTTCCCCGCGTGCACGGACACCGGCAGCAGATCGTATTCGTCGTCCTCGAAAGCGTCGAGCACCCGCCACTCGTCGGCGGTCAGCCCGGCGAGCAGGTAGCCCTCGGTCACGGAGCCGGTCGCGGTCACCAGTCCCGGATACGCGCGGCCGGGCAGCGCGGCCGCCCGCCGCCCGATCGAGCGCGCGGGTTCCATTGCCGGTACCCGCCCGATCAATTCGGTCAGCACCGGGCCGAATTGCAGAGTCCCGTAGACGAACAAGGGCTCACCCGCCGCCGGTAACCGCGATCGGCTCCACCGCGAACCGCAGGGCGGCGCGGGAAGTTCCCGAGAGCCGGGGCCGGTCATCTGCCGGCCGTACGGGCGAAAATACCCGCGTCGTGCGAGTTGATGATGGTCACCTGGTCACCGTGCAGCTTCCTGAGTTCCCGCAGCCGCCGCTGATTGGCCCGATACGCCTCGCCCGCAATGGCTCCGGTCTCGTACACCTTCCACCAGAACGGCGTGAACGGCTCCTCGGGATGGATGCTGGACTCCGCGAAGAACGAGTCACCCGCGTGCAGCAGCCACCCGTTGCCATGGTCGATCGCGACCCCGGCGTGCCCGCGGGTGTGCCCCGCCAGCGGCACCACCAGGATCTCCGGCGGCAGTCCGGGCAGGTCGCGCACCGCGGTGAACCCGAACCAGTCCGCGCCGCCCTCGACCTCGTTCACCATCCACTTGGGCCCGTGCGCCCACTGCGCGGCCCGGTAGCGCAACCGCTCGGACAGGGTGGGTGTGGCGGTGGCGGCGCGGAATTCGGGTCCGTGCACGTGCACGGTGGCCTCGGGGAAGTCCGACAGCCCGCCGGAGTGGTCCAGGTCGAGATGGGTCAGGATGACGTGGCGGACATCACGCGGGTCATAGCCCAGGCGCTGGATCTGGCGCACCGCTGTCTCGGCCTCGGCCGGCTTCGCCCCCAGCAGGAAACGGCTGGCACCCACCATCTTGCCGGGCTGCCGCACGGCCTCCAGCCCGAACCCGGTGTCGACGAGCACGAGCGCGTCCCGGGTCTCGATGAGCAGGCAGTGATCGATCAGGCCGAATCCCATGGTGCCGCAGTTCAGGTGGTGAATCCGCATAGGCCCGAGCGTTTCAGACACCCTGTGGTGACGCAACCGCGCAGGTTGCCGGAATTGCCGGGGTCGCCGCCGTGCACTGCACGAGGGGCCAGCGCCGTGCACGGCACGAGGGGTCAGCGCGGCCGGCATTCCCGGATGATCTCGGCGAGCTGGTCGTAATCGTCGCCCCGGGCGGTGGAGGAGCGGAACGCCAGTCCGACCGTGCGGCCCGGCGCGGGCGCCGCGAAGGTCGCGATGTCCAAGGTGCCGCGCGCGGTTTCGGCGGCCACCGCCATGGCCGGGATCAGCGTGACGCCGAGATCGCCCGCGACGCACTGCACCACCGTGGCCAGCGAGGCCGCGCGGGTGTCGCCGACCGCACCCGGCTGCGCGTCGTGCGCCCGGCACAGTTCCAGGGTCTGGTCGCGCAGGCAGTGGCCCTCGTCGAGGAGCAGCAGCGGCTGCGCGTCCAGGTCGGCGGGTGTCAGGTCGGTGCGCCCGGCCAGTTCGTGCTCGCGTGGCAGCACCAGCACGAACTCCTCGGTGTAGAGCGGTATCTCGACCAGTCCGGCGACATCGGTGGGCAGCGCCAGCAGCGCCACGTCCAGGATGCCCGAGCGCAGCCCGTCGAGCAGACGGGCGGTCCGGTCCTCGATGACGTGCGGCACCAGAGCGGGCACCCGCGTACGCAATTCGGGCAGCAGCCGGGGCAGCACGTACGGCGCGATGGTCGGGATGATGCCGAGCCGCAGGGTGCCGCGCAGCCCCTCACCAGCAGCGGAGGCGACAAATCGGTCGGCGGCCTCGAGGGTGGCAATGGCTTGCGGCAGTAGCCGTTTGCCGTCGGCGGTGACCAGGACCCGGCGCGTACTGCGCTCGATCAACTGGAGCCCCAGTCCGTTTTCCAATGATGCCAATGCCTGCGATAGCGTGGGCTGGCTCACGCCGAGCCGCGTCGCCGCGGTGCCGAAGTGCCGGTATTCCGCGATGGCAGCGAACGCACGCAGCTGTGACAGGGTGGGCTGATAAGTTTGATCAGTCACGCCTATCAGTATAGTGCGACCGATCACGTTTACCTCTCACCGCAGTTCGGCAAAGATCGTATATACGTCTCGACACAATCGGCACGACTACATATGAGGAGAGCAAGCATGGCCCTGCTGACCATCGGCGATCAGTTCCCCGCCTACAACCTGAAGGCTGTCATCGGCGGCGATCTCTCGAAGGTGAACGCTCAGCAGCCCGACGACTACTTCACCCAGATCTCGAGCGACGACTACGCCGGCAAGTGGCGCATCGTCTTCTTCTGGCCCAAGGACTTCACCTTCGTGTGCCCGACCGAGATCGCCGCCTTCGGCAAGCTGAACGACGAGTTCGCCGACCGCGACGCGCAGGTGCTGGGCGCCTCTGTCGACAACGAGTTCGTCCACTTCCAGTGGCGCGCCCAGCACGAGGACCTCAAGACCCTCCCGTTCCCGATGCTGAGCGACCTCAAGCGCGAACTGGCCACCGCCACCGGCGTTCTCAATGCCGACGGCGTCGCCGACCGCGCCACCTTCATCGTCGACCCGAACAACGAGATCCAGTTCGTGTCCGTCACCGCCGGTTCGGTGGGCCGCAATGTCGAGGAGGTGCTGCGGGTGCTGGACGCGCTGCAGTCCGACGAGCTGTGCGCCTGCAACTGGAAGAAGGGTGACCCGACCATCCAGGCCGGCGAGCTCATGACCGCTTCGGTGTAACAAGGCTCGCAGAGGAATTCGTCGTGACCATCGAAAATCTCAAGAACTCGCTGCCCGAGTACGCCAAGGATCTGAAGCTCAACCTGTCCTCGCTGGCGCGCACCACCGTGCTCAACGAGCAGCAGCTGTGGGGCACCCTGCTGGCGTCGGCCGCGGCCACCCGCTCGGCGACCACGCTGCGCGAGATCGCCGAGGAGGCGGCCGACGTGCTGTCCGCCGAGGCGTACAACGCCGCGCTCGGCGCCGCGTCGATCATGGGCATGAACAATGTGTTCTACCGCGGCAAGGCATTCCTGGAGGGCCGCTACGACGATCTGCGCGCGGGCCTGCGCATGCAGATCATCGGCACGCCGGGCGTGGACAAGGCCGATTTCGAGCTGTGGTCGTTCGCGGTCTCCTCGATCAACGGCTGCCAGCACTGCCTGGAGGCGCACGAGCACACGCTGCGCGAGGCGGGCGTCTCGCGCGAGGTGATCTTCGAGGCGCTGCGCGCCGCCGCGATCGTGGCGGGCGTGGGCCAGGCCGTGGCATCGACCGAGGCGCTGGCCACCGCCACCGTCTAGTCGAGTCCAGCCGAAAGGGCTGTACACCTGCGGGTGTACAGCCCTTTTCTGCATTTGCTCATCGATTGCCGCAATACGGTCGCCGGTCGGATCGGAAACCGCCCCGGCCAACAAGCGAGGCATATGCGGGCCTCCCGCGAATCGATAACTGTCGGTAAGCTCGCTTGACATGACCGTTCCGGAAAGTGATGGCGCTCAAATCGAAGTCGTGCGCGTGTTCACCGACGCGGCCGGGCGTTTCGGCAATCTGCTCGGCATCGTCCGCCGCTCCGCCGTCGAGAATGCCGACCATCAGGCGCTGGCGGCCCGCGTGGGCTACAGCGAGACCGTGGTGGTCGACGACCCGGTCGACGGGCGAGTGAAAATGCGTATCTACACCCCCGCCACCGAGCTGCCCTTCGCCGGGCACCCCACGGTCGGCACCGCGTGGTGGCTCAATGACCAGCTGCAACCCGTGAAGATCATCGACGTGCCCGCCGGGCCGGTCGAGGTGACCCTCGCCGAGGGCCTGACCTGGGCCCGCGCCCGGGCCGAATGGGCCCCCGCCTTCGAATTCCACCAGTTCGAGGATCCGGCCGAGATCGCCACCCTGGATCCGGCCGACTTCCCGGCAGGCCAGCACTACTGCTGGGCCTGGACCGACGAGCCGCGCGGCGCGGTCCGCGCGCGAATGTTCGCCCCCGCCATGGGACTTCGCGAGGACCAGGCCACGGGCGCGGCGGCCATCGCGCTGACCGCCCTGCTCACCCGCGGGCTGAACATCACGCAGGGCGAGGGCTCCCAGATCTTCACCGAATGGGATTCCGACGGCTGGGCCCGGGTCGGCGGCCGCGTGGTCGCCGATCACCCGATTCTGATCTAGCGGCAAAACCCTTTCGGCACACCGTGACCCGATCGGCCCGGACGGCCTAGGCCGTCGGGCCGGTGCGCTGTCCGAAGGCGAGCCGATGGCCGCCCGGGATGCGCAGCACGAAATCCCGCAGCCCCCACGGGTGTTCGGTGAGCTCGGTGGTGATCTCGCCGCCGTGGCGCACGCAGTGCGCGTAGAGCGCGTCGACATCGTCCACGCCGACGTATCCGGCGGTGGTCTCGTTGACAGCCGGGCGGGGCGTCCGCACGATGCCCAGTCCCACTCCGCCGCGGCGCAGCAGCGCCAGCCCCATCGCGGGCTCGTCAACCTCGACGACGAACCCCGGCACATCGCGCAGGAAGTCGACGGTGGGCGTGAGGTCGGCTACCTCGAGGTTGGCGCGGTAGCTCTCGAACTCGGCCATTGCCGCAGCCTACCGCCGGTGCGGCGGCAAAATCGGTTGCGCGGCTGTCGGGGGGCGGTGGGATGGTTGGGGGCGCGCCGCAGCCATCGGCCGCAGCTGATCACCCCCTGGAAAGGACATTTCGCCGTGGACACCTCCGTCGAGTCACCGACCGCGCCCGAGCGGTCCGACCGGGCGGGACGGCGCGAGTGGATCGGCCTCGGGGTGCTGGCGCTGGCCTGCCTGGTCTACGCCATGGATCTGACCGTGCTGCACCTGGCCGTGCCACAGATCAGCGCGACACTGCATCCGAGCAGCACCGCACTGCTGTGGATCATCGACGTCTACGGGTTCACGCTGGCCGGTCTGCTCATCACCATGGGCACGCTCGGCGACCGCATCGGGCGACGGCGATTATTGCTGCTCGGCGGGGCGCTGTTCGGCGTGGTGTCGGTGGTCGCGGCCTTCTCCCCCACCGCCGAATTCCTGATCGGGTGCCGGGCGCTGCTGGGCATCGCGGGCGCGACCATCGCGCCGTCGACACTGTCGTTGATCTTCAACATGTTTCGCGATCCCCGGCAGCGGTCGCTGGCCGTGGGCACCTGGGTGAGCGCGTTCTCCGCGGGCGGTGTGGTCGGCCCGCTGCTGGGCGGCATACTGCTGGAGCATTTCTGGTGGGGTTCGGTATTCCTGCTGGCCGTACCGGTCATGGCGCTGTTGCTGGTGCTCGGGCCGCGGGTGCTGCCGGAGTTCCGTGATCCGGAGGCCGGGCGGCTCGATCTGACCAGCGCCGCACTCAGTGTGGTCACCATGGTGGCGCTGGTGCTGGCCATGAAGAAGCTCGCGCAGGATGGGCCGGGGACAGTGCCGCTGGTGGCCGCGGTGGCCGGGCTGCTCGCGGGCGCGCTGTTCGTGCGCCGTCAGCTCACCCGTCCCGATCCCATGCTGGATCTGCGGCTGTTCCGGCTGGGCGCGTTCCGCACCGCGCTGGGCATCAATGTGATCGCCATCTTCGTGGCGTTCGGCTATTTCCTGTTCGTGGCCCAGTACTTCCAGCTGGTTCTGGAAATGACGCCCATGCAGGCCGGTGCGGCCATGGCGCCGTCCAGTGTCGGCTTCATCATTGGTTCGCAGGCGGCCCCGCGTATCGTGCGGGTCGTGCGGCCCGCCTACCTGATCGGCGCCGGAATGCTGCTGGCCGCACTGGGATTGGTCATGCTCACGCAGCTGTCGGCGCACGGCGGCCCGGTCCTGGCGGTGATCGCCTCGCTGCTCATCGCCCTGGGGCTGGCCCCGGTCTTCGGCATCACCACCGAGCTCATCGTCGGCTCCGCCCCGCCGGAGCAGGCGGGGACCGCCTCGGGGGTGTCCGAGACCGGCGCGGAACTCGGTGGCGCCCTGGGCATCTCGATCCTGGGCAGCATCAGCCTGGCCATCTACCGCGCCGATCTGGCCGACGCGCTGCCGCGCGAGCTGCCAGGTGCGGACGCGGTGCGCGAAACGCTGGGGGAGGCGGTCCAGGTGGCCGCGACGCTCCCCGGCGATATGGGTTCCGCGGTCCTGACCGCGGCCCGCACGGCGTTCATCCACGGTGTGCACATCACGGCGGGAGTCGCGGCGGTGGGCGCACTCCTCGTGGGTGTGCTGGCCGTGGCCAAGCTACGCCACGTGCCCGCCGGTGAACTCTCCGGCGGGCACGGTCACTAGCGGTCGGGCACTCCGCCCGGTCCGGTTCAGCCCAGGGCGCGGGCGAAGCGGTCGGCCATCTCCGCGACCTGGGCCTCGGTGATGACGAACGACGGCGAGATCTGCAGGGCACCCTGACCGGCAGCGCGGGTCGAGACACCGTGGGCGCGCAGGGTTTTCACCATGGCGAGGGCCTCGGCCGGATCGGCCAGCTGGACCGCGGCGACCGCACCCAGGCCGCTGCGCACCTCGGCGACCCGCGGGTGCTCGGCCAGCGGCGAGAAGTACTGGTGCAGCAGGGATTCCAGGTTCTTGCTGGCATCGAGCAGATGCTCGCGCTCGACGATGTCGAGGTTGGCCATGGCCGCGGCGGCCGCGCCGGCGTGACCGCCGTAGGTGTAGCCGTGCCGCCACCAGACGCCGCCGGCGAAGAACGGCTCGGCGACGCGGGGCGCGACGAAGACCGCGCCCATGGGGACGTACCCGGAGGTGAGGCCCTTGGCGGTGGTCATGAGGTCGGGTTCCAGGCCGAAACGCGAGGAGGCGAACCAGGATCCGCCGATGCGGCCGAAACCGGTGACGACCTCGTCGGCGACGAAGAGGATGTCGTTGTCGCGGCAGATCCGCCGGACCTCGGTGAGGTAGCCCTCCGGCGGCAGATACACCCCGCCCGCGCCGATGATGGGCTCGGCGAAGAACGCCGCGATCCGGTCCGCGCCGACCTCCTCGATGAGCGCGGTCAGTGCCTTGGCCCGATCCCATTCGATGGTGCGGGTGTCGGGCATCAGGACACCGGTGTAGCCGTCGGCGTTGACCGGGATGCCGGACAGCGCGGTGCCGCCGACATGCATGCCGTGGTACGCCTTCTGACGGCCGACCAGGATGGTCTTCTCGGGGCGGCCCAGCTCCTGCCAGTACCGGCGGGCCAGCTTGGCGGCGGTGTCGACGCCGTCGGATCCGCCGGACGTGAAGAAGATCTTGCTGCCGGGCACCGGCGCCAGGGCCGAGAGCCGCTCGGCCAGATCACGGGTCACCGGTGAGGTCAGATCGCCGAAGTTGGAGTAGTGCGCGACCTGGGTCAGCTGGGCGGCGACCGCGTCGGCGATCTCGCGGCGGCCGTGCCCGATATTGGCGAACCAGAGACCGCCGGTGGCATCGAGGTACTGTGTCCCGCCCTCGTCCCAGATGTACGCGCCCTCGCCGCGCGCCACCACGAACGCCCCGTCCCGCTCGACCGCACCCATATCGGCGAAGCCATGCCACAGCGAACCCATCCAGAGCACCTCCATCACCCGATATCGGCCACGCCCATCCGGGCGAACCGACCTTTCTTCACCATCTCACCATCACGACGGTGAACAGGTCGAACGGCCCCCGCGTCACCCGGCCGCGGCGGCGACGAGCATGTAGGCGGTGCCGAGATCCATTACCAGGTGCGGCACCACGGCCAGCGATCCGGCCATGCCCATGGGATGCGGGAACACCCGTGGCAACCGGTGGCGCAGCGCCGGCACCGCCATGACCGCCGCGTCCGCCGCGAACAGCGTGGCCAATATCAGCACCGCACCGGGCGCGGGCCCCGCGTGCCCGTGCCCACCGTCTTCCGGCCCGTGCCCGCTCATCGCGTACAGCATCGCCGCGGCCCCCAGCACGTGATACGCGAACGCGCCGACCGTGCCGCCCCCGGTGTCCGGGTCCGAATTCCCGCTGCGCCACCGCAGCATCCGATCTGCCAGCAACAGCGTGTACACAACCACCATGGCCGTCAGCACCGCGCGCACCGCGTGCGGATCGGCGACCGTCGGAAACACGAGCATTCCCAGCATGACCAGGCACATCACCAGGTGTGCGGCGTCCGACTCCCGATCCCCGCGCGACCCGGCGCACGGGCCCTGGCGCGGCGTGCCCAGTCTGGCGGCCACCAGGGCGGCGGCCAGGCAGAAGGCGATCACCGCCACCCACCGCACCACCCCGTCCTGCTCCATGAATACCGCCACACCCCACCACCTCTCACCGCGGCGACCGGCTCCCCTCCCATGCTGACACCCTCCGGCCCCGGCTCCCCCGCCTTTCCCCTGCCGAATCCCCCGCCCGGGCACCGCCACTGGGTGACCGATTACCCGGCCGAGCGCGAACCTGAACCTGCTGCGCTATTCGGTCGAGCAGAGGCGATGAAAGGGATCCCCCGCGAGATGCGGAGCTTCGACGCACGACTGCGCGCCCTGGACGGTCTCGGCAATCCTGCAGCGAACAAGTAGTGCAGCTCGAAACCTTTTTCCGGCAATGTATTTCGTGGCGGATATTTCCTGGTCAGCAGGAATTACCTGGTCGACACGCCTTATCGCCGCGTTCGCTACCCGACCCGATGTCTCCGATACGCTCTATTTGCCAGCCAATAGCGGCTGTTCCTGCGATATCGAACTCTGGAAGAAACGCTAGCGCACATCTTCGAGAAAGGATCCAGGTTTGCGGCGTCTACTAATCGTCGCCGCGGCGGGCACGGCCGTGGCAACCCTGGGGGTCCTGGGCGTGTGGGCCTGGGGTACCAACCCGGGCCGAGCCCAGCCGCCCGGCTCGGATGTAACCGGTTCGGGAGTTCATGTGACGGCATCCGTCGACAGCGTCGGGGTGAATCCGCCCGGCAACCGGACTCCGAACTACCTTATGACGTTCTCGCATGCCGCGCAGATGTCCGGCGATTACTCGGTCAATGTGGAGGGTGACCCGATCACGTCCGGCCAGGCCGTCGCAGGGTTCATCCTCGGCTGCGGGATCAGTGTGGCCGGCGGCTTCACCGTCGGAATCGAGCCCAATCAAGGCTGGGCCGGCGCCCTTGCCCCGACAGTGAGCCCCGCGACCCCCGCGAGCCCCGCGAGCGATGTCAGCGCGCCGATCGCGACGGTCACGCCCATCCCGAGTACGCCCATCGCCTCGGTCACCACACCCAGCGCCATCACACCCACTACCAGCCCAGCACGCGTTGCCTTACGCACTACCAGCCCAGCCCGCGCCGCCTTGACCGCGACCAGCCCGGCCAGCGCCGTCCCAACCACCACCAGCCCGGCCAGCGCCGCCCCAACCACGACCACCCCAACGACCCCAACCACCCCAACGACCCCAACCACACCAACCACTCCGTCCACCCCAACCACCCCAGCCAGCGCCAGCGAAACCACCCTGACCACCCCGACCACACCAACGACCCCAACTACCACGACCACGACCACGACCACCCCGACCAGCGCCAGTCCGCCCAGCATCGACCTCGGACCCAGTGTCGGCGGGGCGCTGGGCCTGACAGAGGTCTTGACGGCCACCTTGGGGCCCGGCCAGGTCACCATCGCGACAACGGCAACGTCTGCCCTGGACGACACCACCGTGTTCCCGTACCGCATCACGTTCAACAACGCCGCGTTGAACGTCGCCCAATGCGCCTCGCCGGTGTCGGCCGTCCCCTTCGTCACGACCACGGTGAGTACCGTGCAGGGGGTGGTGCAGACCACCGCCTACGGCGATCAGTTCACCTTCTGAGATAAAGCCGATCCGAGAAGTGTTGGGGGTCAGCGGATCCGGAAGACCGGTCCGTGGGGGCGGAACGGCAGCGCGGCGCCCGCAGGGATCGGGAAGGCGTGTTCGTGGCGGATGCGCAGGACATCGATCATGCCGTCGGTGATGACCAGAATCGGTCCGTCGGCCGGGAAGTCGTCGGCGCGTTCGAGCAGCCGGATGCCCGGTTGCAGCACGGTGCCGCCGCGACCGCGCACGCGAACGCGGGAGGAGATCGCACCACCGCGACACGCAGCAGCAGCTCCGGCAACTGGTCCGGAGTCACCGTGGCAGTCGCTCCACATCGTCCTTTCAGGTCGGATGTGGACCCAGGTCAGGAGCGCACACCCGAGGGCGGCCAATGATTTCGGCGCGGGACGACGTCGATGGAGCAGCGGGGCGAGTCAGTAGAGCAGCGGGCCCAGGCGGGCGGCGCAATCACGGGCCGGATCGCGGTGGGTCTCGAGCGCCGGCAGCCGGTTGCTCGGGCCGCTCAGGCACAGCGCACCCGCGAGGCTGCCCAGAGCGTTGTAGATGGGCAGCGCCAGACAGGCGACGCCGGGCACGAGTTCGTCTGCGGCCCTGGCATATCCGGACTCACGGACGGTCCGCAGATCCTCGGCGAGGGCGGTGTGATCGATCTTGGTGCGCGCCGCGATCCGCACCGGGTGCGCGACCAGCGTGCGCCATTCGGTCCGTGCGGCGAGCAGTAGTTTGCCCGCGGCGGAGGCGTGCAGATGCCGTGACAGTTCCCGCTCGCCCGGAATCGGATGGTCCGGGTCCTCGCTGAGCACCTGGACCGCGGCCGGGCGGAAGTTCATGAGGTGCACCGCGAATCGGGTGGACGCACGGAATTCGCCGAGCAGCGCGTCCGCGGCCGCAGGCACCACCGGCATCCGGATGGCGGCCGCGAACCCGTGCAGCCGCGCGCCCAGCGCGAAGCCGCGCAGATCGGCGGTGCGGACCAGATACTCGTCGGCGACAAGGGAGTTCAGCAGCCGATAGGTGGTGGCGGGGGCGATGCCGAGGCGTTCGGCGATCTCCTTGGCGGTGACGCCCACGCCGCAGTCGGCGACCGCCTCGAGAATGGCGATGGAGTTGGAGACGGTGGTGGTGCGGCGGGAGTCCTTCATCGCGCCTACCGGAAGGTCGCGGTGGGCAGCAGGTCCGCGCGCTGCGGCTCGTCGTAGATGCCGAGACCGCGCAACCGATCCGGCGCGCAGACCCGCAGCGCGACGGTGAAGAGCGCGGCGGCCGCAAGCACCGCGGCGTAGGCGATCACGACGGTGACATTGTCGTTGCGGGCCGATACCGCGGCGGCGACCATGAGGATTCCGAGCAGGGTCGCGGTGACCGTGCCGAGCAGCGCCATGCCACGGCTGGGTTCGCCGATGCGGCGCAGCAGCGCCGGAGTGGCCAGGCAGGCGGGCAGATACGAGCCCAGATAGCCGAGCGCGCTCAGGGTGAGGAAGCTCCGAATCCCGTCCTGCGGTTCGGCTCCCGACAGCAGGTACCAGACCGCGCAGGCCGTCACCGCGCCGACCACCGCGACGATCGCGGGCGCGGGCGTGTGGAAACGCGGGTGCGTGCGACCGGCCGCGGCCGGGGCGATGCCCTCGCGGCCCATGGTGAACAGCACACGGACCAGGGCATTGATCGAGGCGACCGTGCAGGCGAAGAACGACGCCGCCACCCCGAGGTCCAGCACCGCGCTCAGGAATCGCGAATTGTCCTGCAACACCAGGTCCGTCACCGGTGTGGAACCGGCGGCCAGGCCCGGCGGCGCGGCGGCCAGCGCCACCGCCTGCGCGGACACCGTGATCAGATAGATGACCGCGGCGGCGATCGGCGTCCACGCCAGGGTGCGCGGCACCGACCGGAACGGCCGGTAGGCCTCGGCGGACAGCGTTGTCGCACTCTCGAACCCGACGAAAGCGCTGATGGCCACCACCGCACTCATGGCGAGACCACCGGTGCCACCGTGCCATTCGAAGGCGCGGCCGGCCTGTGCGCCGACGCCGTCGCGGGTCAGCAGGTAGCCCATCAGGGCCAGGACCGTCACCACCGAGACGCATTCGATCAGCAGGGTCACCGAGGCGGACAGCCGGATCCCCCGCACCATGAGCACGGCCGCGGCCGAGGCCGCGATCAGCAGCAGCGCGACAATCGTTGCGGTCCCGCCGAATCCGCCGAGTCCGGCGGTCACCGCGACCTGGTCCAGATACGTGCCGACCGCGATCAGCCCCGCCACGCTGACGCTCGCGTACCCGGCGATCGCCGACCAGCCGACCGGTACGGCCACCGCGGGACCGAGCCCCTTGGCCACATACGTGTACAGCCCGCCGGTCACCGCCAGCCGCTGCGCCATCGGCCGGATCACCAGCGCCACACCCCAGGCCAGCAGCGCCGCCGCCAGGAACGCGGCCACGCTCGCCCCGCCGCCGGCCGCGCCGATCACGAACGCCGGGGTGACCACGGCCGTTCCCGACGGGGCGATGGCCGCGACCGACTGCGCGAACACCGGCACGAAAGGCAGTTCGCGCCGGGTCAATCCGCGCACCGGCGAACGTCCGGACACCGGGGGCCGACTCGGCGCAGCCGATCTCATCCGTGCGCCTCTCTCTGGACCAGTTCCCTGACAACGGGTTGCCACAGCGTCGCCGATCCGTATTGCAAGGGCGTAAACACAGGTAACATCGGTTTGTCTCGAGGCGAGAGAAATATCCTGCGCCTTTCCCGCTGACGGTCACCGTCGCACACCCGCCGCTGTTACAGACCGCCTATAGCGTTCCGCGCCATCGGAAAAGAGCCCGCCACCCGGTGATTCCGGGGCGGGCGCAGCAGAGAGACGGATCCATGACGCAGCAGATCGAACGCGCCACCGCCGCGCCGCCCGGCGCCAATCCACCCGACGGGGTGCACCGCCTCAAAGCCAATGCCGTGGGTTTGCTCGGGGTGGTGTTCATGGCCATCGCCACTGCCGCGCCGATCACCGCCATGACCGGCAACGTGCCGTTCATGATCTCGGCCGGGACCGGGACGGGCACGCCCGCCGCGTTCCTGATCGCCATGGTGGTGCTCGCGGTGTTCTCGGTGGGCTTCACCACCATGTCCAAGCACATCACCGCGACCGGCGCGTTCTACGGGTTCATCTCGTTCGGACTGGGCCGCTCGGCCGGGCTGGCGGCGGGACTGCTGGCCACCTTCGCGTACATGGTGTTCGAGGGATCGCTGGTCGGGATCTTCTCCAGCTTCGGCACGAATACCGTTGCGGCACAGTTCGGTGTGCACGTGCCCTGGTGGGTGTTCGCGATCGTCATGCTGGCGATCAATGCCCTGGGCACCTGGTTCGGGGTGGCCGTCGCGGAGAAGTTCCTGGTCGTGCTGCTGGGCACCGAGTGCGCGGTGCTGGCCATCATGGGTATCGCGGTGGCGCTGCACGGCGGTGGGCCGCACGGATTCTCGTTCGCGCCGCTGAATCCGGTCCATGCCTTCACCGGGCCGTCGGCGGGGCTGGGCTTGTTCTTCGCGTTCTGGTCGTGGGTCGGATTCGAGTCGACGGCCATGTACGGCGAGGAATCCCGTGACCCCAAACGGATCATCCCCAAGGCCACCATGATCGCGGTCATCGGCGTGGGCGTGTTCTATGTACTCGTGTCGTGGATGGCCATGTCCGGCAACGGCATCGGGGAGTCGGCGGCGCTGGCGTCCTCCGACAACCCGATGGACCTGTTCTTCCACCCCACCCAGACCTATGTCGGGCATTGGGCGGTGAGCGCCATGCAGTGGCTCATGATGACCGGATCGCTGGCCTGCGGCATGGCATTCCACAACTGCGCCGCCCGCTACCTCTACGCACTCGGCCGGGAGGGCGTCTTCCCCGTGCTCGAGCGCACCGTCGGCCGCACCCATCCTCGGCACGGTTCACCGCACATCGCGGGCGTGGTCCAGACGGTCATCGCCTGCGCGCTGGTCGCGGGCTTCGGAATCGCGGGCAAGGATCCCTATTCCGGCACCTACACGCTGCTGGCGATCCTCGGCACCATGGCCATCCTGGTGGTCCAGGCGGCCTGTTCCTTCGCGGTGCTCAATTACTTCCGCACCCATCACCCCGAGAGCCGGCACTGGTTCCGCACCGTGCTGGCTCCGCTGCTGGGCGGCCTCGCCATGGCCGGGGTGGTCGGGTTGCTGGTCCTCAATATGGGTACCGCCGCGGGCGCCGAATCCAGCTCCCTGGTCCTGAAGGCCACCCCGTGGCTGGTCGCCGCAATCGCCCTGGGCGGCTTCGGTTTCGCCGAATATCTGAAGCGTCGCTCCCCCGCCCGGTACGCGCGGGTCGGCCGGACCGTCTTGGAGGAAACCCACGAACGCTGACCGCCCTGATCGGGCCATTCCGGAACTCGCGGCATGTGAGGTCCGGCGGCGTGGAAACGGCCCGGAGCCCTGCGGCTTCCGGGCCGTCTTCAGCTTCGAGCCGGCGTGCACGTATCCGACGCCCCGCGGCAGCACCCTCGGAACCGTGCGATTGCGGTTCGCCCCACGACGGCCCGAACAGCCGAGCCGGACAACCCGAAATGTTCACGAAATCCGGCCGACCACACCGAGTCTCACCGGTCGCAGGAGTGCACACGCACCACACTGGAACGGATGGCACGGTAGGTCGGCGGGTTGGCGCGTGCGGTCAGTACCCGGAACCGGGGGCGCGGCCCATGCAGTCATGGTCCCGAGCTCGGCGGATAGCCTGACGGCATGCGCATTGTGATCGACGATCTGAGCGGGGACGAGGTGATCGGACTACTCGAGGCCCACGTTGCCGAGATGCTGGCGAACTCGCCCGAGGACAGCATGCACGCCCTCGATGTGGCGGCGCTGCGCAAGCCGGAGATCACCTTCTGGTCGGCGTGGGAGGGCACGGAACTGGCCGGGTGCGGGGCGCTCAAGGAGCTGGATCCGATGCACGGTGAGATCAAGTCCATGCGGACCGCGGCGAGTCACCGGGGGCGTGGGGTGGCCTCACAGTTGTTGCGGCACATCCTCGCCGAGGCCGCCACGCGCGGATACGCGCGGTTGAGCCTGGAGACCGGGGCGTCGGAGTTCTATCGGCCCGCGGTGCGGCTGTACGAGCGCTACGGGTTCGAAGCGTGCGGGCCGTTCTCGGATTACGCGGCGGACCCGCACAGTGTCTTCATGACCCGCACAGTGTCTTCATGACTCGCGCAGTGTCTTCATGACCCGGGCGCTCCGAGCCGGAGTCAGCGGCCGACGGCCCTGGGCACCAGCCCGTTCAGCGCCGCCGCGAGCACGCCCAGGATGGCGAAGATCACGGCCATGATCACCAGCCCGCCGGACAGCTGGGCGTAGCCCTGGTCGCGGGGGTCGATGAACGGGTAGGGGTACCAATCGGCCAACGGCCCGCGCAACAGCGTGTAGGCGCCGTAGGCCAGCGGGTAGGCCAGCCAGCCCAGGATGAGCCGGATGGTCGGCTTCAGACCGGCGGTCACCAGCAACCAGTCCGCGATCAGCACGATCGGGATCGCCCGGTGCAGGGTGTCGTTGATCCACCGCTCGGTCAGCTGCACATCGATATCGGCCAGCAGCACCGCGTAGTTGACGAGGGTGATGGTCAGGTAGAGGGTGGCCGCGCCGCGCAGCACCTGCCAGCGCCGGCCGGCCGGGTCACGCAGCCCGCCGACCAGCAGCACGATGATGCCCAGGATGTTGGACTGGATGGTGAAGTAGCTGAAGAAGTTGAGATACGAATAGTTCGGGTTGCCCACATTGCGCAGCGGAATCCAGACCAGCGCGACCAAGCCCAGGATTCCGAAGACGATGCGCAGCACCCGGATCCACGCGGGCGTTCCACCTCTGACGGCCATGGCCCGATGGTCGCATGCCGAACCGCCCGACCGCGGACGATACGCCGGTGCGGCACACTTCGGGCAAGCGCGAGATCGGGCCGCCGGATACCGCGCCGACCGGCCCGGACCGACTCTTCGCTATCGTTGACGATGCAATGACCAGGACCGCCGCCACCTCTCGCGAGCTTCGTACCCGCCTGGCCGATCTCTCGATCCGCGACGAGCACCGGTTGCGTCGCAGGCTCGACAAGGCCCGCGGCGGCGATCTCACCGACCTCGAAACAGATATCGACGCCGCGCAGCGCCGGGTGGACGCCCGCCGCGCCGCCGTCCCGGCTATCAGGTATCCCGAGCAGCTACCGGTCTCCGCGCGCCGCGACGACATCGCCGACGCCATCGCCGCACACCAGGTCGTGATCGTGGCCGGTGAGACCGGCTCCGGCAAGACCACCCAGATCCCCAAGATCTGTCTCGAACTCGGGCGCGGGATCCGCGGCACCATCGGCCACACCCAGCCGCGGCGACTGGCCGCACGCACCGTGGCCGAGCGCATCGCCGAGGAACTCGGCACCGAACTGGGCGACGTGGTCGGCTACACGGTCCGCTTCACCGATCAGGCGTCGGACCGCACGCTGGTCAAACTCATGACCGACGGCATCCTGCTCGCCGAGATCCAGCGGGACCGGCTGCTGCGCCGCTACGACACGATCATCATCGACGAGGCGCACGAGCGCAGCCTCAATATCGACTTCCTGCTCGGGTATCTCAAGCAGCTGCTGCCCAAGCGGCCGGATCTGAAGATCATCATCACCTCCGCGACCATCGACCCGGAGCTGTTCGCACGGCACTTCTCCGACGAGAACGGCACGCCCGCACCGATTGTCGAGGTGTCGGGACGGTCGTATCCGGTGGAGGTCCGATACCGGCCGCTGTCGCTGGAGCTTCCGGTCACCTCCGAGGACCCCGACGACGAGGACACCCGGATCGTCGACCGCGACCCCACCGACGCCATCGGCGACGCGGTGCGGGAGCTGCAGGCCGAGGGCGACGGCGACATCCTGGTCTTCCTCTCCGGCGAGCGCGAGATCCGCGACACCGCGGATTCGCTGCGGGACATGCGGCTGCCGCGCACGGAGATTCTGCCGCTGTACGCGCGGCTGTCCGCGGCCGAGCAGCACCGGGTATTCGAATCGCACACCGGCCGGCGCGTGGTGCTCGCCACCAATGTGGCCGAGACCTCGCTGACGGTGCCGGGCATCCGCTACGTGATCGACCCTGGCACCGCACGCATTTCGCGCTACTCCATACGCACGAAGGTGCAGCGGCTGCCCATCGAGTCCATCTCGCAGGCATCGGCGCGGCAGCGGTCCGGTCGCTGCGGCCGTGTCGCGGACGGTATCGCCATCCGGTTGTACGCCGAGGACGACTTCGAATCCCGGCCGCAGTTCACCGAACCCGAGATCCTGCGCACCAACCTGGCCGCCGTCATTCTCCAGATGACCGCGCTCGGACTCGGCGATATCGAGAGCTTCCCGTTCGTCGAGGCTCCCGACGCCCGCGCCATTCGCGACGGCATCGCGCTGCTCGAGGAGCTCGGCGCGCTGGCCCGGGCGGAGGCCGAAGCCGGTGCGCGCAAGGACATTCCCGACGCCGGTCTGATCCTCACCCCCATCGGCCGCGAAATGGCGCAGATCCCGGTCGATCCGCGCATGGCCCGCATGCTGGTCGAGGCCAACCGCGGCGGCTGCCTCGCCGAGGTCCTCATCATCGTCGCGGCCCTGTCCATCCAGGACGTCCGCGAACGCCCCGTCGAACACCAGCAGGCCGCCGACACCAAACACGCGCGCTTCACCGTCGAGGGCTCCGACTTCCTGGCCTACCTGCGCCTCTGGGACTACCTCCGCGAACAGCGGAACGCCCTGTCCTCCAACCAGTTCCGCCGCCTGTGCCGCGACGAGTTCCTGCACTACCTCCGCATTCGCGAATGGCAGGACCTGCACGGCCAGCTCCGCACCATCACCCGCGGACTCGGCTGGAACACCGCGGGCTCGGACGCCCAATTCGACCGCACCGCAGCGTCTTCCGACGACGCCGGAAACAACCCGCGCAACCGCCGCGGCCGTCACCCAGGCCGTGGCAGCGGTACCGGCAGTGCCGGGCGCGACGGGAACGGCTCCGGAACCGAATCCGCCGAGCGCGGCGGTGCCGCCGCAAGCTCAGTGCAGGGCCACAACATCAACGGCGGCAATGCCACTCAGCGTGGTGGGCAGAGCTCCGAGGCCGGGCGAGCGGAGTCGGCATCGGTCGCTGAGGACACGCGTCGCAGCGGATCGGTGCGCGGCCGGGATTCGCGCCGCGCCGATGACAGCGGGCGCGGCAGTTCCAGCGGACGCGGCAATGATTCGGGCCGCCGGGGCGGCGGCGCGGGATCGAGCGGGCAGTCCGGCCTGGCCGAGACCCTCGCGGCGAAGGCGGGGCTGGACAACGACTCGCTGCCGTGGGATGTGACGTCGATCCACCAGGCGTTGCTGGCCGGCATGCTGTCGCATATCGGTGTGCGGGAGGCGGAGACCCGGGAGTTCCTGGGCGCCCGCAATGCCAAGTTCATGATCTTCCCCGGATCGTCGCTGGCCAAGAAGCCACCACGGTGGGTGATGGCGGCCGAACTGGTCGAGACCTCGCGGTTGTGGGGCCGGACGGCGGCCCGGATCGAACCCGAGTGGGCCGAGCGGCTGGCCGGGGATCTGGTGAAACGCACGTACTCCGAACCGCACTGGTCGGCGAAACGGGGTGCGGCGGCGGCCTACGAGCGGGTGACGCTGTACGGCATTCCGCTGGTGACGCAACGGCGGGTGGACTTCGGGCGGATCGATCCGGAGTTGTCGCGGGAGCTGTTCATCCGGCACGCGCTGGTGCAGGGCGAGTGGCAGACCAAGCACGACTTCTTCGCGCGGAACCGCGAATTGCTCGACGACGTCGCGGATCTGGAGCATCGGGCGCGACGGCGCGACATCCTGGTCGACGACCAGGTGCTGTTCGACTTCTACGACCAGCGCATCCCGTCGGACATCGTGTCGGTGCGGCACTTCGACAGCTGGTGGCGCAAGACCCAGCGCACCGATCCGAACCTGCTGGACTTCACCGCATCCACGGTGGTGAACGAGGATGCGGCACTGCTGGATCCGACCGCCTACCCCGACAGCTGGCGGCAGGGCGAGCTGACCTTCCCGCTCACCTACCAGTTCGAGCCCGGTCAGGCCGACGATGGTGTCACCGTGCACATTCCGATCGCCCAGCTCGCGCACGTGCGCTCGGTCGGCTTCGACTGGCTGGTCCCCGGCATGCGTGAGGAGCTCGCCGCCGCGTTCATCAAGACGCTGCCGAAACAGCTGCGCCGCACCGTGGTTCCCGCACCCGACTTCGCCAAGGCCGCCCTGGACCGCCTCACCCCGCGCGCCGAACCACTGCGCACCGGGCTGGCCCGGGAACTGTCACAGCTCGGTTCGGTGACCATCGCCGCCACCATGCTCGATCCGGCGGGCCTGCCCGACCACCTGCGCATGACCTTCGCCGCCACCGACCCGACCGGCGCCGTCGTGGCCCGCAGCAAGAGCCTGGCCGAACTGAAATCCAGCCTGGCGGAACAGGTCTCGAAGTCGGTAGCGCGCGCCAACAACGCCGCCGAGCGGGCCCCGTCCACGGTGTGGACCTCCGAATCCCTGGGCACCCTGCCGTCCTCGGTGAAGCGCCAGGTCAGCGGTCAGACCATTACCGGTTATCCGGCCCTGGTCGCGGAGCCGGACGGCGTGGCGGTACGCGTCCTCAGCTCCCCCGCCGCCCAGGCCACCGCCATGCGCACCGGCACCCGCGCCCTGCTGCTGGGCGCGGTCACCACCAATACCCGCGCCGTCACCGCGGGCCTGCCGCCCACCGATCGCCTTGCGCTGAGCCAGAATCCGTACGGCACCCTCGACGCCCTGGTCGAGGACTGCCGCGCCTGCGCCGCCGACGAACTCATCGCCGTCAATGGCGGACCGGTGCGCAGTCCCGAGCAATTCCAGGCGTTGGTGGAGAAGGTCCGCCCGCGGTTCACCACGGCCGTCGCGACCATCGTCCGCTCGGTCGTCCCGGTTCTCGCCGAGGCGCACCGGCTGCGTGCCGCCCTCGCCGAATCCCGCGACCGGGACGCCACCGACGATGTCACGCACCAGCTCGACGACCTGATCTTCCCCGGATTCATCGCCGAGTGGGGCAGCGCCCGGCTGCGGGAACTTCCCCGCTATCTGGAGGCCGCCCGCCTGCGCCTGGAGGCGCTCCCCGCCTCCGCCAACCGCGACCGTGCCGGCCTGGCCGAACTCGACCGCGTCCACGCCGCCTACGACCGCCTCGTCGGCAATCTCCCCGAGGCGCGCCGGGGCGGCCGCGACATCGTCGAAATCTGGTGGATGATCGAGGAACTCCGCGTCAGCCTCTTCGCCCAGCAACTCGGCACCCCCTACCCGGTGTCGGCGAAGCGCATCGAGAAGGCGATCGACATCGCCCGCCGCCCGCCCCAGCAAAAGCGCTGACGGGCACGATCTTTCGTGCAACACCACGGGCATGCGCACATGCCTTCTCCCAAACCGGTTGCGGGCCGGCGCATCGCCCCTCCGCCGGACATGAGACGCCGGGAAATGAAGCGGTCCGGCTCCGAATTCTTCGGGGCCGGACCGGGAATCGATGTGGGGTGACCGGTATCGGTCGCCCGTTTACTTGGTTGCCGCGCCCACGGTGTGGTCGGCGCGGTGCTTGCGCAGGTCGGCGATCTCGCGTTCGAAATCCTCGGCGGAGCTGAAGGATCGGTAGACCGAGGCGAATCGGAGGTAGGCGACCTCGTCGAGATCACGCAGCGGGCCGAGGATGGCGAGGCCGACCTCATGGCTGGGCACCTCGGGGGAACCCTTGGCACGCACCGCATCCTCCACCTGCTGCGCGAGCAGGTTCAGCGCATCGGAATCGACCTCGCGGCCCTGGCAGGCGCGGCTGACGCCGCGGATGACCTTCTCGCGGCTGAACGGCTCGGTGACACCGCTGCGCTTCACGACCGACAGGATCGCGGTTTCGACCGTGGTGAACCTGCGCCCACACTCCGGACAGGCACGTCGCCTCCTGATGGCGGTGCCTTCCTCGGCCTCACGCGAGTCGACCACCCTCGAATCGGGATGACGACAGTACGGGCAATGCATCCGGGATCCTTCGTCGATGCCTGGGCTTCCACAGCAACCTCGAGCAATCTCGAGGATACCGTGACGGACCCGGTCGGCGGCGTCCGCCCGTATCCACAGGCCGGAATCAGGTGGTCACCTGCCACTGCGAGGTCAGGTCGGCGAGCAGATCCGGCAAGCGCTGCACCAGCCGCCCATTGGTCAGCATGACCGGGAACGGCACGGCCAGAACCGGTCTCGCGGCGGCCGGATTCGCGCACAGTTCCAGGTAGCGCGGCAGCAGGTCGTGGGTGATGTAGTTCCACCGCGCGTCGCGGTCGGCCCAGTTGAAGTCGGGCAGCGGAGCGCGCAGCGACATCGCGCCGGTGGTGAGGGTGGTGGGCGCGAAGACGCCGGGCGCGCGGACGCCGGGAACGGCGGCCTTGCCCGCGATCGTGCTCACGTAGGTCATGACCCGGCCCATGTCGCCGCGGCCGTGCGAGGTGACATCCCACTGGTCGGCGATGATCTGGTTCTGTTCCCGGTCGGTCATGCGCAGCGCGGCGTCGGCCAGGCCGTCGGGGGTGCCGGAATCGATCTCGCGCCAGGCGGTGATGGCGTTCTCGTCCAGCACGCCGGCCCGGTACATCTCCTCGACACCGGCCAGGCCCGCGGTTGCGTAGGCCTCGTGCATGGGTACCTGGTCGATGAAGATGTGCTTCTGCATGATCATCAGCCGGGTCTGGTACCAGGCCAGATCGTCGGCGGTGAGCCGCTCGCCCGCGGTGCCGAGGGTCCGGATGTCGGCGGGCAGGATGTCCAGCAGCTGCGGCGGGGTGCCGCGCAGCAGATCGGCCACCGCGTCACCGAGCTGATGGATGCCCGGCACGGTGACAATCGCCGACACGTCGCCCATGTCGAAGAAGCCCGACGCGAACGACCCGCCGGCGAGCCCGGCCAGTCCGGTCCACCAGTAGTCCGGGTGCGCGTTGTCGAGCCGCAGGTAGTTCACGTAGACCTGGGTGAAGGTGCGGGTATTCGCCGCGACGCCGCGCCCGGGATCCCAGGCCGCCAGGTCGATGTCGGCATTCTGGGTCGCGGTGACCAGCCAGTACTGATGCAGCAGGGTCGCGTAGTGCCGCGGCTCGACACCCGCGGCGCGCGCGTCGTCGAGCGCGGCACGCAGGGTGTCGGGATCCAGGGGCAGTGCGGGATTCAATCCGCCGCCGCCCGCGCCGTCACCATTGACCGACGGCACATCCAGATACGCGGCATAGGCGGACTCCGCATGCGCGGCCGGTGCGATCACCAGCCCGATCATCAGGCAGGTGAGGACACCGGCCACCCGAATCAGCCCTCGAACTCTCGGCATCGACGCCCCCTGTCGCTGTGCGCGCGGGCCGGAGCACGGGCCGCGCGGATGTAGCCTCTGTCACATCCAGGGGGACGCTAGCAACACGTTTCAGTTTTCAATCTGCATTTCCGGCCACGCCCATGGCCGTCGAGCTCTATCCCGAATAACGGCTATGACCGGGCAACTACCACAGCAGCGGGCTCGCTATCGCACCGGCGCCCGGACCAGCTGGACCGAGGACGGGGTGGTCTGCGAATCGAAGTCGCCGGAACGCAAGTGGGCCAGACCGATCAGACCGGCCACGGCCAGCGCGCTCATCAATGCGGTGACGGCCAGGGCCGCGAGACCGACCTGGGCGCGCTGCACCCGGTCCAGCGGATGCGCGCCACGGGCGCGCCGGGCCGCGTGTCGCACGACGACATGGTCGCGTCGAACATCTGCGCCGGCGACGGGCCGGACCCGCGCGCGGCAGGGGCGGCGGTCCAGGACGGGACGGCCCGCAGCCGCGGGCGTCCCGGTCCGGAACCGATCCGAACGCAGCTCCGAGGGGATGCTGTCGAATCCCAGATCGCTTCCCAGAGTGTCGATTTCGCTGACCACGGCGCGCATCGAAGAAACCTCCAAAGTAGGGCGGACCGAATGATGCTGGACAACTGACTCGATCATGTGTTCGAAGAACTGATGTTCGAATTTCTACCACGGCCCACCGACAATGTCACTGATTTCCCCGACATGCGTCGAACAGATGTTTGATCACACGCGTCACACGGACTACAGTCGAGACACGAGTTCCACGGACGCACGATGAACCGCATCCGGGAACGAATTCCGGTGAGCGACAGCAGTGAACGGAGGACGGCGGCGGTGAGCGAACACGGCGGCGCGGATGGTGAGAACGGACCCCTTGGTCCCGGCGGTGACGGCCCCCTGTCCGAATCGTCCGGTGTCGGCGCCGATCTGACCGTGCGCCAGCGCAAGGTACTGGAGGTCATCCGCACCTCGGTGCACGACCGCGGCTATCCGCCCAGCATCCGCGAGATCGGCGATGCCGTCGGCCTCACCTCGACTTCCTCGGTGGCACACCAGCTCCGGGCGCTCGAGCGCAAGGGCTACCTACGCCGCGACCCCAATCGCCCACGCGCCGTGGATGTCCGGGGCCTGGACGAGACGGCGGTGCGCGCCACCGCCGGCGTGTCGCAGCTGCGCGCGGTCAATACCGAGGCCGACGCCTCCGACGAGCACCCTGCCCCGACCTACGTCCCGGTGCTGGGCCGGATCGCCGCCGGTGGCCCGATCCTGGCCGAGCAGGCGGTGGAGGACGTCTTCCCGCTGCCGCGCGAACTGGTCGGCGAGGGTTCGCTGTTCCTGCTGAAGGTCGTCGGCCAGTCCATGATCGACGCCGCCATCTGCGACGGTGACTGGGTGGTCGTGCGGCAGCAGAACGTGGCCGACAACGGCGACATCGTGGCCGCCATGATCGAGGGCGAGGCCACCGTGAAGACCTTCAAGCGCACCGGATCCCAGGTGTGGCTGATGCCGCACAACCCCCTGTTCGAGCCGATTCCGGGCAATGACGCCCAGATTCTCGGCAAGGTCGTCACGGTCATCCGCAAGATCTGACCGTGCCCGCACTGCCGTGGCCCGGCGACCGCCCCGCAGACCGGCCGCCGGGTCACGACAGTCGTCTCCGTCAGTGGTTGAGCACGCCGTTCCACACGGCGTGCGCCCCCGAGTCCCCGACCCGGTAGGTCTGCCACCCGGCCGCCGCGCCGCTCGCGATCACCAGCAGTGCGATCACCGCCGGCACCACCCGGCCCAGCGGCTTCCCGCGGCCGCGCCGCAGGTGCACGAAGACCAGCAGCACGGTCGAAACCAGCAGCGGCGCAACGAAATACAACATCTGATGGCCGAGCCGCGCGTGCTCGTCCACCACCGGGGGATTACCGAGCTGCCGCTGGAACCACTCCCCCGCCTCCACGGTCACCGGCGTCAATGCCGTCACCAGGACCGCCAGGACGGAAGTCGGCCAGATCAGCCGGGTGCGGGCCGCGGGCCACAGTGCGCACAGGATCAGCAACCCCGCGGTCAGCGGGACCAGCACGACAATCACGTGCACCAGCAGGACATGGGCGGGCAGCCCATTGAATGTCGACATATATCGGCTCTTTCGAACTCGGCGAACGAAGCCCGGCGTATCAGAACAACGTAAGCCGGGCCCGGCCGGTTCGGTTCGGACCCACGGTCGTCCGGCGAGTTCGGATCGGGACCGTGGGTCGCGCGAGCAGTCAGTCGGTTTCGGTGGGCACCACGATGCGAGAGATGAGCTGGGTGGGCGCCTCGTCGCGTCCGGGCATCGGCTGGGTGGCGACCGGCGCGGCGCCCTTCGGGGCGACGGTCTCGGGCGCCGCGGACGCGGCCGGCTCGAGCGCCGCGGGCTCGGGGGCGGCGACCGCCTCCGGCGCGGGAACCGGTAGCACATCCACGATCTGAGGGGCCGGCTTGTCCTGGGCGGGCGTCGCGGGCAGATCCGGCATGGAGGCCAGCGCAGCGGCCGGGTCCAGGTCGCGGGCGGCGGGTGCGTCGGAGTTCAGCGCGGCCAGGCGGCGGGCCCGCAGGTCGCCGCTGAGCGCCGTGGTCACCTGATCCGGCGATCCGGCGGGGGCCTGGACGATACGGCGGGTCGGGACGTCCTCGACCGGCGCGGCCTCGGCCCCGCTCGGCAGGCCGGAGCCGGCGACGAAGCCGAGCACCTCGTACTGCGTGCCGATCGTCATGACGGCCGAGTTCTTGTCGTGCGCAATGTATCCCTGGTTGGTGCCCATGACGCGACGCAGCGACTCCAGCCAGCGATGGTCGAGGACGCGGCAGTCGGCCCAGGGGAAGTACTCCAGCCCGGTCCGTAGATAGAAGCGGTCGCCGATGCGCGCACCGCGCAACAGCTCCAGCAGCCAGGCATCGATGAGATTCGGCTGCGCATTGCGATAGATGCGGGACTGCGGGGGCACGGAGCCGTTCGCAAATTCCCCGAAGGAGTTCAGCAACTCACCCGGAAACTCTTCCAGCTTCCCAAAACCCACGACATCTAAACCAAGAAGTTGCTCTGGAAGTTGGGCGGCGATCCTGCGCTCGTCGTGGAGTTTGAACTTTCTATTGATGTTCTCAGTGCGCATTTGTCTCCGACTTCCCATTCCAACCTGACGGAACCCTAGCATGAACCCGACCGTTTCAAACCAGTTTGGTCGGCCGCCCAGAGCCGTGGTACCGGCACTCCCGCAACTAATCCGCAACCAGCAGTTACGGCTATCACGACGCAACGAACCGCCCGTTCGGGATCATTGGCCATAGCGTCCGGCGATGATTTCCCCTTGATGCCGCAGTCCCGGATTCGCAGGCTCCCAGTAGTTTCCGTGTGACACGACATCGAACGGCAGGGCCCGCAACACCGGAAGGTCGATAGTGGCTCCGGAAGAAGTGAAAGCCGTTGCGCGAAATTCGCGATCGACCGGATCGACCCCATGGAGAAACTGTCCGAACCTGGGCACCGGATCAGCGGGGTCGGCCGTGGCATAGACGTGCGCACCGTTGTGGCCCGCAGGAATACCCGTCAAACGCAATTTCGAAACATCATCAACACCTACCCCAGGACTTCCCACGAACACCACATCGTCGGCCGCCAGAGAGTTCGCTCCGCTGGCCGCCGCTCCGATCACGGCGCTCCCGTAGCTGTGCCCGACGACCGTCTGATGGGCCGCGAGCCCCGGGTGGCCGGCCCGCAGGCCACTCTCGAACCGATCCAGCGCGGGCGCGCCCGCCCGAGCCCGGCGATCACGCGCCGCCTCGGCCAGATCCGGCGGTGCGTCGTACCCGTACCACGCGATAACCGACGTCCGCGCGGCCGGATCGGCTCGCTCGGCCGCATCGAGCAGCGCACGCGCCCGGTCGACACCGACACCGATACCGGTCAGCGACGATCCGGTACCGGGAACGAAGGTCGCGACATTGACGGCGAGATCCGGATTGTTCAGTGCGATCGCGCCGTGCCCGTTCCGGTCCACCGTCAGTACCAACCGGCCCGAGCCCGGATCCCCGGCCTGATTCGCGAGCGCCGCGTATCCGGCATCGCGCTGCTGCGCCTCCTCCCGCGCGGCTTCCCACTCCCGCAACCGAATCCAGCCCGCGCTGGTGGTCGGCAGGTTCTCGTGCCGCGTCCAGTCCCGGTGCCGGTCGGCCAGCCGCCGATCCTCCGCCGCGGCCTCGGCCCGCAACCGCCCTAAGGTGATCCGGTTGTAGTGGTCGCGGGCCAGTGCCGGCATCCCATCGCGGTCCCCGAGCAGCGGATCGGCCGCGAAAAGCGCGTCCTGATCCGCGGGCGTGAGGGACTTCCACAGCGCGCAGAGCACTGTGGGATCTTCCGGAAGACTCGCGGTCCCGTCGAGAATCCCGGCGATCCGAGTGCTCGGCCCGCCGCCCGTCGGATCGACGGCCAGCCCCGCCAGTGCCTCCGTCGCCGCGCCGAGGCGGGCCCCGACCCGCTCGTCGATCTCCCCCGCGAGATCCAGCAGGGGCACCAGCCGGGCCTGCACCTGCTTCGCCTTCGCGTCGAAGCCTGCCTGGAAGATCAAGTCCAGCGCCGAGTTCCCGGTATCGGAGCGCGGCCCGCGGACCGTGCCGTCCTCCGCGATCCGGCAGCCGGTGGCCCGGGCCTCGTCGGCGAGCCGCCCGACCAGCGCGCACACCCGCTCGAGCGCGCCCGCCTCGGCGAACGCGTCGGCGATGTCGAGCAGTGCCGCACCGATATGGTTCGCCGCCAGCTGCGACTCCCATGCCCGCAGCGCGGCCGCCGTCCCCGCCGCCCCCTGCCACCCGGCGACCGCGACATCGGCCAGGCGCCCCACCTGTGTCATCGCCCCGGAGAACGCCGAATCAGCCGCCGCCACACCCGAACTGGCGCGGATCGCGGCGCCCGGCTCCCACCCTCGCACTTGCGAAAACCCCGCTCGCACCATCGCGCCTCCCCACGCAATCCCTTCCGATTCGCGAAATCCGCACTGCCGCCGGGCTCGAGCGTCCCGCGCTGGGCGCCCGACTCCGTCCAACGCGCCACTGGTCACCCTCGGCGCGGAATGCCGCACCGGTAGGCGCCAACGGCGAATACCGTTCAGCAGGAGGCCAATTCGTTGTTCGCGCGGCCGCCGGACCGGCGGGCCGGTCAGGAAGCGCCGTGCAGGTAGCCGTCCAGCTGGGTTTCGAGGGCTAGTTCGGTGGCCTCGTAGGTGGTTGCGGTGTGGGCGGTGGCGTCGGCGAAGGCATGGAGGTGGGCGGCCAGCCTGCGGAGGGCGGCGAGGAGCGGGTCGCCGACGGTGACGGCGGCGGCGGCGATCGCGGAATTCGGCATGGCCCGACCGACTTTCGCGATCAGGTCGACCGGGTCGATGGCCGCGATGGCCCCGGCTTCGGAGTGGATGCCCGCCGCCATGATTCGAAGCGCCGTGATGTCGGCGCGCAGCATGTCTGTCATGCCTCCCCCTTCGTGTGGACCACACCCTAGCGGCGGCGGGACGGGAGGGCTCGGCGAAAAGGCGGGGGCTGTGGACAGCGCGGTGGCTGTTCACATGGGTGGGTTCAGGTGGTCGCGGCGGCCCGGCGGGCGGCATCGCGGGCGAGCGCACGGTCGCGCTGCTCTTCGAACCGGACCACGTCCTTGCCGAGTTTGTCCAGGTAGGTGGCCAGCCTGTCTCGGATCTGCTCGCCGCGCGCGGTGAAGTCGGTGCGCTCGAAGATGTTCCATTTGCGCAGCACCGGGAGGATCACCTCGTCGAGATGCTGGCGCAGATCGTAGATGCCGTGCTTGGCGATGAGGACGCTGTTGCGGCGGAAGTCGGGCATGCCGGCACCGGGCATGCGGAAGTTCTCGATGACCGCGGTGATCGCCGCGAGGGCGTCGTCGGGGACCAGGTCCAGGGCCGCGCCGCAGATATTGCGGTAGAAGACCATGTGCAGGTTCTCGTCGGTGGCGATACGGGCGAGCAGGCGGTCGGCCACCGGATCGCGGCAGGCCTTGCCCGTATTGCGGTGCGAGACACGGGTGGCCAGCTCCTGGAACGTCACATAGGCGACCCCGTGCAGAACGGCGTGGTCACCGGTTCCGGTGGGGTCGTCGACGCCGGTCCCGACACAGATCATGCGGGCGTGCTCGAGCGCTACCGGATCGACGCCGCGGGTGACCACCAGGTAGTCGCGTATGGCGATTCCGTGCCGGTTCTCCTCGGCGGTCCAGCGATCCACCCAGGTGCCCCAGGCGCGCTCGCGGGTGAACGACTCGGAGATGAGCCGGTGGTAGGAGGGCAGATTGTCCTCGGTGAGCAGATTGGTGATCATGGCGGCCCGCGCCGCCGGGCTGAGCCGGGACTGCCCGGGTTCCCAGTCGATTCCACCCAGGGCGGCGAAGTTGCGCCCCTGGTCCCAGGGCACGTAGTCGTGCGGATGCCACTCCTTGGCCACCGAGAGGTGCCGGTTCAGATTCGCTTCCGCCACCGGTTCGAGTTCGGCAAGCACTGCGCTCGCGGTCATGGAATTCGCCACGTCGTGTCCCTGCCCTACGACTTGATCTCGGCACTCCCCATCGCCAGCGAGCCTACCCGGATCTGCGGTGAATCGCCCTGGCGCTCTTGGAAGACGACCGTTCTGTCGATTGGCGAAATCCGGGTGATCGATACCGATGGGCTGTAAAGATTTTCTCCGTCTGCCACACCGCACTCGTTTTCGATCTTCAAATCGTGTTCAATGAACCCGGCAATCCATTGCCTTCGGTTCGAATCACCGATGGGTCCGCGACCGCGGTCCGGACCAGGTAGTCCTCGCCCGCCAGGTGCCGGCTACACCCAACGCCAGCAGAACTTCCAGCCCGATAGGAAGCGCCGGTCCGGCAACGCCGTGATCAGGAGGCGGGTCCCCGGCAACACGCCACGGACCACTCGGGCGACGCGAGTCCACGCGCCACCGACCGCGTTAATGTTGATCTGCGCAAATGCGATTCACCGGCGAAAAAAGATATCTGCGATACCTAGGAGGGCAGATGGCGGCCGTTCCCGCATCTGCGAGAAAGGCACTACCCCCCATCGTCTTCACCGTGCTGGTGATGGCCGCGGCGTTCTGGCAGCGGGATGCGGTCCTGACCGGAGTCCACGCCCTCGCCGGAGCCGACCCGCGCTGGCTGCTGCTGGCCGCGCTCGCCACCCTCGCCCTCTGGCCCACCTCGGTTTTCATGCTGCGTGGTTCGATACCCGCCGACACCTCCGCACGGCAGCTGTTCGCCCTCCAGCTCGCGGTACCCGCCATCGGCTTGGTACCCGCGGCCTCACTGCTGCTGCGAATGCGGTTTCTGCGCCGCACCGGACTCAGTCATACCGGCGCGGTGGCGTCCATCGCGCTGATGGGATTCGCCGCGCTGGTGGTGCGGGTGCCGCTGGTGGTGATCGCGGCGCTGGCCGCGCCGGGCCTGATGAGCCGCAATGGCGCGCAACCCCCGTGGCACGACCTGGGTACCCGCGTTTCGGCGTGGTGGCACCACCTGATCGGCGGAAATCTCTGGCACACAGCCGCGATCATGATCATCGCCGTGCTCGTGGGAGGCATCGTCCTGGCGGTGGGCGCCCGGGCGATGAACCGCCGGGTACAGGCGCACGGCGGCTGGCGGCAGCTGCCCTCCCGTATGCGGCACGCCCGCTCGGACGCCGAATTGGCCTGGAAATCGGTGGCTGCCACCGCGGTCCGTCCGCGCCGCGCGGCGGCCCTCTGGATCTGTGCGCTGATCCAGCCGCTGCTCATGGTGGTGGCGTTGTGGGCGGTGCTGCACGCGGTCGGCGCGAACCTCAGCCTGCCCGACACGTTCGTGGTGGAACTGGTGACCGTGGCCCTGGCCCCGCTACTGCCCTCCCCGAACGGGGTGGCCACCAAGGAGATCACCATCGCGGCCGGCCTCACCGCGGTCGCGGGCCTGACCGGCGGGGTGGCGGTCGGCGCGGCCCTGGGATTCCGGCTCCTCACCTTCTGGTGCCAGATCCCGCTGGGCCTCGCCTCCTTCGCGTATCTGAACCATCGCCGCGCCATCTGAGCGCGGCCCGGATTCGGTTACCGATCTCGCGCTATCAGTTGCCGATCTTGCAGTCGATGGTCGCGAACTTGGCGACCCCGCCCCACTTGGTCTGCGCGACGCCCTGAGCCTGATACTTCCCGTGTTTGGCCTCCACCGTCACGGCGGGCAACTGCTCCCCCGCCCACGTCTGCGCGGTACAGGTGTAGGTCGGAACGGCGGCCTGGGCGGTCGCGGCATCGACAGCCGCCAGGACCGGTGACATGGCAGCGACGGCCAGGGGCAGGCCGACCAGATACTTCTTGCTCACGGCGACTCCTTGTGCGATCTCGAGTGAGCTGGGCGAACAGCAGCCCAGATTCTCGCACGGCTGCGGCGAGCCCGCCGCCGAACCTGCCGAGCATGGTCGACGATGAGGGCACTTTCGGCGGCGTCGCGGCGTTGATCACCCTGAGGGCGGCCACTACGAAGGAGTTCGCCATGTCATTCCTCGGTTCCCTGCTCGGGCTCGCCCTGACGCTGTTCATGCTGCTGTTGCTGGCCCGCCTCATCATCGATTGGATCGGCGTGCTCGGCGATACCCCGCCGGCCCTGCGGAAGGCTCGGGATGTCGTCCATCGCCTCACCGAGCCGGTGATCGCGCCGGTGCGCAGGGTCCTGAAACCGGTCCGGTTCGGCGGCGTCTCGATCGATCTCGCCTTCACCGTGGTGTTCATCGCGGTCCTCGTGCTGCGCGCGATCGCCTTCAGCTTGTAGCGGCCGCCACGGGTTCCGCGGCGGGGAGGTTGGGAAAACTGTTGGGGCGCAACAGCGGAATCGTGGCCAGCATGAGCAGTCCGGCGAGCGCGATGGCGGTGCGGGGGCCGGTGACGGCAGCGAGGAGGCCCCAGAGTGCCGTCATGGCCGCGGTATTCATATTGCTGGTGATCGACCAGGCGGAGAGCATGCGGGTGGTGCGGTCGGGTGCCGCGCGTTCGAGGCGGAAGGTCGCGTAGACCGGGTTGAAGACTCCGCAGCAGGTGATGAGGCCGAATTCCACCACGATCACCACGAGCAGGCCGGCGAGGCCGGGGCCGATGCAGGCGAGGACGGGCACCCAACAGGCCCGCAGCATCCCGGCGGCGACCAGCACCCGGCGCTGACCGAACCGGCCGACCAGCGGTGTCGCCAGCCGCGAGCCGATCAGGCCGCCGAGGCAGGGAATGCCGAACGCGAGCCCGTACTGCCAGGGCGCATAGCCGAGATCGCGCAGCATGATGACGGCCAGCAGCGGTTGGGTCGCCAGGATCAGGCCGTTGACCAGGATCGTGTTGACGAACAGCGGCCGCAGCGCGCGGTGGGTCAGGATGTAGCGCCAGCCCTCGACCAGGTCGCCCATCCGGAAGCCGGCGCTCCCGCTCGGCGCGGGCTGCGGCTCGCCGCCGCCGATGGCCCGAATTCCCAAGGCGGACAACAGGAAGCTGACGGCGTTGGCCGCCACGGTGACCACCGGTCCGAAGATCCCGATCGCCGCGCCGCCGAGCGGCGGGCCCAGCACGCTCGCTGTCCACATGGTCGATTCGAATCGCCCGTTCGCCAGGAGCAGGTCCTCCTTGGGCAGCAGGGTTTTCAGGTATGCCCCCGACGCTGCCCGGAATGCGATGTCCGAGGCCGCGACGATCACCGAAACCACCACCAGCTGTGCGAAACTCAGCACGCCCGCCGCGAATGCCAGCGGCACGCTGAGCACCACCGCGAAGCGCGCCAGATCGGTGGCGATCATGACCGGCCGCTTGCGCCGGAATTCCATCCACGGTCCCAGCGGTATCGCCACCACCGCGCCCACCGCCAGTCCGGCGGCCGCCAGCAGCGACACCTGCCCGGGCCCGGCGTGCAGGACCAGCACCGCGATCAAGGGGAAGGCGTCGAAGGCCAGCCACGATCCCGCCGTGCTCACCGCGAAAGCCGTCCACAACCAGCCGAATCCGCGTCCCAGTGACCGCCTGCCCGTCATACCGCCCGCCTCGCGCCGTCCCGTCGTCGTTGTCCGGCAAGATCGAAGCAGACCCGCGACCTCGGGATCAAACAACCGAACCGCCCGCGAGCCACAACCGGACGTTGTGCGCATACTCTCGTCGCATGGATCTCGAGGCCGTGCGCACCTTCGTCGCGGTGGCGGACACGGAACGTTTCCAGGACGCCGCCACGGATCTGTCGATCAGCCAGCAGGCGGTCTCGAAACGCATTGCGGCCCTGGAGAAGACGTTGGGCGCCCGGTTGTTCACCCGCACGGCGCGCGGCGCCCGCCTGACTCTCGACGGGCAGGCTTTCCTCCCCCATGCCCGCACCCTGCTCCACACCGCCGAACGCGCCCTGGCCTCGGTGAGCCCGGGCCGGCGGGCGCTGCGCGTGGATGTGGTGGGTCGCCAGCTCGCCCCGGCCGGGCTGCTGCGCGACTTCCACCGCGCCCATCCCGATTTCGAACTGGACGTGGTGCGGCTCCCGCACGCGGGCGCGGCCATGGAGGCGCTGCTGGAGGGCTCGGTCGACGCCGCGTTCCGCTGTGTGCCCGCGCCGGGGCACGCACTGCCCGAGGGCCTGCAGGCGACGCCGATCTTCGACGAGCCACTCGAACTGCTCGTCGGCCCGGCCCACCGGCTGGCCAGGGCGCGGACAGTGTCGCCGGAAGATCTGGCCGGTCATCGCATCTGGATGCCGAGCCTGGTGAGCGGAACCGAATGGTCGGCCTATTACGCGTCACTCGCCGCGGCCTTCGATCTCACCATCGATTCGGTCGGCCCGAACTTCGGCCTGGAGCCGCTGCTGGACGCGGTCGCCGACTCCCCGGAGGTCGCGACGCTGGTCGGCGAGGACACCCGTTTCCTCTGGCCCGACACCCACGGTCTGCGGCGGGTGCCGTTGCGCGATCCCACGCCCGTCTACCCGCACTCCCTGCTCCAGCGCGCCGCGGATCCCCATCCCACGCTGGCCGCGCTGCACGGCCATCTGGCCGGCGCGGATGTGGACCGTCCCGGCACCTGGGTTCCGGATTGGGCGCGCGCCTCGGAATAACCTCCGGCCCGTGGTGATTGGATGAGGGCATGACGAGCGCTGACTTGCTGGTGGACGCATTCGGGCGGATCAAGGAGAACGTGCACGGCGCGGTGGAGGGGCTCACCCCGGCGGAACTGGCCACGCGGCCGGACGGGGATGCCAATTCCATCGCCTGGCTGATCTGGCATCTGACCCGCGTGCAGGACGATCACATCGCGGATGTCGCGGGCCTCGAACAGGTGTGGACGGCGCAGGGCTGGGCGAAGCGATTCGACCTGCCCTTCGACGATTCCGCCACCGGATACGCGCACAGTTCCGCCGAAGTGGCGCGGCTGGACGGCGTTTCCGCCGACCTGCTGCTCGGCTACTTCGACGCGGTGCACGATCAGACCATCGGGTACGTGTCTGCGCTCACCGACGCCGATCTGCCCCGTATCGTGGACACCCGCTGGGATCCGCCGGTCACCCTGGGAGTCCGCCTGATCAGCGTGGTCGACGACGATATTCAGCATTCCGGCCAGGCGGCCTACATTCGCGGAATGCTGTTGCGCCGCCGTTGATCTTGCCGCGGGACGCACGGAGAATGCGGACATGGCATTCACCGTGGACCGTTTCGATCATGTGGTCATCAACTGTGTCGACCCGGTGGCGACAGCCGACTGGTATGCCCGTGTGCTGGGCATGAGCGTGGAGCGGTTCGGCCCCGCCGCGCGGCTCGCGCTCACCTTCGGGAATCAGAAGATCAATCTCCGCCCGGTCGGTGCGCTGGACAGCGACCCGAACTGGACCACCGGGGCCACCGAAGCCGCTGGGGCACAGGACCTCTGCTTCGTGACCAGGGCCGGGCCCGAGGCGGTCGCGGAGCACCTGACCGCGTGCGGGGTCGAGATCGTCAACGGCCCGGTGGTCAAGATCGGCGCGCTGGGCGAGATGGTCTCGCACTACTGCCGCGATCTCGACGGGAATCTCATCGAGATCGCGGTCTACCCGTCCTAGCTCCGGCTGCCGGTCAGGCCCACCGGTAGTCGACGCCGGTCAGCTCCGCACTGAGCTCCCAGAGCTTACGGGCTTGGAATCGGCTGTAGGCGAGGGGATTTCGCAGGGTGCGGCGAGGATATCCGAAGGCCCCGAAGGCCGGGCCGCAGTAGGAGTTGCCCGCCAGACCGGGTATGGTCGCCGCATACAGTTGCGGCAGCGCGCCCTTGGCGTCGGATTGCGCCAGCGAGAACAGCATTCGCTGCTGGACGGCCGCGAAGGCCGCCGCCACACCCTTCTCCGGGCCGGAATCGTAGAGATTGGTCGCCGACAGTCCCGGGTGCGCGGCCACTGCGGTCAGCGTCGATCCGGCGGCGCGGGCCCGCCGCTGCAGTTCGGCGGTGAACAAGAGGTTGGCGAGTTTGGATTGGCTGTAGGCCAGCCAACGGCTGTACACCACACGCCAATTCGGATCCAGCCAGTTGATCAGGCCACCCCAGGCGGCGATGGACGACACGGTCACCACGCGCGCTTCGGGTGCGCGCAACAACTGGGGCAGCAGTAGTCCGGTCAATGCGTAGTGGCCCAGGTGATTGGTGCCGAACTGCGCGTCGAAACCGTCGGCGGTGCGCTGATGCCGCGGCAGGGCCATCACGCCCGCGTTGTTGACCAGGATGTCGATCGGTGTGCCGCGCACGTCGAGGTGGTCGGCGGCGCGGCGGATGGAGGTCAGGTCGGCCAGATCCAGTGGCAGCACTTCGGGTTTGGGGCCGGTGGCCGCGGCACCCACCCGCTCCAGCGCGGCCGCCGCCTTGAGCTCGTTACGGCAGGCGAGCAGGACGTGCGCGCCCTTGGCCGCCAGGGCTTCCGCGGTGCGCAGACCGAGTCCGCTGTTGGCGCCGGTGACCACGGCGGTCCGGCCGGTCTGGTCGGAGATGTCGTCGATGGTCCAGCGGCGGGCGAGCAGGGGTGGTCTGGTTACTCTCGGCCGGTCGGGCAGCGCCTCGGTCATACGGTCGTTCTCCTCCTCCTCGAATTTCCGTCTCAGACAATGTACCCGGCGATGCGGGACCACGCAGTTCGGCGCGCGGGGTCGAGTAGCCAGGATCAGATCCCGTCTCCATTCTGTCTGGGACAATCCAGGGGACGAGGGTCCATCCTGCTCGGCTTCGCACTGAACAATTCGTTCGGTTTCGGCGGCCACAATGCCGCGGTGCTGTTCGGCCGCTACTGAGCACGAAATCTACCGACTGCGCTCGATTCTGCGGGCCGGATGATCGTCGAGACGGGTCGGCGCGCCGTCAGCGCGTGGTCAAGGGCATGAGCCTGCTCGGCATGCACCCTGACCGGACCGGCCGCCGGATCGTCGCCGCGGTCGCGCGCAATCGTGCTCTGCTGCCGCTCCGCGTCGAATCCTGGCTGGTCTACCGGCTCACCAGCGCCTGCCCCGCATCTGCTGGGTCCCCATGGGGGTGACGACCGGACCCGAGGTCGAGCGGGTGGCGCGTTTCCTGATCGGCCACCCGGTTTCCTCGGCGTGGCCCGGGAAGCGGCCGAGATAATGCCCCAACGTCGAGGACTCCAAACATATTGGGAGCCCCCGGAATACGATGGCCTCCACCACCCATATCGACAGGAGACAGATCCATGACCGTCCATCCACCCGCCGAGCCACCCACCAAAGGCAACCGGGTGATCCTGGCGGTGCTAGCGCTGGCCATCATCGGCGCGCTCGTGGCGGCGGCCATGGCGACCGCCGTCTGATCAGGCGGACGCGCTCTGCCGGTGCACCGCGGAATCCAGGCCCGTACCCAGCAGTTCGTCGAATCTGACAAGTACCTTCTCGTGGTACATGGCGAACAGATCCTCGAACAGCGCCAGCTGCGCCTGGGACGGACCGGCCGTGGATTCCCACACCGCCAGCAGCGCCCGCCACACCAGTACGTGCAGATCGGCGGAGGCCGCGAAGTACGCCTGCACCGCCTCCGGCACCTCGAACAGCATCTCCCCCACCGAATTGAGCACCGCGCGCTGCATGGTGCGGCCCAGATCGGTGAGCACCAGGCGCACCAGGCCGACCTCGAGCTCGAGCATCCGGGCGTGATCGGGTTCGGTGCTGCGAGCCTGGGTTTCGAGTTGATCGACCGCGGCGGTCAGCACCGCGGGCTCGATGCCGCGCTCGGTGGCGGTGTAGTCGAGCAGTGCCTCCAGCACGATGGCGCGCTCGGCCGCCACGATATTGCCGAACATCTCCGCGGCCACCTCGGGCGCGTGCATGGACAGCCGGAACAGCCGCCGATACACATCCACCCCGCCCGCGCGGCGCACATCCCGGACGGTGAAACCGCGGCCACGATGCGCGTCCACGAAGCCGTAGGACTCCAGCCGGCCCAGCACCAATTGCGCTGTGGCCCGGTTCATATCGAATTCCTCGGCGACCTGGCGGACCGACGGCATCAGATCACCGGGCGCGTACTCACCGGTCGCGACGCGGCGAGCGAGCTCCTCCGCGACATCGGACACGACCGTCTGGGCACCCATCCTGTCACCTTTCGACAACTTTCGGATACGTCCCAGACAGTTTAGACTTTCGTGTGCCAAACTGCACGTGCATGCGCCGTGACGGGCTACTCATCGGCCCTGGTGAGGGCCATACCGGACGCCGGCGCGGTGCCGCGCACACGACGAGGTGAGCAATGTCGATTCGGCGTATCGGGGAACGGTCGGGGGACGACGGGGGCAGGCCGCCGGTTCGCGGCGCGGTCCGCAATGCGCGAATCGCCGGTCTTCCGGTCGCATTCGCGGGCCGCCAGGCCGCCGGGGTCGGCAAGCGGGCCCTCGGCCGTTCCGCCGCCGAGGTGGACTTCGAGATCCGGATGCGCACCGCTCAGCACATTTTCGAGGTACTCGGCGAATTGAAGGGCTGCGCCACCAAACTCGGGCAGCTGCTCTCGCTCTACGAACTCGCGCTGCCCTCGGAGATCGCGTCGCCGTACCGCACCGCGCTCGCCCAGCTGCAGGATGCGGTGCCCATCATGCTGCCCGGCACCGTGCGCGAGGCCATGGCCGCGGGCATGGGCGAGAACTGGCGCTGGCACTTCACCGAATTCGACGATCGGCGGGCCGCGGCGGCCTCCATCGGACAGGTGCATCGCGCGGTGTGGCGCGACGGCCGGCCGGTGGCGGTCAAGGTCATGTATCCGGGCGCGCACCAGGCGGTGCTCGCCGATCTGGAACAGCTGCGCCGGCTCTCGGTGCTGGCCACGGTGTTCGCGCCCGGCGCGGACGTACCCGCGGTGACCGAGGCCATCTGCACCTGTGTGGCCGACGAACTCGACTATGCGGCCGAGGCCGACCATCAGCGGCGCTTCGCCGAGGCGTACGCCGACGATCCGAATTTCGTGGTGCCCGGCGTGATCACGCAGCGCGGCGATGTGATCGTGACCGAATGGCTCACCGGCACACCGGTTTCGCGGATCATCGAATCCGGTGCGCCCGAGGAGCGCAGCCGGGTCGGGATGCTCATTATCCGTTTCCTGCTGTCGACCTGGTCGCGCACCGGCCTGCTGTACTGCGACCCACACCCGGGCAATTTCCGGGTGCTGCCCGACGGGCGGCTGGGCGTGGTGGATTTCGGGGCCTGCACGCCCTGGCCGCCCCCGGGCTTCGAGGCGCTGGTGGGCGAGGTGATGGAGGCCGCGTTCAACGGCGGCATACCGGAATTGGACGCGGCGGTGCGTCGGCACGGCTTCGTGCGACCCGGACGCAACTACGACGTGGCCGCCTTGGCCGAGGGTCTCGACGCGGTCGGCGAACCGCTCACCGTGCCCACCTTCCGGCTCACCACCGCCTGGCTGCGCGGGCACGTCCGCTCGGTGCTGGCGCCGCGGTTGTCCAATGTCCACCGGCAACTGGACATGCCCGCCTACTTCACCCCTTTCGCGCGCTGCTTCCTGACCGCGCTGGGCGTGGTGTGCCAGTTGGAGACCGAGGGGACCATCCGAGCCGAATTCGCGCGCTGGTCACCGGAATTGGCCGCGGTCTTCGACCGCTACGACACCCGCCACGCCCAGCCCACCGACCTGGCCGTCGTCCGGCACCTGCGCCCGGCCCCGCCGGATCGCCGTGCCTCGATAGTCGGCTGAACTTCCCACCCTCGCAACGTGTCTCGCGTATCGGCCGGCATGAACGCCACTCCTGGCTCGCGCCCATGCCGGCATGAACGCGGTTCAGCTGTTCGGAGTGAGCGCGGGCGGCTGCCAGCTTCCATTGGCGGCGTCGTCGCGCGGTGCGTAGAGGCGCATGGCGAGATTGAACGTCCCCGAGGATGGGATCGGCAGCCAGTTCCCCTGGGGAACTTCGGGTCCGGGCTTGGCGGCCTGCAGGACGAGGTCCACCGAACCATCGGGGTTGGGGGTGACGGCGGGCTGGTGGCCGACGGAGTAGATGTTGTCCGGGTTGGAAACCAGGAAGTGGTCGGCGGTGTAGGCGGTCAGCGACCAGAAGGCGTCCGCGGGCGGTAGCTGGCCGGCCGGAAAGTGGCATCGGTAGGTGCGCGGGGTGCCGCCGGAGTCGGCGGGAACATTGCCCATCATCGGATAGATCGCGTCGGCGGGCAGATTCGCGCCGAGGGCGGTCAACGCCGTGTTGGCGCGCAACGGGTAATCGGTGCCGTAGGTGCCGAGGTTGGTGGCATAGCTCCAGCCGTTGACATCCTTGGCACTCGGGTTCTTGTAGTCGTGGATCCGCTGCTGGGCGTCGCGGACCGCGGAATTCAAGGTGTCGGCGTCGATGCCGGTGACCGAGCCACCGGGCTTGATGCCCAGGCCGGCGAATCGGGCGAGCGCGTCGGCGTCGGCGGGTGCGGGAGCATCGGCCGCCATCAGTTCATTGAGCTTGGCGAAAAAGGCTGCGCCGTCCATGTTCTGGACCTGCTTGGCCGGGCTGTCGGACATGCTGCCCGGTGCACCATTGGGCGTGGGCGTGTCCGGGTTGGCGGTCCAGGCGCTCAGCGGCATGAGCTTGATCTGGTTCTGCAGAGCGACGACCGCGTCGTGGTCGTCCGGGCTGTTGAGAGCGAAACGGATGATGATCCATGTCGTACCGGTGGGCATGTCCAGGCGAGTGAGCCCATCGGGAAGCTGCCCGTTCCAACCGGGGCCGGTGACGGCGTACGTGAACGGACCGGACTGACCGCCGCCGGACACCTGCGGGCGCACGCTCGAGGGGTTGTGGACGGTATTGGTCCAGGCATCCATCATCTGAGCCAGCCAGTAGCGGTCGGGGCTGCTGCAGGATCGGGTGACAGTGGTTAAGCAGCCTGTCGGGCTGCTGGGGACATGATGGTTTCGAATTCGATCGGGGTCAACCGGCCG